>JAEMSA010000010.1:0-40638 GCA_016463095.1 Candidatus Nanopelagicales bacterium
CGCTGACCGTTTAACCGTTTGGGTAATGCCAGACAGGGAGAAGATAATATGTTTGTTATTTTTACGGCCTGGAATTATCAAGTAACAATTTTGGAACTATTGGCAGTTATTACTTCACTAATTGGTGTTTGGCTGGGCACAACTGGGGCAAGATTTACTTGGCCTTGGTGGGTAATAAGTTCACTTCTTTATGGTTGGTTGTTTATTGAATATAACTTGATTGCAAGTGCCGCTCTTCAGCTAGTTTTTGTTGCCGGAGGAATTTGGGGTTGGTTTGGTTGGGGCAAGAGTGGTGCCAAACCTGAAATATTAAATTCTAAAGAAAGAATCATCTGGCTAATTGCTCTGCTTGGATCATGGATTCTGCTTGCTCCAGCACTTTCTTCAATTGGTGCGGCAGCTACATGGCCTGATTCATTTATCTTGCTTGGAAGTGTGATCGCCCAAATATTAATGGTTCGAGAAAAATTTGAAACTTGGCCGATTTGGTTTGTGGTTGATTTTGTGGCCACGATTCATTATGCAAGACAAGGTCTTTGGTTTACTTCAATTCTTTATATTGTCTTCACAATCATCGCTTTAGTTGGATGGAGAAAGTGGCTGACTAAGGCAACAAAATAATGGTTCACGTAAGTGAATTGTCAGAATTAGTTACCAAAGTAGACGATTCTTCACTCAAGTGTGGTGGAACAAAATTAATAACGATTGATGGCCCTGCAGGTTCAGGAAAAACTACGTTAGCAATTTCCTTATCAAAATTGTTTAATGATTGTCCAGTTATTCATATGGATGAAATATATGAGGGATGGCAAAGTGCACTAACTACCAAAACCTCGCAGGACTTGGTCAATTGGATTATAAATCCATTATTGGAACAAAGTGTGATTGTGTTTAATAAATACGATTGGGCTCTGGGTAAACGATTAGGCCAAGTTGTTATTAACTATCCAAAAGTACTGATAATTGAAGGAGTTGGTTCCTCAGTCATAGAAGTTTCTAAATACGCCTGTTTGAAATTGTGGATAGAGGTTTCCCCAGAAATAGGGATTAATAGAGTCTTGGATCGGGATGGTCAAGATATTCAAGCACAGATGGAAAGTTGGCAAACCCAAGAAAAAAATTATTTTATTGAGAACAAGACGAAAGAAAATTCAGATATTTGGATTGATGGGGATCCCGTGGTGGGAATTGACACCAGTTCTCAATTCGTGAGGACTAATCGGTAAGTTTTACTTTGTGAACAACCCAAAAGATAACCAAGAGCTAAATGCAAGTTTAGACATTGAGGCTGTGCAAGCAAAGTGGTTACCGATTTGGGAAAAAAAGCAACAATTTAATGCTTCAAATGATCCAGATGATGATCGTCCACGAATTTATGTTCTAGATATGTTTTCTTACCCATCTGGTGATTTACACATGGGACATGCTGAAGCTTTTGCAATCGGTGATGTTGTTTCCAGGTATTACTTTCAAAAAGGTTATAACGTATTTCATCCCGTGGGTTGGGACTCATTTGGTTTACCTGCAGAAAATGCTGCAATCAAACGTGGAGAAAATCCTGCAAAGTGGACTTATGCAAACATTGAAACTCAAGCAGAATCATTTAAAAGATACGCAATTTCATTTGATTGGTCGCACAGACTACACACTTCTGATCCTGAATATTACAAATGGACCCAATGGCTTTTTTTGCAGTTGTATAAAAAAGGTTTAGCTTATCGAAAAGCCAGCAATGTTAACTGGTGTCCATCTTGTCAAACAGTTTTAGCAAATGAGCAAGTTGTAGCAGGTGCGTGTGAAAGATGTAGCGCTGTTGTCACAAAAAGAGAGTTAACCCAGTGGTATTTCAAAATTACTGATTATTCTCAAAGACTGCTTGATGATATGGAACAACTTGAAGGTAAATGGCCTGAGCGAGTTCTAACTATGCAAAAGAATTGGATTGGAAAATCTGAAGGTGCGTATGTAGATTTTCAAATTGAAGGGTTAGATAAACCTGTAACAGTCTTTACCACCCGACCAGATACCTTATTTGGCGCCACGTTTTTCGTAGTGGCAGCAGATTCAAAACTTGCTCAAGAATTAGTCTTAGATGACAAGAAAATTGAATTAAATAAATATGTTGAAGAAGTTAGAAAATCAACAGATATAGAACGACTAGCAACTGATCGACCAAAGACAGGTATTTTCCTAGGTCGTTTTGCAATTAATCCAGTTAATCAACAAAAGATACAGGTTTGGGCATCGGATTATGTTTTGGCTGATTATGGAACGGGCGCAATTATGGCAGTTCCAGCACATGATCAAAGAGATTTAGATTTCGCTAAAGCTTTCAAATTACCAATCCAAGTGGTTGTTGAAACTGGGGAAGCAGATCCTGCAACTACAGGTGTGGCAACTCCTGGTGATGGCAAATTAATTAATTCTGGGCCATTAGATGGTTTAGATAAAGTTTCGGCAATAAAAAAAATTAATGAGATTCTAGAAAAAAATAAGCAAGGAAAAAGTGCGGTTAATTTTCGTTTACGTGACTGGTTAATTTCCCGTCAACGTTATTGGGGTGCTCCAATTCCAATCATTCATTGCCCCAAGTGCGGTGAAGTTGCAGTTGAAGAATCTGAATTACCAGTGCTACTACCAGATTTAGCAGGAGACCAACTTGCTCCTAAAGGAACTTCACCTTTAGCTGCAGCAACAAGTTGGGTTAATACAAAATGTCCAAAGTGTGGACAGAATGCCCAAAGAGACACCGACACTATGGATACTTTTGTTGATTCCTCTTGGTACTACTTGCGTTATCCATCAGCTCATGATGACTCAAGGGCATTTGATCCGGCTCTACTTAAGCGATGGCTTCCCGTTGAACAATATGTAGGTGGAGTTGAACACGCCATATTACATTTACTTTATTCCAGATTCTTCACAAAAGTATTAAATGATTTAGGTCTAGTTGATTTCAATGAACCATTCAAAGCATTACTAAATCAAGGTCAAGTAATTCTTGATGGTGCAGCAATGAGTAAATCAAAAGGAAATATGGTTGATCTTGGTGAACAAATTGCCGAATATGGTGTTGACGCAGTTCGTTTAACTATGGTGTTTGCAGGCCCCCCAGAAGACGATATTGATTGGTCAGAAGTTTCACCAGGTGGATCAAAGAAATTCTTAGCAAGGGCATGGCGATTAGCAAAAGATGTAGATTCAGAAATTGATGCCGATATTGAAAAAGGTGATATTTCACTTCGCCAAGCAACACATAGAACAATCGCAGAAGTTACAACATTAGTTGAATCGTTCAGATTTAATGTTGTTATTGCCCGAACAATGGAATTAGTAAATATAACTAGGAAAGCTATAGATACTGGGTGTGGACCAAAAGATCCTGCAGTTAGAGAAGCAGTTGAAGCAATCACCATAGTTTTGTCCTTGTTCGCGCCTTACACCTCTGAAGAGATGTGGGAAATTCTTGGCCATAAAGAACTTGTTTCAAAAGCAGGTTGGCCACAAGTAGATCCGAAACTTTTGGTTAGAGATTCTGTAGTTTGTGTTGTACAAGTGTCTGGGAAATTAAGAGCAAAGTTAGACGTTTCACCTGATATTTCTGCGGAAGATTTAGAAAAATTGGCAGTTGAGTCACCAAATGTGATAAAAATCTTAGAGGGTAGAGCAATTCGTACAATTATTGTTCGAGCTCCAAAATTAGTAAATATAGTCCCTGAGTAATCCTTATGTCTAACTTACCCAAAATCACACTAATAACAGGCACTGCAGATCTGCTGGTAGATCGTGCTTTAGAAAAAGTTTGGACTGCTCTTAAATCAAATATTAAAGAGATTAATAAGCTAGAAATTGATGCTAAGAGCGAAGAATCTTATACACAATTTGTGGATGCTATGTCACCAAACCTTTTTGGAAGTTCATATTTAGTAATAGTGGATAACATAAATGTTGCCGAAGATAAATTAGATGAAAAATTAGTTGAAGTGCTAAGAAATGCAGAAGCAAATATTTCAGAGGAAAATTTTCTTGTTGTAATACATAGGGGTGGCTCTGGGGGAACAGGTATTGTAAAAGCGCTGCAAAAGCAAAAAGCTACTGAAATTAAATGCGAGTCGATTGAATCTACAGCTCAGTTTCTAAATTTCATGCGGGGTGAATTTAAGAAAAATAAAAAAACTATAGATGAGGACGCATTAATTGCTCTTCGTGATGCAATCGGTCAAGAACTTGATGAATTATCTGGAGCAATAAATCAACTTTGTTTTGACATAGTAGAAGAGAAAATAACTCTTGAGGCAGTAAAAAAGTATTATCAGGGAAATGCAGCAGTGAAAGTTTATGATATTTCTAACGCTCTTTGGAATGCAGATACCCAATCTGCTCTAAAGAATTTAAATGATTTACTAGAACAAGACAGTAATTCTTTTGTTTTCGTTGTTTCCGTGCTAGCAGGATCATTAAGAAAACTGGTTAAGTTGGCTGGTTTGCCAACTTCTGCGACCAAGTTACAAATAGCGCAAGAATTAAAGATTAATCCAAATCAAGTTGAATACTTGACACCTCAGTTGAAGAATTGGACTCCAACCTCATTAGCCAATGCGGTTGTTGAATTAGCGAGAGTTGATGCCTTAGTAAGAGCAGGTTTTGATGGAATTTATTTAGATAATAACCAAAAAAGATTCTTACTTGAAACAACAATTCAAAAAATTGGTGCGTCAGCTAGATAATTTATTTTTTCTTTTGAGTTAATTTCTTATCAATTGCAGATTTGCGATTTGCAGCTTGATTCTTATGCAAAACACCCTTGGCAGCTGCTTTATCTAACTTCTTACCAACTGCACGAGCAAGTTTGGCAGCATTTTCGTCGCCTTTTTCTAAAGCTTCATTGAACTGTCTTATGGCAGTTTTGATTGAGGAACGAACACCCTTGTTGCGATCGCGGGCAGCGTTGTTTTGACCGATGCGCTTAATTTGCGACTTAATATTTGCCACTGTTAATTGCTCATTTCTTAGTTGTGATGTTCTGTGAGGCACTTGTGTGCACCGCAGGCTCTCAAGGGTAGCGTGTGACTGTAATGCGAGGGGAAAGCACCCTTGAGCATGCTCCAATTATTAGAGGAAAGACCACCAGACTCATCGTGACCATTGAGATAAATCCCGCTGGCACAACTCCGCCTGAATTAATTAGAAATTTTTGCGTTATCGCACACATTGATCATGGTAAATCAACTTTGGCTGACCGAATGTTACAAATAACTGGCGTTGTTGAGGAAAGAAACATGCGTGCCCAATATTTAGATCGTATGGATATTGAACGTGAACGTGGAATAACAATTAAGTCTCAGGCGGTTAGATTGCCTTGGGTCGGCTTAGATAAAAAAAATTACATCCTGAATTTGATTGATACACCAGGCCATGTCGACTTCACTTATGAAGTTAGTAGGTCCTTGGAAGCCTGCGAAGGAACTATTCTCTTGGTTGACGCGGCTCAAGGAATTGAGGCACAAACTTTAGCAAATCTTTATTTAGCTTTAGAAAAAAATATGACCATAATTCCAGTTTTGAACAAAATCGATTTACCTGCCGCTCAGCCTGATAAATATGCAGCTGAATTAGCTAACATTGTCGGCTGTAAGCCAAGTGATGTTTTACGAGTTAGTGCCAAAACTGGTCAAGGAGTTAGAGAATTACTTGATTTAGTTGTAGTGGAAGTTCCAGCGCCAGTGGGAGACGCTAATGCGCCTGCTAGGGCAATGATTTTTGATTCGATTTATGACACTTACCGTGGTGTTGTGACTTACGTTCGTGTTATAGATGGAAAATTAACCCCGCGTCAAAAAATTAAAATGATGTCATCAGGTGCCACACATGAACTTCTTGATATCGGGGTTATTTCTCCTGAACCAAAATCAACTAAAGGTTTAGGCGTTGGTGAAGTGGGATATCTAATTACCGGTGTTAAAGATGTTCGACAATCTCGAGTTGGTGACACCATCACTGATTCAGTTAAACCTGCCACAAAAGCCTTAGCAGGTTTTAGAGATCCAAGACCAATGGTTTTTGCTGGCCTTTTCCCAATTGATGGAAGTGACTATCCACTATTGAGAGATGCACTAGACAAATTACAACTTAATGATGCTGCGTTAGTTTATGAACCGGAATCATCTGTTGCTTTAGGCTTTGGTTATCGATGTGGCTTCCTAGGTTTATTACATCTTGAAATTGTGCGAGAAAGGTTAGACCGAGAGTTTAACTTAAGTTTAATTTCCACAGCTCCCAGTGTGGGCTACAGAATTTTGATGGATGATGGGCAAGAAATTGCAATTACCAATCCAAGTGAGTTTCCTAGTGGAAAAGTTACAGAAATTTATGAACCAGTTGTGAAAGCAACAATTCTTACTCCAAGTGAATATATAGGTCCAGTAATGGAATTAGCTCAAGATCGACGCGGTCAAATGCATAACATGGACTATTTGTCAGAGGATCGAGTTGAGATTCGTTACACATTGCCATTAGCTGAAATTGTGTTTGATTTCTTTGATCAATTAAAATCAAAAACAAGGGGATATGCGTCATTTGATTATGAACCATCAGGAGAGCAAGTAGCAGACTTAGTAAAAGTGGATATTTTATTACATGGAGACCCTGTTGATGCGTTTTCTTCCATCGTGCATAAAGACAAGGCATATTCATACGGTGTTGAAATGACAAGCAGACTAAAAGAATTAATTCCCCGTCAACAATTTGAAGTTCCAATACAGGCAGCAATTGGTGCAAGAATTATTGCTAGAGAATCGATTAGAGCCATCAGAAAAGATGTGTTAGCAAAATGTTACGGCGGAGACATTAGTCGTAAGCGTAAACTTTTGGAGAAACAGAAAGAAGGAAAGAAGCGCATGAAGATGGTGGGTCGCGTAGAAGTCCCCCAAGAGGCTTTTGTGGCTGCCTTGCAAACAAATGCTGATCCGGCCTCTAAAGATAAGAAATAATTACCCACAAAGCTAAAGATTTATCCCGTTTCAACTAGTCAGACCCCCAATACATCTGGTAGATAAGTATCTAACTTTAATCAAACCAACAGGGGATAATTGTGGCAAAGACAATGACTGGAAGCGCTACCGCTTCATTTCCAACTCCAGCAAGATCAGTTGCCCACATGTTGCAAGAACGCGTTCGAGTTGCCCCTAACGCATCAGCGTTCATGCGTCGTACTAATACAGGATGGACCACACTTTCTTGGCAAAGTGTTAACGAACAAGTTGTACATATCGCAGCAGGATTAATTGGGCTGGGATTAAAAAATGAAGAACGAGTTGCGATCGCCAGCATGACTAGATATGAATGGGTAGCAGCTGATTTAGGAATTCTAACTGCAGGTGGTGCAGTTACAACTGTTTATGCTCAAACTGAACCCGATGATGTGGCATATATTTTAAATGATTCAGAAACAAAAATAGTATTTGCTGAAAATGAAGAACAACTAACAAAACTTAGAAATCGTAAGAACCAATTACCAAACGTGCAAAAAGTAATAGTATTTGAAGGAAGAGGCGATGGTGACTGGGTTATCAGTCTTGATGAGTTAGAAGAAATGGGCAGGCAACAACTGAGAAGTGCCCCACGTTTAGTGACTGATCGAATTGAATCAATTAAATCAGAAAATATTGCAACCCTGATGTACACATCCGGTACAACCGGTAAACCAAAAGGCGTTGTGTTACTTCATTCGAATTGGACTTTCGAAGGTGCCACAATTCAAACTTTAGGATTTCTGAGATCCGATGATGTACAAATGTTGTGGTTACCACTTGCTCACTCTTTCGGTAGCGTTTTGCTTGCTGCACAATTACAAATTGGTTTCACAACTGCAGTTGATGGACAAGTCGATCGCTTGGTTGAAAATCTAAGCTATGTGCAACCTACCTTTATGGGCGCAGTACCAAGAATATTTGAAAAAATTTACGCCAAAGTCACCAGTGATGTGGAACACGAAGGTGGAGCGAAATCTAAAATCTTTAACTGGGCAGTTGGAATTGGCATTAAAGCAGCACAAGCAAAAAGAAATGAAGGCATTGAGCCAAATAAAGCTACCAAAGCAAAACTAGCAATTGCTAATAAATTAGTTTTTAGCAAGCTTCAGAAACGAATGGGCGGAAAAATTCGTTTCTTTGTTTCTGGCGCTGCCGCACTTTCGACTGATGTTGCTTGGTTTTTTGAGGCGGCAGGATTAACAATTTTAGAAGGATATGGATTAACTGAAACTAGTGCTGCTACAACATTAAACAGACCGAATACCGTAGGAATAGGAACTGTGGGAGAAATATTCAACGGGATGGAAATAAAACTTGATGTTGACGGGGAAATATTAATTAAAGGCCCAGGGGTGATGAAGGGTTATCACAACTTGCCAGAGGAAACCGCAAAATCTTTCACCGCTGATGGTTGGTTTAGAAGTGGTGACATAGGTGAAATTGATGAACTAGGCAGAGTAAAAATTACTGATCGTAAAAAGGATTTAGTTAAAACATCAAACGGCAAATTTGTTGCTCTTAGTTACATTGAATCAAAATACAAAGGCATCACCAAGATTGCTAGCAACATGATCGTCCAAGCGATTAACAGACCTTTTGTCACCGCTTTAGTTGCAGTTGATGCTGAAGCATTAAAAGCATTTGCGGAGCAAAGAAAACTAGAAGGAAGCTATAACTCACTATTACGTGATAAAACTGTTACAGATCAAATTGCAGGCGAAGTTGAGAAATTAAACAGAACACTTAGTCCGTGGGAACAGATTAAAGAATTTAGAGTCTTACCAACTGACCTTGCTATCGAATCAGGTGAACTCACACCTAGTATGAAAGTTAAGCGAGACGCAGTTGGCAAACGTTATCAAACTCTAATTGAAGAAATGTACGCCAACTAATTAACTAATAAGGATTAAATGGCGGCATTACCTGAGGGTGATCCAGCACCACGTGATGGAAGTTTGCCTAATAAAGGCGAGTTAACGAAAAAGCCTTTTTCTCTTTATGTGCATGTTCCATATTGTGCTAAGAGATGTGGCTATTGCGACTTCAACACCTACACGCCTTCTGAATTAGACAGAGAAGATCAAATAAATAGTTGGCTTGATTCAGCCATGAAAGAAACAGCTCTGGCGAAGAAAGTGTTAGAAGAAGAATTAACCATTGACACAATATTTTTTGGTGGTGGCACACCATCTTTACTAGATGGAGAAATAGTTCAAGAATTTCTGATTAATTTACAAAGACATTTTTATCTAAAAGATAATTTAGAGATTACATTAGAAGCAAATCCAGATACAATCACTAAAGAAAAATCTGATCTCTGGATAAAATCAGGAATCAACAGAATATCGATAGGGATGCAGAGTTCAGCAAAAAATGTTTTACAAATACTAGATAGAACGCACAATCCTGAAAATGTAATGAATTCAGTTTCAATTCTGAAAGAAGCTGGTTTCACAAATTTTAGTCTTGATCTAATTTATGGAACACCAGGTGAAGCTTTGCAAGAATGGAAAAAAACTCTTGAAGACGCAATTTTGATAGATCCACCCCATATTTCGGCTTATTCACTAGTTATAGAACCTGGAACAAAAATGGGTTCAGAATTAAACCGGGGAGAAATTCAACCGGTAAGCGACGACGACGCTGCTGACAAATACCAATTAGCTGACAAAATATTTAATGAAAACAATTTTTCTTGGTATGAAATATCGAATTGGTCTAAACCGGGGAAAGAATGTCAACACAACCTTAATTATTGGTTGGGAAATAACTGGTGGGGAATTGGTCCTGGTGCCCATTCCCATATAAATGGTGTTCGTTGGTGGAACCATAAATTACCAAAGATCTGGCGGGAAAACTTAGAGTTAAATCAAAGCCCAGCATTAGCAAGGGAAGTCTTAACAGAAAAACAGATTAGTGATGAAAGGGTTATGCTACTGAGCAGACTTAAGAACGGAATTAAAGAATCTGATTTTAAAGAGAAAGAGATTGACAATTTAATCAAGCAAAATTTAGTATTAGTAGATTCTGGAAAAATCATCTTGACCGTTGAGGGTCGACTATTAGCTGATGTGGTCTTTAGACAATTAACTGACTAGTTCTATGGTTATTTTCTCAATATTTTGAGCAAGAATTAAGAGTTGAATTCGCTGATTTAATAAAGGGCAAGTAATCTAGCACTTGGGGTACTTGAGTGCTAAGTCAAATTAGAAACGGTGATTGCAAATAATGGATGAACGCAAGTTCGCTGTTTTGAGAGCAATTATCGAAGATTATGTGGCAACCCAAGAACCAATAGGTTCAAAGAGTTTGGTTGAAAGACACAGTTTAAAAGTTTCTCCAGCTACGGTGAGAAACGAAATGGCTGTCTTAGAAGATGAAGGCTACATTGTTCAACCACATACAAGTGCTGGAAGAATTCCCACCGATAAAGGTTATAGAACTTTTGTTAATAGATTAAATGAAGTAAGAGCGCTATCTTCGGCTGAGACTAAAGCCATCACACAAGTCTTGCAAGGTGCAGTAGATCTTGATGATGTAATGCAAAAAACAGTCAAACTTTTAGCCCAACTAACAGGCCAGGTATCGGTAGTTCAATATCCAATACTTTCTAACTCCGTAGTTAAACACATTGATTTAATTGCTGTTACAGATTCCAGAATCATGATTGTTTTGGTTGCTAATTCTGGGCGACTAGAACAAGCAACAGTAGAATTACCAAAAGCAATTTCACTTCAAGCATTAGATACTTTGAGGATAAAGTTAAGGTCAACTATTACAGATAAGAAGTTTTCAGACGTTGCTGCCTTAATTTATAATTTTTCAAAGACTGCAAACCAGTCTGAAATTAAAGCCATTGAGGCTATTGTTGAAAAAGTTGACTTTCTAACTAAAGAGTCCGCAGATCAAAAAGTAATGGTCGGTGGAGCTGGAAATTTGGCAAGACTCGAACCTGCTTTTAGTAAGAATTTATTACCTGTTTTGGATGAAATTGAAGAAAATGTTGTGGTGCTAAAACTCTTAGGTGAAATGGCAAACACCGACGATATCTTTGTTCGTATTGGTCATGAAAACAAAGCGTCCAACTTACATTCTGCATCAATTGTTGCTACCGGATATACCAGTGGAGATTCACTTTCTAAATTAGGAATAGTTGGTCCTACTCGTATGGATTACCCAGGAACAATGGCCGCAGTTGGAGCTGTTGCAAGGTATCTGGGTCGAATTTTAGGTAACAGCTAATGGCAAATGATTTTTATGATGTTTTAGGTGTCGATACCGAAGCAAGCGCGGAAGAAATCAAAAAAGCGTATAGAAAGTTAGCCCGTGAACTTCATCCTGATTTAAACCCCGACCCTGTTGCTGCTGAAAAATTTAAAGAAGTCACAACAGCTTATGAAACATTAAGTGATGACCAGAAAAGAAGAATGTATGATTTAGGTTTTTCTGGAAACGGACCTTCAGCTGGCGGTTTTGGTTTCGGAGGACTGGGTGATTTTGTTGATGCATTTTTTGGTTCTACACAACAAAGAGGACCACGTTCCAGAACCAGACGAGGACAAGATGCGCTAATTAGATTAGATATTGATTTATTAGAAGCTTTCACTGGAATAAATAAAGATTTAACTGTTGAAACAGCTGTCGTTTGTAATGTTTGTAACGGATCATGTTGTGTTCCTGGAACTTCTCCAACTGTCTGTTCAATGTGTAGAGGACGTGGAGATGTTCAAGCTGTTCAAAGATCTTTACTCGGTCAAGTAGTTTCTAGTCGACCTTGTCCGCAATGTTCTGGGTTTGGAACTGTTTTAGCAACTCCTTGTTCTGAATGTTCAGGTGAAGGAAGAGTTAGAACACGTGCAACTCTTAATGCCCAAATTCCAGCAGGTGTTGACACTGGCACAAGAGTGCAATTGGTTGGCAGAGGTGAAGTTGGTCCAGGTGGTGGTGATGCAGGTGATTTGTATTTAGAGGTGGTTGTTAAACAACATAAATCTTTGCATCGAGTTGGAGATGACTTACAAAGTCTTGTCACTATTCCAATGAGTGCTGCTGCGTTAGGAACAACTTTTGACTTCAAAACATTAGATGCGACTGAAAAAATTACCGTGAAAGCTGGAACCCAATCTGGAACTGTTATCTCACTCAGAGGAAGAGGAATGCCTCGTTTGAGAAGAGAAGGAAGAGGAGATTTACACATCGAAATAATTGTGGAAACTCCAACTGGGTTAACTGAAGAACAAAAGGGATTATTAAAAAAGATTTCAGAAATGCGCGGTGAAGATTCATTGGTTGTTGAACCTGTAAAATTAAGTGAATCTGGTTTATTTAGCAAATTAAGAGATGCGTTCTCGCGCCCTTAAGTATGGAACCCGCCTACTTTTTAGTTTCAACAGCAGATCTCTCAGCGCCAGTATTTAATATTCACGGAACAGAAGCACACCACGCTTTGCGGGTGCGCAGAGTAAGAGAAAAAGAAAAATTAGTTGTCACCGATGGGGCAGGACAAGTATGTGAAGTAGAAGTTTTAACACTTGGCCCTGGTGAGCAAATAACTGTAAAGGTATTAAGTAAGAAAACTAAATCAAAAAATAAACCCTTGGTCACTGTAGCTCAAGCTTTAGCTAAAGGAGATAGATCAGAATTAGCAGTTGAATCTTTAACTGAAGTTGGAGTGGATGAGATTATTCCCTGGCAAGCAAATCGTTGCATCGTTAAATGGGACGATAAATCAGATAAAGGTGTCGAAAAATGGAAACAAATATCTAGAGAGTCTTCGAAGCAGTCCAGACGGGCTTACTTACCCGAAATTACTAATTGCTTAGATTCAAAGAATCTAATTAAAGTTTTTAAGAATTACTCAAAAATTATTGTTTTAGATCCAGATTCACAAGTCTTCTTCACTGATTTAGTTAATCAAATCACAGAAAACGTTCTACTTATCATTGGACCTGAGGGAGGAATAGAAGATAGTGAATTGAAACAATTCATTGAAGCAGGTGCAATAACAGCAACATTAGGTGAAACTATTCTTAGAACCTCAACAGCGGGTGGAATTGCTTCAGCAATTTTACTTTCAAAAACAAGATGGTTAAACTAGACAAATGAATGATTGTTTGTTCTGCAAAATTGTTGCTAAAGAGATTCCTTGCAATGAGGTATTAGAAAATGATGATTTTTTGGCCTTTCGAGATATTGACCCTCAAGCACCAGTACACGTCCTAGTAATACCTAAGAAACATTTTGAAGATATTACAGAATTGACTCAAGGTGATTCATCCTTAACTTCAGGTTTTATGGAATTTGTTTCACAAACTGCCAAGTTAGAGAAACTTGATAAGGGTTTTCGCATTGTGCTTAATACCGGTCCTGACGGTGGCCAATCAGTGCAACATGTTCATGCCCATGTTTTGGGTGGTCGTGGCCTCACCTGGCCACCAGGCTAAATAGTCACCACAAAATAACTGATTACGATTATTAGACAATGACAAGTTTGAGCAGTGACTTCCAATCTCGAATTGTTGTGCCCCCTTCTTTATCGATGCCGGCTCTTGTGGGCAGCAGTGATGAGTATTTAAGAAGTATTGAAAATAGCTTTCCTCGCATTGAGCTACACGTTAGAGGAAATGAAATTAATTTATCGGGTCCTGCTGATGAAGTGAAACTAGCAAATCAGTTGTTTTCAGAGCTAATAACTGTTTTAAGAACTGGTCAAAGTTTGAGTGTTGAAATAGTAGAGCGATCCGTAGGAATGCTTAGAAGCGAAAGTGAAATAAGACCAAGTTCATTATTGACTGCAGATATTTTAACTTCACGAGGAAAATCAATTCGCCCTAAAACTCTTAATCAAAAAGCTTACGTAGATGCCATTGATAAACACACAGTTGTGTTTGGAATTGGCCCAGCAGGTTCTGGTAAGACTTATTTAGCTGTTGCTAAAGCAGTTCAGGCATTGCAAGCAAAACAAGTAAATAGAATTGTTTTAACAAGACCAGCTGTTGAAGCAGGAGAACATTTAGGTTTTCTACCTGGAACTTTATCTGAAAAAATTGATCCGTACTTAAGGCCACTGTATGACGCATTACAAGACATGATTGATCCTGATAAAATTCCAAAATTAATGACTAATGGTTCTATCGAAGTAGCTCCCCTTGCATATATGCGAGGCAGAACACTTAATGATTCTTTTATAATTCTTGATGAGGCACAAAATACTTCTCCTGAGCAAATGAAAATGTTTCTGACCAGATTAGGATTTGGATCAAGAATGGTTATCACAGGAGACGTAACCCAAATTGATTTACCTAGTGGTACAAAATCAGGTTTAAAAGTTGTGCAAGATATTTTACTCGGCGTTGAAGATTTGGCATTTATTCAATTAAATTCCAAAGACGTTGTGAGACATAAATTAGTGAGTCGAATTGTCGAAGCCTATGAATCTTGGGATTCTATTAAAGAAAAACCGTTAGGCTCAAAATAAATTAATGATTGAAATTGATAATTCTAGTAATTTCACAATTGATGAAGATAGTTTAAAAAAATATGTTAAACAAATGCTTAACTATTTAGACGTTAATACAAATTCTGATGTGTCAATTCTATTTGCCAACGAAGAAGAAATGGCTCAGCTCCACCTACGGTGGATGAAAGAAGCAGGACCAACAGATGTGATGAGTTTCCCAATGGACGATGTTTTACTTCAGGACAAAAAGGCTCGAGCAAAAAAAGCAATTTTGGGAGACATCATAGTTTGCCCAGGTGTTGCTTTGAAAGATGCGAAAAGTGAATCAACTAACCCAGCTTTTCATCTAGTTTTTCTAATTGCCCATGGAATTTTGCATCTTTTAGGTCAAGATCATCAAGAGGATTCTCAGCGAGGCTTAATGCAAAAAAAGGAACAGGGTATTATGAATTCCTTGAGGGTATCGAAAAAACACTTATGAATTTAACTCTGTTTATTGTTATAGCCGTGCTGGTAGAGCTTCTTGCAGCATTTTTTATTGCCAGCAGAACGGCGATTCTTAAAACATCTGAATCACGTGTTGAAACCCTTCGCCGAGATGAAATTAAAGGTGTAGAAAAACTTCAAAAAGTTATTTTAGAAAAAGCTAAACATGTTGCGGTGCTACAACTAGTTGCTTTAGCGCTAACTTCAACTGGTGGAGTGTTATTAACTTTTGTGTTTATTGAAACAAGTGTCAATCTTAATTCAGCTTTGATCCTAGCAATTTTAGTTGTTTCATTGTTGGGATTTATAGTTTTAGGTGTTGCCCCAGAAACACTTGGTAGACAGAAATCAGATCGCATCTCAATATTTGCTGCACCTGTTGCTTTAGCAATAAAACCAATAATTTGGCCTATTGCAAAATTATTGGTGGCAGTAGGTAATGCACTAACTCCAGGAAGAGGATTTAAAGAAGGCCCTTTTGCTACCGCTGAAGACCTAAGAGATTTAGTAGATCAGGCTGAAGAGGCTGACGTAATCGAAGATGAAGAACGACAAATGATTCATTCAGTTTTTGAGTTAGGTGACACAGTTGCTCGAGAAGTAATGGTGCCTCGAACTGACATGGTTTGGATTGAAAAAGGTAAAACATTAAGACAGGCAATCTCTCTTTCACTTCGCTCAGGTTATTCAAGAATTCCGGTAATTGGAGAAGATTCAGATGACATAGTGGGTGTTGTTTACCTTAAAGATATTTCTCGAAGAATTTTTGAAAACGCTGATGCTGAAAGAGCAGAACTTGTTGAACAATTGATGCGATCAGCTTACTTTGTTCCTGATAGTAAACCAGCAGATGAATTATTACGCGATATGCAATCAGCTCGAGTACATCTGGCAGTGGTAATCGATGAATACGGCGGAACCGCAGGTCTAGTAACTATTGAAGATATTTTAGAAGAAATCGTTGGAGAAATAACTGATGAATATGACACACATGCCCCAGAGGTTAATGAATTAGGACCAAACGTTTTCCGGGTAAGCTCCAGAATTCATTTGGATGATCTTGCTGAATTAATTGAGTTGAATCTGTCTAGTGACGATGAGGGAGTAGACACTCTTTCAGGGTACTTAGCAAAACAATTAGAGCGAATACCTATTCCTGGTACTTCAATTGTTATTGAGGGATGGGAATTTGTGGCAGAAAGAGCTGCTGGAAGAAGAAATAAAATTGGCACGATTCTGATCCGCAAGAATGAAACAACAGATTCTGAATAAATCAATATATCTTCGCAACAACTACTTGGCTCAAAAAAAATTGGAAAACCTATCTGCAACGATGTGTCCATGAGTGACTTTCGAAGTGGATTCGCCTGCGTAGTGGGAAGACCAAATGTGGGTAAATCAACGTTGACAAATCAACTCGTCGGAGAAAAAATTGCCATCACTTCTAAGCGACCACAAACAACCAGACATGCAATTAGGGGATTAGTTCATAGAGTTGATGGCCAACTAATAATTGTTGACACACCTGGTGTTCATAAACCGAAAACACTGCTTGGCTCACGCCTAAACGATGTTGTTAGAGAAACTTGGAGTGAAGTTGATGTTGCAATATTTTGTGTACCGGCAGATCAAAAAATTGGTCCTGGCGATACATATATTGCCCAAGAGTTAAGTAATGCCACAAGGAAACCAAAAATAGGAGTCGTCACAAAATTAGATTCCGCAAGCCAAGCTGATATTGCTGAAAGATTACTGGAACTAAATGATTTAGGTAAAGAAACTGGTTGTGATTGGCAAGAGATAATTCCGGTAAGTGCAAAAACTAGAGCAAATCTTGATGTGTTACTAAATTTAATAATTCCAATGCTTCCTGAAGGTCCAGCTTTGTACCCAGCAGGTATTTTCACTGATGAGCCAGTTGAAACCATGGTGGCCGAATTCATCAGAGAAGCAGCTCTAGATGATTTGAGAGAAGAATTACCTCACTCTTTAGCTGTAGTGGTGGAAAGTATTGAACCTGATGAAGAACGGCCAGCTGACAGACCACTTATGAGAATTAGAGCCAGTATTTATGTTGAACGCGACAGTCAAAAAGGGATTATTATTGGTCACAATGGTTCAAAGTTAAAAGAAATTGGTTCCATCTCCCGCAAACAAATCGAAAAATTAATTGGTATGCATGTGTTCTTAGAACTTCATGTAAAAATTGCTCCGGAATGGCAGTCTGATCCAAAAGAACTATCTAAATTAGGTTTTTAAGATTTAGTTTCAATTTTGTGTAATTCTGGAATCAATTCATACCGTTTACCATAAGTTTGCACAATTGAGATGATTGCTGCAGCAATAGGAATTCCAATTAGAGCACCAATTGCACCAAAAAATCCGGCAAAAATTATTACCGAAGCAAAAGCAACCGCTGGGTGGATATCCATGGTGAGTGAAGAAATTCGTGGGGCAAATAAATAATTTTCAATTTGTTGATAAACAGAAATAAAAATTATGACAAACAGACCATCTTTGGGATCATTAACCACAGCCACGATGGTTGGAATTACTCCACCTAGGTATGTACCAACTGTAGGAACAAATTGACTAATAAGTCCGGTAAATAATCCCAATGGTAACCAGTAAGGCACATCCAATAACAATAAGAATACCGAGGTGAATACCGAATTTAGGGCAGCAAGAATTACCCGACTGATAACAAAGCCTCCTGTTTTATCGGTGGCAACTTGCCAAACTGTTGTAAAAATTACTTGTTGTTTGGTAGGTAACCAACTACCGATAGTCCTTTTAATGCGTGGAGCATCTGCTGCAAAATAGAAAGCAAAAAGTAACAAAGTGAAAATGTTAAAAATGAAAGTAAAAATACTTGAGACCACCCCAAATATGCCACCAGCAATATCTTGTGCAAAATTTGTAATTTGAGAGTTAGAAATATTTAAAGATTGCTCAATAGAACTTGCATCTAACTTGAGATTAAATGAGGTATTAAGCCAACCCACAAATCCTTCAATAAGAGTTGGAATTTGAGTTATCAAACTTGCTAATTGTGATCCAAGTAGTTGCCCAAATGAGGCAATGAATGCAAAAATAAGTCCCATTAAAGCGAGCAACACCAAGAAAGTACTTAATCCTCGTTTCAAGCCACGTTTGGTTAAAATATCCACAACAGGTGAGATAGCGATTCCAAGTAACCAAGCCAGTAATAACAGAAAAAGAAAATCTCGACTTTTGCTAAATGCCCATAAAACTAATTGCAAAGCCACAACGAGTACCAATATTGTGATAATACTTTTTTGAATAAATCTAGGATTTATTGAGAAATTCCAACGTCCACCAGATGCACTATTTGCCGAAATGTCGGGCTGTAATTCCCCTGAGCCGTGGGTATTCATTAATCTCCTTGGTTTATTTCATAACTCTACTTAACTTGTTTAACCTAGAGGGTGTTGTGGAGGTGAAGGTTAGTTAAATTCCAGCAGAATTAGAACCATGCCTCAATATCGTGACGAAGGAATCGTGCTACGTACCCAAAGACTTGGGGAAGCCGATCGAATTGTCACTGTCTTAACCAGGAACAGTGGCCGGGTTAGAGCTGTTGCAAAAGGGGTACGGAAAACAACTTCAAGGTTTGGCGCTCGAGTTGAACCCTTTGGCCATATTGATGCACATTTTCATATTGGTAGATCTTTAGACATTTTGAGCCAAGTTGAATCTTTCTATTCTTATGGCGCAACGTTGTCACAAGATTATGCAAAGTGGACTGCTGGTCAAGCAATGCTTGAAACAGCAGAAAGATTAACCCCAGAGGAAAAAGAACCAGCAACTCAACAATATTTGTTGTTAATCGGTGGGATGCGTGCATTAGTTAAAGATGAACATGATCCCAACTTAATTCTTGATTCATATTTATTACGTTCACTATCACTAGCAGGATATTCTCCTTCCTTTTTTGAATGTGCCCGCTGTGGCACACCTGGTCCTCATCGCGCATTCTCAGTTAGTGCCGGGGGTGCCACGTGCGAAGAATGTCGTCCTAGTGGCTCAGTGGTTCCTGCTCCTGCCACAATTTCACTTATGTCAGCGCTATTAACAGGTGATTGGGAAACCGCTGATGCCTCAGAATTAAAGTTCAGACGAGAAGCAAGTGGCATTATTGCTGCTTACTTACAATGGCATATTGAAAGAGGATTGAGATCTCTAAGGATGGTGGAAAGATAAAAGTGGCCAAAGCTAGAAAAAAATTTCCACCAGTACCAAAACATGCAAGTGGAATTAAACCCCCCGGAATTTCTTCTTCTTTTGTTCCCAATCACGTTGCAATTGTGATGGATGGAAATGGTCGTTGGGCCAAAGAAAGAGGATTACCTAGAACTGCCGGACACGAAGCTGGCGAATTAGCACTGTTAGATGCGGTTTATGGGGCACTAGAAATTGGTGTTAAATACTTAACCGTTTATGCTTTTTCAACCGAAAATTGGAAAAGAAGTCCACAAGAAGTCAAATTCTTAATGAATTTCAACAGAGAAGTAATTCATCGTCGCGTTGAAGAAATGAATCAATTTGGAATCAAAGTTCGCTGGTCAGGTAGACAAGCAAGACTATGGAAAAGTGTGCTCGATGAATTAAAGAAAGCGGAAAGAAAAACTTCTAAAAACGATCAATTAACCCTCACCATGTGTGTGAATTATGGGGGCAGAGCAGAACTTGCTGATGCCATGGTTGAAATGGCCCAGGATGTAAAATCCAGAAAACTTAGACCCGAGTCAATTACAGAAAAGAAAATAAAAAAATATTTATATGAACCAACACTGCCTGATGTGGATTTATTTTTAAGAACTTCAGGAGAACAAAGAACCAGTAATTTCTTGTTATGGCAATCTGCTTATGCGGAGATGGTTTTTATGGACGTGTTATGGCCAGATTTTGATAGAAGACATTTATGGCAAGCAATAGAAATTTACGCCAAACGGGAACGACGATTTGGCGACGCCAAACCTAATTAAAAATTATTCACCAATATTGCCCACGATTAACCACATCGCCAGGACTCCAACAATGGTGGCAAGCATGGTCAATCTTGAAGGATGTCGAGAATGAGCTTCTGGCAAAATATGTGAAGTAGCCAGATAAATAACAAATCCTGAAAACACAGCCAAATATATTCCCACAGATTGATCACTTAAGGTAATAAAACTGCCTACCGCGGCACCAGAAATTCGCATCACTGCATCTACACCTAATAATAAAAATGACGACTTTTTCCACGCACCACTCTTAATTAATAACGAAACAGTATTTAAACCATCACTAAAAGCGTGTGCCAGTAACGCAATAAAAACAGTCAAACCTAAAGCTCTACTTACTTGAAAAGAAATACCCAAAGCAACACCATCAAGGAATACATGACCAGCCATTCCTAGTGCACCTAAACCACCGGCAACATTGACTGGATGTTTGTGGTCATGACCATAATCTGATTCGGTGGCATCATGAGAACCAAATAATTTTTCGGCAAAATGTAAACTCAAAAATCCAAGTACTAAGGCAAGAGAAACAATTTGAACACCACCAAAAGTGGATGTATTCATCACAAAAATTTCAGGAAGTAAATCAAATGCCACTAAACCAAGTAGCAGTCCACCAGAAAGCCCCAGAACCAAATGCAAGCGATCTTTACCTTTAAGAGCTAAATATCCACCCGATAGCGTAGCCACAACTGTTACTGCAGCCAACGAAATAGACAGGTTCATAAATTACAACCTAACCTACGGCTCTTCAGCCCGATATCACCTAGAAGCGACTAAAGGCAGTGTAGAAAATAAGTACGGCAACTAGTACGCGAAGGACTCGAGAAGATCTAGTTAGTAAAGGCCAACTTAAAGCCAACAACCAAACCAAAATTAAGCCTATAAAAATTAAGGCAAAGAACCCGATCCATAAACCTGGAGATTGGTTTGGGTTAGCCAATAAACCAATCAGCAGGACAATTGTTAGCAACACCGGAAGTACCCAGCGAGGAAGAGCATGAATTCTCACTAAATAGGGGGCACTAGCTTTTTCTAGTTTTTGTCTGAACGAAGTCATTCTCACTCACACTTTCATAACTGGGTTACCTCTAGTGTGGCGGATATGTTCGTGATAACCAGGCATCAACCAGCAAACCTGCAAGATTTTCTAAAAGATATTAAAAAAATGGTTCAAGGATTGTCTCTGGAACCAGGATTTATTGAAATCTTGGCAGGCAGATCACCAGATGATGCAACAACTTTGGTTGTTGTTCAAAAATGGGATTCCATCGGTAATGCTCGCAGGGCAATTAATTCCGGCAAGAACCGCATGGAGGTTTGGCCGGTTATGTCGAGTGCTCAAGATGAACCAACCATGTTTGAAACATTATTTGAGTTCAAGGATGGGTTTGGAACTGAATTTGAATCGGTGCTTAACCAAGATTAATTAAGTCTTTAAGTAGGCTGAAGGTTCACTACTTATATACACAAAAAGGGGAAGACCTGTCATGGCCGCTGATCGAGTGGAAGCCATAGTCAATTTGGCTAAACGTCGCGGTTTTGTTTACCCATCAAGTGAAATTTATGGTGGAACACGTTCTGCTTGGGATTATGGTCCATTAGGTGTGGCATTAAAAGACAATGTTCGAAATCAATGGTGGCAAACAATTGTTAGATCAAGAGAAGATGTGGTGGGACTTGATTCCTCAGTAATTCTTGCTTCTCAAGTTTGGCAAGCCTCAGGCCACGTTGAAGCATTTGTTGATCCATTAACCGAATGCAAACAGTGTCACAAAAGATATAGAGCTGATCAATTAATTGAAGCCTATGTTACGAAAAATAAAAAAGAACCAGCAAATGGTTTAGCAGATATTGCTTGTGCAAATTGTGGTACTCGTGGACAATTTACAGAAGAAAAAATGTTTAATGGCATGCTTCGCACCCACATCGGAGTTACAGAAGATGATGGCGCACTTCATTATTTGAGACCAGAAACAGCTCAAGGAATATTTGTTAACTTTAATAACGTACTTACATCCTCTCGAAAGAAACCACCTTTTGGTATTGCTCAAGTTGGTAAAGCTTTTAGAAATGAAATCACTCCAGGTAATTTTATTTTCAGAACAAGAGAATTTGAGCAAATGGAATTGGAATACTTTGTTAAACCAGGAGAAGATGAGAAATGGCATGAATACTGGTTAGAACAAAGGTGGAATTGGTATGTGGATTTGGGAATAAAACCAGAAAACTTAAGAAAATTTGAACATCCAAAAGAAAAACTTTCCCATTATGCGAAAAGAACTGTGGATATTGAATACAAATTTGAATTTGCAGGTTCAGAATGGGCAGAACTAGAAGGCGTTGCCAACAGGACCGATTATGATTTAAAGACTCACAGTCAAGCAAGTGGTACAGATCTTAATTTCTTTGATCAAGAAAATAATGAAAAATATATTCCTTATGTAATTGAACCTTCAGCAGGATTAACCAGAGCAGTGTTAGCTTTTCTACTTGATGCCTACGATGAAGACGAAGCACCTAATTCAAAAGGTGGAGTAGACAAAAGAACAGTATTAAGACTTGATCCAAGACTTGCTCCTATTAAAGTTGCAGTTTTACCTTTATCAAGAGATGAAAAGTTAAGTCCGGTGGCAAAAGAAATTGCCCAAGAATTGAGAAAAAAATATATGGTGGAATTTGATGATTCAGGTGCTATTGGTCGAAGATATAGAAGAGCAGATGAAATTGGAACACCATTTGCTGTCACAGTTGATTTTGAAACTTTAGATGATAAAAGTGTCACAATTAGAGATAGAGACAGCATGGAACAGGTAAGAGTTCCCATAGCAGAATTGCCAAATTGGTTAGGTTCTCGTTTACCTGCGTAAAATAGTTTTACCTATGTCTTTACAAACCTCAAGATTCGAAGTTGATCCTCCTGTTGTGCTTGCCCCTATGGCAGGAATAACCAATCAGGCATTTAGAAGACTTTGTCGTGAATATGGGGCTGGGCTTTATGTAAGTGAAATGGTGACTAGTCGAGCACTCATTGAAAGATCTCCTGAAACTATTCGCATGGTTACACCAGATCCTGATGAACAAATTAGAAGTGTGCAACTTTATGGAGTAGATCCAGAAGTTATGTCAAAAGCAGTCGAGATGCTAATTAGAGAAGATAGAGCAGATCATATTGATTTGAACATGGGTTGCCCAGTTCCAAAAGTTACTAAAAAAGGCGGGGGAGCAGCACTTCCTTGGAAACAAGATTTATTTAAAGCAATTTTAGAAAGTGCGGTGAACACTTCAAATAAAATAACTAGCGAATTAGGTGTAAAAAAAGTTCCCGTCACTGTAAAAATGCGTATGGGAATTGATGATGAGCATTTGACTTATATTGAAGCAGGAAAAATTGCAGCAAAGGCAGGTGTTACTTGGGTTGCCTTACATGCTCGAACAGCTGAACAAATGTATTCAGGTAAAGCTCGTTGGCAAGCCATTAAAACTTTGGTTGAGGAGTTAAAAGAATTCAATGTTCCAGTACTTGGCAATGGTGACATTTGGTCTGCTCAAGATGCCTTAGCAATGGTTAAGGAAACAGGTTGTGCAGGTGTGGTGGTTGGTCGAGGTTGCTTAGGAAGACCATGGTTATTTGGACAACTGGCAGCTGCTTTTGCTGGCAAAGAAATCCCTAAAGATCCTGGTTTAGAAGTAGTTTCACAAATCATTAAACGACATGCAGTTTTATTGTGTGAACTATATGGCGAATACAAAGGCATTAGAGACATCAGAAAACATATGGCTTGGTACTTAAAAGGATTCTCGGTGGGGAATCAATTAAGAACTTCATTGGCAATGGTTGAAAGTTTAGACAACTTAGATTTCTTGTTAGCAAAATTAGATATCAATCAAGCTTTTCCTGAAATTGTAGTTGATAAACCTCGCGGCAGAGTAGGTTCTCAAAAGAAAGTTTCCCTTCCACATAATTGGCTAAACAGTAGAAGTATTGAAAAGAATGAAGTTAAAGATCTTCGAGAAGCTGAATTGTCTGTAAGTGGTGGTTAGATGTTTGGAATAATCAAATTGTTGTTCAAATTAATTCGGTGGGTAATTACCATAATTTTTATTGGGGCAATAGTTTTTGTGGGATATAACGCTTATGGAGTATGGACTAGTTCTAAATTAGATCAAAGAGATAAATCAGATGCAATAATTGTTTTAGGAGCTGCTCAATTTGATGGGGATCCATCACCAGTTTTTAGTAATCGTTTAGACCATGCTTTAGAACTCTACAAGGAGGAAGTTTCTCCTCTCATAATTACTGTAGGTGGGAAACAACAAGGAGATAGATTCACAGAAGCAGAAGCCGGATTTAACTATTTAAACAAATCAATTAAAAAGAACAACTTAACAGCAATCACAGATGGCAAAGACACTTTAGAAAGTTTTGAATTAATTAGAAATGAATTTCCTGATTTAAAGAGTGTAACGATAGTAAGTGATCCAGCGCATTTATGGAGAAGTCATCTTATGGCCCAAAATTTAGGTTTTGAAACAAATTTGTCTGGCACTCAAGAAGGTCCGGGCAGTGAACTAAGTAATTCATATCTGGTAAGAGAACTTGCTTCAACTCTTCGTTATGAGTTCAAGCGACATTTTGAAAGTCAGTGGTCTTTACTAAGGTCAATAGTGTTATGACATTTCAAGACGATCAATTATCTCCCGGATATAACCAATTTGACGAAGAAAGATTTGTTACCGAATTACCTAAACGCCACGGCAGAAGAGCATTTGCCCGAGATAAAGCCAGAGTTTTACATTCAGCAGGGTTAAGAAGACTAGCGGCTAAAACTCAAATGATGTCTGCTGGTGCAGATGATTTTCCGCGCACCAGACTTACGCATACTTTGGAAGTTGCACAAATTGGTCGAGAACTTGGTGAGGCATTAGGTTGCGATCCTGATTTAGTTGAAACAGCTTGTTTAGTTCATGACTTAGGACATCCACCATTTGGGCATAACGGAGAAGAAGCTTTACACAAAGCATCTTTAGATATTGGTGGTTTTGAAGGAAATGCTCAAACATTTAGATTACTAACCCGACTTGAATCAAAAACAATTCGTGATGGCAGATCTCTGGGTTTAAATTTAACTCGAGCAACTCTTGATGCCGCCACAAAATATCCTTGGGAATTTGATGGTAAAAATCCTAAATTTGGTTATTACCAAGAAGATAAGGAAATATTTGATTGGGTTAGATTAGAAGTTAAGAGTCAAGGCAAAGTATTTGAAGCCCAAGTCATGGATATTGCAGATGACATTGCATATAGTGTTCACGATATTGAAGATGCCATTTATGGTCAACATTTCAGCCCATTAGCACTTGATTCTGAACCAGAATTTAAAGAAGTTGTAAAACTTGCTGCAAAAGAATATGCCTCTGAAATTGATGAAAGTATTTTAAGTAAAGCACTAAATTCATTAATCAACCAAAGTTGGTGGGTGAAATCCTTTACCGCCACACAAGTCGATATGGCTTCATTAAAAAACATGACTAGTCATCTAATCGGTAAATTTACCGAAGAAATAGAACAAGCCACAAAATCTGGAAATAAGGAAAATAATTTAACAAGATATAACGCAAATTTAATAGTTCCTCTCGACACAAAAGCTCAAATTGCTGTCCTAAAATCAGTTGTTAATTTATTTGTGATGCAACGAAAAGGGGCGGCAGAAAATTATGCCAAAGAACAAGATTTGATTTTGAGTATTGTTGATGGATTACAAAATAATCCACTAAAACTTGATCCTCAGTTCAAACAGCAGTACGACAACGCTGAAAGTAGCAAGGAAGCCAAAAGAGCAGTGATTGACCAAGTTGCCAGCCTTACAGACTCTTCAGCAAGAAGACTTGCCCAAGAATTTGTAGGCTAAGACTCATGTCAGGAAGAATCCGAAACGACGATGTAGTTTTAGTTCGTGAGCGCGCACGAATCGATGAAGTTGTTCGCGAACACGTTTCTTTAAAAAGTGCTGGAGGAGCAAGCCTTAAAGGTTTGTGTCCTTTTCATGATGAAAAATCTCCTTCATTTCATGTCACACCTTCCAAAGGTTTTTGGTATTGCTTTGGCTGTGGAGAAGGCGGAGATGTTATTGGCTTCTTACAAAAAATTGAACATTTATCTTTTAGTGAAGTAGTTGAGAAATTAGCTGGTAAATATAACATCCAACTTCGCTATGACGAATCATCAAACAGATCAGGAATCAATACAGGTCAGCGCACCCGCATAGTTGAAGCAAACAAATTAGCAGCTGAATTCTTTGTCCAAAATCTTAATTCTCCTGAAGCAGAAACAGGCAGAAAATTCTTAACTGAACGTGGCTTTGATAAAGCGGCAGCCCACAAATTTGGTGTTGGCTATGCCCTTAAAGGTTGGGATTCTTTAACTAATCATTTGAAACAAAAAGGTTTCACTGACACAGAACTCACTTTGGCAGGATTATCAGTAGCAGGACAGCGCGGAGTTTATGATCGCTTCCGAGGAAGATTAACTTGGCCAATTAGAGATGCCAGTGGTGATGTGGTCGGATTTGGTGCACGAAGACTTTATGACGATGACCAAGGCCCAAAATATTTAAACACTCCAGAAACCCCTGTTTACAAAAAAAGCCAAGTTTTATACGGAATCGATTTGGCGAGAAAAGAAATTGCATCTAGTAAACAAGCTGTGATTGTGGAGGGTTACACAGATGTGATGGCTTGTCATTTGTCTGGGGTCACTACGGCTGTTGCAACTTGTGGAACTGCATTTGGTGATGATCATGCTCGAGTATTAAGACGATTCTTAATGGATCAAGAACAATTGCGTGGAGAAATAATTTATACCTTTGATGGTGACGAAGCAGGAAGAAAAGCTGCCCTAAAAGCATTCAATCTAGATCAATCATTTGTGGCTCAGACTTTTGTGGCAGTGGAATCAAGTGGATTAGATCCTTGCGAACTAAGACAAAAAAGTGGCAATGATGCAATAGTTGCCCTTGTTAAGTCAAGAGTTCCTTTGTTTGAATTCGTAATTAAATCCACAATTGCAAGCTTTGACTTAAATACAGCCGAAGGCAGAGTTTCAGCACTAAGAGCAGCAGCACCAGTTGTGGCTGGGATTAAAGATGTTGCATTAAGACCTGAATACACCAGAATGCTTGCCGGTTGGTTAGGTGCTGATTCAAACACCGTAGTTCAAGCTGTTGGTACTGCAACTAATTCTCGAAGCAGAATAAGTTTAGAAGTAGAAGCAAATAAGCCAGAGAAAAAAGAAATGCTGCAAGACACCGTTGAAACTTCAATGGAACGTGAATGTTTGAAGCTAACCTTCCAATTCTCAGATTTAGTAAAAACCTGGTTTGCTCAGTTAACGCCTGATTGTTTTTCACATCAAAAATACCGAGAAATATTTGAATCAATCTTAAGTTCCGAACTAAATGAAATATCTGCAAATACAGCCCATGACGCAACTGAAGATGAAGAACAAAGGGCATTAATTGCAGCACTATCGGTTGAAGAATTCAAAGCCAATGTCGAACCAAGATATGTTGATTCTGTTTTCGCCAGGGTACTTGAAATAAATGCGGGTAGGACTATTGCAGATTTGAAGAGCCAATTGCAAAGACTTGATCCTGCAACACAAAATCAAGAGCATGATCGCATGTTCCAACAACTCTTGAGTATCGAAGAATTTCGAAGGGCTTTGAGAGAGCAATCTCTGGGCACTTCGTGAGTAACCTCAAGAGAGCAAAATTCTGTCTTCTTGGTAAGTTTGCATTCGCGTTAAAAGTCATTCCCGCATAGCTCAATTGGCAGAGCACTCGACTGTTAATCGAGTGGTTCCTGGTTCGAGTCCAGGTGCGGGAGCTTCATTAAACCGAGAGTAACAAAAATGAGTGGCACTATCGCCTTAGTCGGTTCAGGTGAATGGTTGCCTGTGATGTTGGATCTTGAAAGAGAATTACTAAACAATCAAAATCCTGTTTATGTACAACTTTCTACAGCCGCTGGTCAAGAAAGTCCAGCAAGACTTGAGCACTGGAAAAATTTAGCTCAAAATCAAGCAAAATCTTTGAGCGTGGAATCAAGATGGCTACCAGTTTTTGATCAAGAGTCTGCCAATAATCCTGAATTGGCAGAAAAAATAAAAGGCGCAGGACTAATTTATTTAAGTGGGGGAGACCCAACCTATTTAGCAGAAACCCTAAGAGATTCTCTAGTTTGGAAAGCAATTGTTAAGGAATGGGAAAATGGTGCATCTTTAGCAGGTTGCAGTGCCGGAGCAATGGCATTAACTACATGGGTACCAAAAATGAGAATCAAAATTGGGAAAAATAACGAAGATGTTAAAGGTTTAGGACTATTACCAAACATCAGGGTAATTCCTCATTTTGATCGAATGCTTGGTTGGATTCCAGACATCATCACAAGATATTTACTAAACACTCCACCAGGAGTCACCCTGGTGGGAATTGATGAAAAGACAGCGCTTGTTGGTGGAATTAATAGTTGGATTGTAAATGGGGAACAGTCAGTTTGGGTATTAACTCATGATGGTCGTGAAGAATTTAAGCCAGGACAATCGCTAGTAACTAATTAAGCTTTGTGTTTGTACCAGTCGACATAAATTGGATCAAGTGGTTTCTTGCCTTGAATCAAATCTGCAGCTCTTTCGGCAAGCATCATCACAGGTGCATAAATATTTGCATTTGTTACATAGGGAAATACGGAAGCATCAACAACTCTTAGTCCTCCGACTCCATGAACTTTCATGGTGTTTGGATCAACCACTGACATTTCGTCTGTACCCATTTTTGCAGTACAAGATGGGTGATATGCAGTTTCACTATCCTTAGCAACCCATTTCAAAATCTCTTCATCTGTACTAACTGCAGTTCCTGGAGAAATCTCTCCACCGTTAAATTCATCCATTGCTCTTTGAGTCAAAATATTTCGTGCTACTCGAATGGCTTCTACCCATTCTCTTTTATCTTGGGCAGTTGATAAATAGTTGAATAAAATAGCAGGCTTAGTGTAAGGATTTGCATCTTTAATTTTTATATGACCTCTTGCATCTGAATACATGGGACCAATATGAATTTGATAACCATGACCTTTTGCAGTCACTGTTCCGTCATAGCGAACTGATATTGGTAAGAAATGAAACATTAAGTTTGGATATTTAACTTCTTCGTTACTGCGGGCAAAACCGCCACCTTCGAAATGATTAGACGCACCTGGACCTTTTCTAAAGAACAACCAGGCCGCTCCAATAAATGGTCTTCTCCAAAGTTGCAAATTAGGTTGCAAAGAAACAGGTTTCTTGCATGAGTATTGAACATAAACTTCTAAATGATCTTGCAAATTGGCGCCTACTCCTGGAAGGTCTTTAACCACAGGAATACCTAAAGAACTCAAGTGTTTTGATTCGCCAATTCCGGAAAGTTGCAGAATTTGTGGTGTATTTATTGCACCACCACAAAGAATAATTTCCTTACCTTGAATAAATTCTTTCTTCTTTCCAAAAAGTGTTCTAAAAGTAACTTCAACTCCAACGGCATTTTTCCCTTCAAAAACAACTTTTTCGACCATGGCGCGGGTTTTGATTGTGAGATTTTTGCGTTTTTTTACAGGATGTAAATATGCTCGAGATGAGGAAAGTCTTCTACCCCTTCTTACGTTTCGATCAAATGGGCCGAAACCTTCTTGGCGATAACCATTTACATCATCTGTTAATTGATATCCAGCTTCTACTGCAGCTTTGAAAAATGATTGAAAGAGTGTATTTTTAGCGGGCCCTTTCTCTAATTCAAGTGGACCACTATGTCCTCTAAAAACAGGATCGGAAACATTTATAGAATTTTCCATCTTCTTGAAATACGGAAGGCAATGGGCAAAATCCCAATTTTCTACACCTTTGTCACTTGCCCAGCGCTCATAATCCATAGGATTTCCGCGTTGAAAAATCATGCCATTAATTGATCCTGAGCCACCCAGAATTTTTCCTCGACCGTGGTTAACATTTCTATTATTCATAAATGGTTCTGGCTCAGATTTATATTTCCAATCATAAAATTTACTTCCGATTGGGAAAGTTAGCGCTGCAGGCATTTGAATAAAAACATCCCACCAATAATCTGGACGTCCTGCTTCTAAAACTAAAACTTGATTATTTTCATTTTCACTCAATCTGTTTCCTAAAACAGATCCCGCACTTCCACCACCAACAACGATGTAGTCAAAAATTTTTGCCATTAAGAATTACTCTCTGCACTTTCAATGACATTTGTTAATAACATCGCCCTTGTCATTGGCCCTGTTCCACCTGGAGTGGGGGAGAAGAAACCTGCAACATCTTTGACTTGGGGATCGATATCTCCCATGAGACCATTTTCAGTTCTAGTAATTCCAACGTCAACAACTGCAGCGCCTGTTTTAATCATGTTTGGTTTAACTAAGTGGGGAACACCAGTAGCAGCTATAACTATGTCTGCATTAATCAAATGACTAGTTAAATCTTTTGTGCCAGTGTGACAAAGTGTCACAGTAGCATTTTCGGCTTTTCTAGTTAAAAGTAAACCAAGGGGTCTTCCAACTGTTACCCCTCTGCCAATAATCACAATATTTGCACCATTTATTTCAACTTTGTAAGTACGAAGTAATTCAATTATTCCTCTTGGAGTGCAAGGAAGTGGACCATTCTGTCCTAAAACTAGTTTGCCTAAATTGATTGGATGTAACCCATCTGCATCTTTGCTTGGATCCATAGCAATTAGTGCTTGATTGCCATCTAATCCTTTTGGAAGTGGCAGTTGCACAATGAACCCTGTGCAGTTTGGATCATTATTTAATTTTGTGATCGCACTCATAACATCTGCTTGCGTGGCAGTTTTTGGTAAATCAATTCGGATGGAACTAATGCCAACTTCGGCACAATCTTTGTGCTTTCCGTTTACATAAGCGTGGGATCCGGCATCATCGCCAACTAAAATTGTTCCTAGTCCTGGATTTATACCTTTTGCTTTTAGTGCAACAACTCTTTGGGCAAGATTATTTTTAATTGTTTGAGCCGTGGCTTTGCCATCAAGAATCACTGCTGACATTTAGTTACCTGTTATTTCTTTAAGTATTCAACTGCTGCATCTGAGAGGAAATTCCACAGGTGCTGGGCAAATGAAGCTCTGACATAAAGATGATAGACGCCAATTGGACCATGGTAAATAATCACTGGTGATCTTGAGAGGACTGCCTGAGCACACATTCCTGATTTGAAAACTTTGGGATCAAGGTCATTTTCCCAGCCATGTTCCAAGACCACTTGAGCATATTTGCCTGAAACCTCGACGAAAGTTCTCTGAGCTGATGAATCAACGATTGATGCAAAACCATTACCAATAGCAGCTCTTACTTTTGCTTCATGGTGTTTGTTTGCCCCAACTACCATCCACCAGTCAGGACCAAGGGTTAGCACTGTGAAGTTTTTGGATTTGAAAGTTTGGCCCACTTGATTTGGAAATTTGATATTGAGAACTTTTTCAATCTTTTTGGCAGTAACACTATTTGGTTTAACTCTAATTTCTAATGTTGTTGCAAAAGGTTTTTCAGAAAGAAATATATTTTTCTTGTTTCCAAGAGTTGCATTGTTTAAAGGACTTTTTCTATTTTGAGTTAAGTTATCCATCGCGATGTGTGTTCTCCTTATCCAGGAACACAGAATCAACTATTTCAACTCTGGCTACATTATTTCCTATTGGAACTTCAGCAAATTTACCAATTTGGTTTCGACCATCAGCAACCATTGCTAGTGCAAATGTTCTACTTAAAGCACTAGAAGAGTAAGAGCTAGTGACATAACCAATGTGGGTAAGTTTTCCTTCTTTTTTGCTATCGCCTTCATTAACAATGTATGAACCTTCAGGTAAAAGTGTTTTGTTATCTAATGGCAACAAGCCCACTAATTGATGTCTTCCGTTTCTTGTTGTATCACTTCTAGTAAATGATCTTTTACCAATAAAATCTTTTTTCTTTGAAACAATCCAATCCATACCTAAATCTTGAGGAGTTTGTGTGCCATCAGTTTCTTGTCCCACAATCACAAATCCTTTTTCAGCTCTTAATACGTGCATAGTTTCAGTTCCATAAGCCGCAATATTAAATTCTTTGCCCTTTTTCATTACTTCTTGCCAAATGTGTAATCCATACCAGGCTTCAATATTTATTTCATAAGCTAATTCGCCTGAAAAAGAAATTCGAGCAATTCTTGCAGGAATGCCTGCTACTTCTGCGTAACGATTTTCCATGAAAGGGAAAGCTTCGTTTGATACATCTAAAGTAGGGGCAAGTTTTGCTAGTAGGTTTCTAGATTTTGGTCCAACGATGGCAACTGTTGACCAATGCTCAGTTACAGATGTGCAATAAACATTTAAGTCTGGCCACTCTGTTTGTAACCACTCTTCTAACCAATCAAGAACTTTTGCAGCCCCACCAGTTGTGGTAGTCATCAAGAATCGATCTTCTGCGATTCTTGTCGTTACCCCGTCATCAAAGACCATGCCATCAACACCACACATTAAACCGTATCTACTTGCTCCAACTTTTAACGAAGAAAACATATTTGTGTAGATTCGATCTAGAAAAATTCCTGCATCTGGTCCTTGAATATCAATTTTTCCCAGAGTGGATGCATCCATTACCGCAACATCTTCTCTGGCAGCTTTGCATTCTCTTAAGACAGCATCATGCATATTTTCTTTTTCAATTGGGAAATACCAAGGTCTTTTCCATTGACCAACATCTTCCATAGGAGCGTTTGCTAAAAGATGGGCAGAATGAATAGGTGTTGTTCTGATTGGATCTGACAATATTCCTAAGTCTCTTCCAGCAAGAGCTGAAAAAGGAACTCCCACATATGGGGGTCTAAAAGTTAGTGTGCCAACTTCATGAGGTTCTTTACTAATTAATTGGCCAAGAAGTCCCATAGTTGTTGTTCCACTGGTTTTTCCTTGATCATGGGCTGTTCCAATAGTTGTGTAGCGTTTAATGTGTTCAACAGATGTAAGTCCTGCACCAACTGCTCTTCTCAAATCTCTTACGTTTGCGTCACGTTGCAAATCAATGAAAGAAACTTTTGCGTCTTCACCTTCAGGAATAATTCCAAAAAATACGGCTGGGGGATTAGTTACTTTGTCGAATTCCCCATTGCTAAAACCGGTTGCTTTAATGTTTTGAGGAAGTTTGGGCATAACAAATGCTGCAATTTTTTTATCCCAAACTGGTTTGAGGTTTAAATAAGTTGCTAGGTGAACTGTTGGAGTCCAACCACCTGATACAGCAAGTAAATCAGTCTTAATTTCTTGCTTAATACCTATTACTTCACCTTCAAGGCTTGTTTGGGCTATCGAAACCGAATTAAGTGAACCACTTTGATCAGCGGAGGTATTAACTACAGTTGAACCCAAAATTACTTCAATTCCGAGTTTCTTAACCTGTTCAAGTAATTTTCCTGTAACTTTTTTTCTGATATCAATGATTGCTTGAACTTTTACTCCAGATTTGTGAATTCTTATTGCATCTTGATATCCAAAATCATCAACCGTTACAACAACTGCCGAGTTGAAAGTGCCCACTCTGTATTTATGAAGATAAGTGGCAGCAGCATGGGAAAGCATAATTCCAGGTCGATCATTGTTTGGGAAAACTAGAACTCTTTGGAATGCGCCCGTTGCAAGAATTATTTCTTTAGCTCTGATGTGCCAATTTCTCATGCGTGCAATTTCAGGTAATATTTCTGCACTTAAGTGATCAGTTCTTCGTTCAATTGCTACAACATAATTTTGATCGTAGAGCCCGATTGCTGTGGTTCTTTGTAAATGAGTTACATTATTTTTCTTTAGTGAGTTAAGAATTTTTGAATCAATTTTTTCATTTAAATCTTTAAGGTAACCGCCTGCTTCAAATTGATCATCAAGGATAATTACACTTTTGCCAGAATTAGCAGCTTTCTGTGCTGCTTTTAATCCACTTAACCCTGCACCAATTACTAGAACATCAACGTGTCTGAAAGTTTTGTCATAACGGGCTTTATCTATTTGATTTGGAAGATCACCCACCCCTGCAAGACTTCTCACGACTAACCCATCAACTAGTTCAATTTTTGTTGCAGGAACCATTGGTTCCCCACTGCCAGAATCAATCTGGACCAAAGCACAAGGTTCTTCATAACCCAGTCCTACAACTCCACGTGGTCGTAAACGGTATGAGCTTTCAGTGACAACTTTGATGCCGTTTCTTAATAATGCAGCAGAAAGCGGTTCACCCTTATTGCCGTGATAAGTAACGCCATCAAAAGTAAATTGAACAGTACTCACTTTGGCCTACTTGGCTGCTTGGTAAAAGGTTTATAACTTGGACCGAATTGATGAGTAACAGTGTTTCGCCAAATATTGAACCAACGACGACAGCCCACGTTATGAACCCAACGTTCAGCAAACCAACCTTTGGGATTATTGCGATAGAAAATATATTCAGCCCATTGTTTATCTGTTAATTCTTCTGGCTTTTCGGGATACCCAATGTGTGCTTCGCTGCCGTAGTGAAATTCTGTTTCATCTCTTGGTCCACACCATGGACAATTAATAAGTAACATTAATCATTTTCCTTAATGGGCCACACCGGCTGCGCCGTGTTCGTCAATTAAATGCCCAGAAACAAAACGATCAAGTGAATATGGTTTTACTAACTCATGAGCACGATTATGTGCGATTGTGTCTGCAAAAGCCCAGCCAGAACCCGGTGTTGCCTTGAAGCCACCAGTGCCCCAACCTGAATTTATGTAAAGATTTTCTACAGGGGTTAAACCTAAAATTGGGGAAGCATCAGGTGCAATATCAACAATTCCACCCCAGGTTCTTAGTAAATGTGCTCTAGAGAAAATTGGAAATAATTCAAGTGCTGAAGCCAATTGATGTTCAATAACATGAAAACCACCACGTTGGGCATAAGAGTTATAAGCATCAGTTCCTGCACCCATTACTAATTCACCTTTATGAGCTTGGCTGACATAAACATGAACAGCACCACTCATAATTACTGTATCTAAAACATGTTCTAATAATTCTGAAACTAGTGCTTGTAAAGGTCTGCTTTGCAGTGGAACTCTGAAACCCGCCATCTCAGATAAAACTGAAGTGTGACCTGCTGCTGCCATGGCAACTTTGTTTGCTGAAATGAATCCTTGATTGGTGTCAACTCCAACAACTTTTCCATTTTCAACTTTAACCTTTTTAACTTCGCAGCCTTGAATTAAATCAACACCTAAATCACTGGCAGCTTTGGCATAACCCCACGCCACCCAATCGTGTTTAGCAATACCACCTCTTGCTTGGTAAGTTGCACCTAAAACTGGATATCTAACATCTGGGGAAATATTTACAATTGGGGCAATTTTTTTAACTTCTTCTGGTGTTAACCACTGTGAATCAATATCGTTAACAGCATTAGCATAAAAGTTCCTTTGTTTACTTCTAAGATCACTCACGCTATGAGCAAGTGTCATCACACCTCGTTGGTCGAAAAACATTTCATAACCAACTTCTTCTTCTAATCCTTCCCAAAGTTGAAGTGATTTTTCATAAATTCCAGCACTTTCATCCCATAAGTAATTTGATCTAATAATGGTGGTATTTCTGCCCATGTTTCCACCAGCAAGATAACCTTTTTCTAATACAGCCACATTGGTGATACCAAAATTTTTGGCTAAGTAATAAGCAGTTGCCAAACCATGGCCACCTGCACCAATAACAATTACGTCATAAGACTTCTTAGGGGATGGGTTTTTCCATAAAAAGTCTGGATGCTCAGGTAATTCTTCGGTATGGCGTCTTTTAATTGTCATTAAATTTAGGATTTCAATCTAGTCATATCAGGATCAAATTGTGGATCATTGCCAACTTTGGCTTTAACTAATTTATCAAAGTATTGAATTTCAACTTTGGTACCAATTTTGCTGTGTTCAATTGGTAACCAGGCATAAGCAAGTGGGGCACCGACACTGTGTCCGTAATAGGCAGAAGTTGTGTAGCCCACAACTTTGTTGTTAACCAATACTGGTTCTTTACCCATAACTACATCTAAGTCTTTTTCTATAACTAGGCAACTTAATTTACGAGTGATATTTTCAGGATTTATCTGAGAAAGGGCATCATGTCCAATAAATCCACCAGTTTTTCTGACAGCAAAACCTAAACCTGCTTCATAAGGGTTATGTTCACTGGTCATTTCCGCGCCATAAGATCTGTAGCCTTTTTCCAAACGCATGCTATTAAATGCACCACGTCCTGCAGGAATTAGACCAAATTTCTTTCCAGCTTTAAATAATGTGTCCCACAGTTTTAGAGCCATGTCGGCATCCGCATAAATTTCAAATCCAAGTTCACCCACATAAGACAATCTCCATAGTGTTACTGGGACTTGACCTAAATAAGTTTTCTTAGCTTTGAAATAGCCAAGTGATTCATTTGATAAATCATCTTCACAAATTGATTGCGCAAGTTGTCTTGCGTTTGGTCCAAATAATCCTAAACCAATAGTTCCTGAAGTTATATCTCTTACATGAACATCATCTGGTGCAGCATTTTGTAATCTGATTAAGTCAACATTTCCATTGGCGCCAAGTATGAATTGGTTTTCACCAAGTCTGGTAACTGTGATATCACTGATAATTCCGCCATGTTCAGTAAGCATTAGACAATATGTAATTGATCCAATAGCTTTATCTAATTTGCCAGTGGTTTGCTGCTGCAAGAAGTTAAGGGCCCCTTTTCCTGAAACTTCAATTCGCTTCAAAGAAGTGATATCAAATAAGCCAACATGTTTTCTGACATATTGAGCTTCTGCACCAACGATTGGTGACCAATGCATAGCAGCCCATTCATTTCTTTTTGGGGATTTAAATTTTGTAACAAGTTTCTTATTGGTTTCATACCATTGTGGTCTTTCATAACCAGTTGCTTCAAGGAAATATCCACCTAATGCTTTTTGGCGAGGATAAAAACCAGTAGTTCTAATTGGTCTTGGTTCTTTCATTGGCTCTAATGGATGCAAAATGTCGTAAACTTCAACATAATTTTGCTTGCCACGCATTTCAATATGTTCTGGTCCAATTTGGTGTTTTTCAAATCTGTTTACATCAGATTCGTGAACTGACAATGAAGGATGACCATCGACTAACCATTCAGCAATTGCTCTTGCTACTCCTGCAGAATGAGTTACCCAAACTGCTTCTGCTGTCCAAAATCCTTTTAATCCTGCCCATTCACCCATTAATGGAAAATTATCCACAGTGAATGAGAACAATCCATTCATTGCACTATCTATTTTTGATTTCTTTAATTCGGGAACAATTTTTCCTGAGTGTTGAATTGCACCTTCCCATTCTTTTTTGGTGAATTCTAAAACAGAAGGCATTATTTTAGCTTTATCAAATGGCAAAATGTCTTTAGCTTTTATTGGTAATGGTTTGTGTCCATACCAACCAACACCTAAACCTTTATTTCTTTGTCGGTAATACAAATCTTTATCTTGATGTCTTAATAATGGCAACACCGCTTCTTGAGTTTGATTAGCTAAACCTGGTAGATCTTGCATCCAAGCAAGTTGATGCGCAAGAGGTTGAAGTGCTGTTGGCATGCCAATCATGTCGCCAACTTTTGGTCCCCAAATACCAGCACAGGCAATAACTACTTCTGCAGCAAAATTTCCTTGATTAGTTTTTACTCCAGTGACTTTGCCGTTTTCTTTTAGAATATCTAGAACTTCATGGCGATCTAAAAATTTTGCTCCACGAGAAATTGCTAATCTACCCATCGCTTCATCTGCTCGTACGCCTTTTGCCAATCCATCTGTCGGCACATGAAGTGCTCCAAGAATCGCTTTTTCTTCCAGTAGGGGAAAGAGTTTCTTTGCTTGTTTAGCGCTAATTACTTTGGCGCCAATTCCCCAAGCAGTTGCCAAACTGGCTCTGCGATGTAATTCTTTTAATCTTTCTTTACTGGTCGCAACTTCTAAGGAACCAACTTGTAAGAAACAAGGTTCACCATCTAGATCTAGTGAGCACAATTTTTCAACGGTATATTTGGCATAAAGAGCTAAAGATTTACTTGCATTTGTTTGGAAAACTAAACCTGGGGCATGAGAAGTTGAGCCACCAGCGGCCCATAGAGGACCTTGTTCCAAGACTGTTACATCTGTCCAACCACGTTGTGTTAATTCATCAGCAAGGGCACAACCAACAATTCCTGCACCAATGATGACAACTTTTTTTGACATTTATGAAACACTTTCGGCTGGTTTTAATGTGTTTCGCATTATGAAACACACTTATTTATTCTTAACGATAAACCCTTGCTTATGCAAAAGGGGCAGGCACGTCATGTGCCTGCCCCAAGTTGTACTTAATTACTTATCCTAACCAGGCTTTCACCTTGTCAGGGTTTGCATCAATCCACTTTTGCGCGGCTGCTGCAGGATCCATGCCACCTTCAATATCAGCGGCAACTCCGTTTTGGTCGTCGTTAGACCATTGGAAGTTTTGAAGCAATGTTGCAAATGGTGATCCAGAATCCATTAATTTCTTTGAAGCTAATTTAATTAATGGTGTTGCTGGATAATCTGTTAAACCACTTGCTTTTTCTGCATCTGCCCAGTCGTTAGTAGGAAAATTAATTCTCACTAATTCAACTTGAGCATTGAAATATTGTGGTGTGTACCAATATCCAATAACAGCTTTCTTATTTTTTTGTCCATCAGTGAAAGCATCAATCAAAGCTGCTTCTGAACCGGTATTAATTGCTTTGAAGTTCAGTTTGTTTGCTGCAATCATTTTTTCACCGATTGTGGTGTAGCCCGGAGGACCTTCTAACCAAGCACCTTTTCCACCTGAATCTGAAGTCTTAAATAGATCAGCATATTTGTTTAGGTTTGCAGAATCTATGATGTCTGGATATTCATCAGCCATCCACTTTGGTACATACATACCAATTAGACCTTCTTGTCCGTTAGGACCAAGAACAACAACTGTTCCGCGATCAACCCATTCTTGCCAACGTCCACCGCCCCAGTCTTCAACAACTACGTCGACTGATCCAGCTTCCATTGCATCATAAGTAACACCAGCTTCAGCTAATTCAACTTGATTAACTGTGCAACCAAATTCTTTCTTTGCAATTTCTGTTAGCACGTTTGCAGTTGCTGTGTAGCCAACCCATGCGTGCATTGCGATTCCAACTTCACCGCATTCTGCTGTTGCTGCAGTGTCTTCTGTAGATGTTGCTGCTTGATCAACACCAGATCCAGAACATGCTGCGAGTAACAGACCCAAAGTTACAAACAGTGAAGCAGTCGCGGCGCGACCTCTTAACTTTTGTGTCATTATTTCTCTCCTTCTTTAGAGACCTGTCTAGATGTTAATGCATTTAAGTAACCTTTTTAAATGGTTACTTAAAATCGTTGGCTATTTGTTATCAATTACCGTATTTTCGGGCGCTGGCATGAGCAATTCGGTCAATCATCACTCCTAGGAGAAGGATTGAAAACCCAGCGACAAGGCCTTTTCCCTGTAACTCAGGTTTGGATCCACCAACTATAACGAGGTAACCCAATCCACCTGAACCCACAAAACCACCAATTACTACCACGGCTAGCACAAATATTAAACCTTGATTAGTTGCAAGCAATAAAGATTTTTTTGCTGCGGGCAGTTGAACTTTTGTAATTAATTGCCAGGTATTAGAGCCTGCTGATGTTGCAGCTTCAATCATTGTTGTTGAAACACCTTTAATGCCTTCACCCACAATTTTTACAACCACAGGAATGGCATAAAAAATTCCGGTGACAATCGCGGTAAATCTTGATGGACCAAATAAACCAAGAATTGGAACTAAATAAACAAACGCAGGCAAAGTTTGCCCTGCATCAAGAAATGGTCTAAGAACTTTGTCAGCTTTTTCACTTCGACCAATCCAGACTCCCAGAATTAAACCCAGAATCATAGTTAGCATTGTTGCAACAAGTGTTTGAGTAAGGGTAACCATAGTTTCATACCAAAGGCCACACGCAACAATTAGCAACATTAATCCAATAGCTAATATTGTTACTTTTCTTCCACCTAGTAAATAAGCAATCAATGCAATCATCGTAATCGTGATGAACCATGGGGAATCAGCTAACAAAGTTTGAATTGAATTTAGGACATAATTCGATATAAAATCTTTAAAACTAACGGTTATAAATCTTAAATTATCCGTGGTCCAGTCGGTTACCGTATTTGTGCTACTTGCGACTATTTCTGATACATCTAATTGTTTAGGCCAAATAGCTGCCCACAAAACATTTCTGGAAAGCCAGATGCAAATTACGGCAAAAATTCCCATACCGGCGATAGAAAATCTTCTTCGCTGTATTTCCTTCTTTGATGGAGGAATGAATGTTTGCTTAGTTTTTGCAGCCGCACTTGTGCTTCGATCCAACATGATGGCAATAAAAACAACTGCAAGGCCGGCAACAAATCCATCACCTACATTTCTAATGGTGAGAGCACTAACAATTGGTCCACCTA
>JAEMSA010000010.1:40738-42467 GCA_016463095.1 Candidatus Nanopelagicales bacterium
ATTTGTGCTAAATCTAAAAATGGTGTTAAGACTTTTAAAACACGATCAGATAATCCAGCCCAAATCCCTAAAGGAATTCCGATCGAAAGAGAAAGTAGAACTGCCGCTAAGGTCATAGCAATTGTGTCCATACTGTCAGTCCACATTCCCAACAAACCACAACCAAATAAAAGCGAAACCGCTAACAGTGTTGTTCTGAAATTACTAGTGAGAAAAACAAAAAAAGCTACAACACCAATTACGCCCAACCAACCTAAAACTGGAATTATTGAATTCGGAGCAGGGATGGCAATTAATATTCTTATCAATTCAACAAACCCACTTATGACAGTTCTAATTGGGTTAAAGAAATAAACAAATGCTGTACTTTTGGTTCTGTTGCCTCTAATTGATGCTGCAGCATCACTAGCAGTTTGTGTAACAAGCGTATTTTCATAAGTAGCAAGTTCAAGAGTTGCTACACCTTTAAAAATTATTGCTAAAATTGCCCAAACACCAAGGATTATAAGAATTAAATATCGAGTTTTAATCTCTTTTATAGCAGAAATCAACGAGCATCACCAGAAATTAATTTCAAAATATCTTCACTTGAAACTATTCCTAATGCTTTTCCGTTTTCACTTACTCTCACGGGTTTCATATGTTGTGAAATTACTAGAGATGCATCTCTAATGATGGTTGATGAATCAAGTTCAGGTCCATCTGTTGCTTCACCGGGTCTAGCTGGTCTAGCTAAATAGCGAAGTGTTAAGACATGAGATTTTGAAATATCGCGCATGAAATCTGCAACGTAAGAATCGGCTGGTTTACCTATTAAATCTTCAGCAGTTCCCATTTGCACGACAGCGCCATCTCTCATGATGGCAATTCGATCTCCAAGTTTCATCGCTTCTGACAAATCATGGGTAATAAAAATCATCGTTTTACCAACTTCTTTGTGAAGTCTTATAACCTCTGTCTGCATGTCGCGTCTAATTAATGGATCAAGTGCAGAAAAAGGTTCATCTAGAAACATAACTTGAGGATCTACTGCTAATGCTCTTGCTAATCCAACTCTTTGTTGCATTCCACCAGAAAGTTGTTCAGGATATGCTTCTGAATATCCGTCTAGACCAACTAGTTCAATAACTTCTTGAGCTCTTTTATGTCTTTCAATTTTCTTAATACCATTAATTTCTAATGAATAAGCAATATTGTCTATAACGCTACGATGGGGTAGTAGACCAAAATGTTGAAACACCATAGAAAAAGCAGTTCTTCTTAGTTCTCTTAAACGCGCAGGATTTGACTTTAAAACATCCTCACCGTTAAATAGAACTGAACCTGCAGTTGGTTCAATTAAACGAGTTAAACAACGAACCAAAGTTGATTTTCCAGATCCAGATAAACCCATCACCACAAAAACTTCACCAGGAGCTACATCAAACGACACATCTTTAACTGCTGCCGTGTTTCCTGTTTTTGCTCTTAAATCTGCTTTGGAAAGATCGGCATCAACAGATCCCACTATTTTTTCAGGATTATCACCAAATACTTTCCATAAATTGCGCACAGAAATAGCAGAAGTGGTGTTATGTAAATTCACCTACTGCTCCTTTCCATCAAACCAATTTGATGGACCTGGTTTGAGATTTTGCCAAACATGCTTGGCTTCCTGGTACTCCGCCAATCCCATTGGCCCTAATTCTCGACCAAAACCTGACTGTTTGAATCCGCCCCACTCGGCTTG
>JAEMSA010000051.1 GCA_016463095.1 Candidatus Nanopelagicales bacterium
TGCATTAGTTGCTACGGCACTTGTAATTACTCCACTTGCGGTTGCACATGCTGCAGATGCTCCAACATTCGGCAAGGCATGTCCAACAGAAGGTGTAAGCACTGGTCAAAAAACAACATCACTCATCTGTCAATCAGGTGCAAATGGAAAGCTGACTTGGGCGCGAGTGCGTCTAGGTTCAACGAACGCACAGCCAGTTGCAAACCTGACACCACCAAAGGGAAGCATTGAATTCCACCACTGGCGTTCAGAAGACAAGGTAGTTCTACAAGGAATTATCGATGGCTTCCAAGCTCAGTACCCTGGAACAAAAATTACTCAGGTGATCACAGATTCGACTAACTATCAGAACCTAGAACTTTCAAAAGTTAGCGTTAACCCTAAGGCCGCGTTAGTAACAGTTTTCCGTGGCCAGCAGTTCACTGACTTCTCAAAGGCAAACATGATGGTTGATCTATCAAATGAGCGTTTTGTAAAGCAAAACGTTATTCAATCTGCACTTACACCAGGAATTCTAAATGGCAAGGTCTATGCAGTTCCTTACCAGTCACTATTCAACAACCCTATTTACAACACAGAAATGTTTGCAAAGTATGGTTGGAAGACACCAAGTAACTGGACTGAACTTCTTGGATTCTGTAAGACAGCAAAGGCAAAGGGAATCATCCCATTTGCCTGGCCTGCAGCTACTAAGGGAAATGCTGGACAGATTATGAATGCGATGATGATGAACTCAGAGTCATCAATTGCAGCAATCACACAGCACGTAAATGACATTCAGGCAGGTAAAGAACTTGTTACTGATCCATGGTTCAAGGGAATTGCAACAAAGTATGCCCAGATGAACACAGCTGGCTGCTTCCCTGACAATGTTGTCGCTTACACAGATGTTGCTGCGCAAGCAGACTTTGCAGCCGGTAAGGCTGCAATCTATCCAACTGGAACATTTGGAATGGGTCCAATTAGAGCACTCAATCCAGCAATGTCCGGAAAGATGGGCATCTTTGGAATGATCGTTGTTGATTCAAAGCCTGTTTATGAAGGAATCACTAACAACACATTCATGTTTACAATCAATCCAAAGGCAAATAGCTCTGATCAAAAGCTTGCACGTTCTTTCATGTCTTATCTTTTGACATCTCAGGTTGCTCAAAAATATGCCGTGGGAACTTCACAGCATGTGTCAGTAATTAACGTTGATTACGCAGAAAACGTTGATTTGCTGAATACATCTGTAATTATGGGTAAGAAGTTGGTGCTTGCACCTCGCTTCTTGTTCACCAATGGAGCAGTCGCAACACCTGTTGAGCTTGCTCTCATGGCAATTGGTTCAGGCAAGGACGTCGCAACTGTCCTTGCAGATACCGCAAAGCAGATCAAGACGGCACTTGGCGTTTGATCTCTAAGGTGATTAAAAGTCACACCGGCACCTCAATAGGGGGTGCCGGTGTGACTTCACCTGTAAAAAAATCTCGAAATAAGCAAGAAAAAAGAATTCTCCTCTGGATGGCCCTCCCCGCATTTATAGTTTATGCATCACTCTATTTATACCCAGCTCTGTCAAACCTGCTTTATGCAACTCAGAAATGGGATGGGATTACGAAACCAGAGTTCACCGGACTTCGGAATATCACATACTTGTTGACACAAGATGATCTATTTAGAAAAGCACTTGGTAATAACTTAAGATTTATGTTAGTTGTGGTAATTTTCCAAACTGCATTTGCTTTATTATTTGCAACTTTTCTACTAAAGAACTCAAAAACTAATATATTTTTGAGAATAGTATTTTTCTTCCCTACTATTTTGTCTTCTGTTTCAGTCGGAATTATCTGGACTTTCTTATATGACCCGAGTTATGGATCTATTACAGCTTTTTTAAAGGCTATCGGACTTGGTTCCCACGCCCCACTCTGGTTGGGTAATGAGAGAATTACTCTCTATTCAATTGCATTGACTCAAGTATGGTTTCACACTGGACAGATGATTGTTATTTACGTGGCAGGCTTACAACAAATTCCAAAAGAACTTTACGAGGCCGCAGAAGTCGATGGAGCCTCAAGATGGCAGCAATTTAAAGGAATCACCTGGCCTATGGCGCTGCCTACAACAGCAGTTGTTGTTGCCTATACGACGATTCAAACTTTTAGAGCTTTTGATCTAATTTTCGCTATGACTGGAGGAGGCCCAAGTTACGCCTCGGAAATTCTTGTTACACAGATTTATAACACTGCTTTCATAAGTCAAAAATTTGGATATGCCTCCGCTCAATCAATTGTCCTAGTTGTGCTGGTCCTATTTATTACTTGGCTACAGCGTAAGACTTTGCGGGTAAATGATGGGACAAAATGATGTATAAAGCATTAAAAGCAAGCTTACTCACAATCTATGCAGCAATTATTTTGGTCCCATGCATGATTGTTATTACAGGTGCTTTTAAGACAGACTTTGAAATCTATACAAAGCCATTGTCTCTTCCTGCGGTCTGGAGTTTCGCTAACTTCCGCAAGCTATTTGTTGAAAGTAATATCGCCACACCTTTCATGAATAGTGTGATTGTTTCTGCATTTTCAGTAATCTTTACACTATTTTTCGCAAGCCTAGCTGCTTATTCTATCTCGAGACTTTTTACATTAACTGGAAGAATATTATTTTTACTCTTTTCACTTGGTTTAGCGATACCTGGACAAGTAAACATCATTCCCATATTCCATTTGTTCGTTAATTTGCACCTCAATAATTCTCTAATTGGCTTAATTTTGGTAAATATCGCTTTAACCTTGCCTATTTCAATTTTCATTCTCTCTGCGTTTTTTAGGGATTTGCCAAAGGAAATGTTTGAATGTGCAGGGATGGATGGTGCGGGCCAATTCAGAATTTATCGATCAATAGCACTACCGTTATCGAAGCCAGCACTAGGTGCAACAGCTATCTTTCTTTTTGTAATTTGTTGGAATGATCTTCTTTATCCACTCATGTTGATTACAGAAACGGGTAAGAAAACGTTGCCATTAGTTCTCATTGATTATAAGGGTGAGTATTTTGCAAGTTACAGCATGCAATTCGCTGCAATTTTGGTTGCATCTCTACCTATGGTTGTAATGTATCTATTTATGCAACGTACATTCCAAGCTGGTTTGACTGCCGGCGCCGTGAAGGGGTAATTATGAGTGCAATAACTCCTCTAGCTCCTCAACGTGCAGCACGAATCGCCACACAACTGATGGATTTAATTGAACTCCAAAAGCTTTCACCGGGGGATAAGTTGCCTCCTGAGCGTCAATTAGCAGATTTGCTTGAAGTTAGCCGGCCAAGTTTACGAGAAGCGTTGCATATTT
>JAEMSA010000052.1 GCA_016463095.1 Candidatus Nanopelagicales bacterium
ATTTCATTTATTCTCTTTGCTGGTGGCACCTGGGCGCTATATTTCACTCCCCTCTTGACAGTATTAATGCGTAGTCACCTAGGACATTTATATATGCACGCACATTTTGTGTTAATCGGCTATTTATTCTTTTGGAATATTTTAGGAATTGATCCTTCCCCGAGAAAAATTCCTGATGTGTTAAGACTTGGTTTAGTTTTTGCTGCAGCTGTGTTACATGGCTTATTTGGATTTATTCTCTACAGCGCTAGCACCCCACTTGGTGGTGGTTGGTTTAGTGAAGTAACCCCTAGTTGGTTAACCAACCAAATCCAAGATCAACAACTTGGTGGAGGAATTGCTTGGGGTTTTGGGGAATTACCCACGATTTTAGTTTTGGCCATCTTGGTTTACCAATGGGCATCAAGAGATGAAAAGCTAGCTAAACGAGTATCTGATAAAGAAATTGATGACTACAACGCTTACCTGAAATCTTTAAATAAATAAATTATTCGCCGTAAAAAATTCTTTCCATAACTAATCGTGCTCTTCGAGTAATTCTTCGATAATCCTCTATTAATTGGGCATGGGATTTTTGATTAAGTGTGAAAGCAATTGCTGATAATTCGTTAACATCTGTGGGGATCTGATCATTTGCCTTTGCTCGGGAAAGCATTTGCGCATTTCTGATCCAGGTAGCAAGTGTCCAGGATTCATTTAAAGATTTAGCATCTACTTCACTAATTAGCTCTGCTGCTACGCATGCTCTTAAAGCAGGCAAGGTGGCAGTCATTCTTAATGACTCATTTTTTGAACCATGTTGCATTTGCAGTAATTGAACTACCCATTCCACATCACTTAAACCACCACGACCAAGTTTGGTATTGAGATTTACATCAGCACCCCGAGGTAATCTTTCTGATTCCATGCGGGCTTTAATTCTTCTCATTTCTCGTAAGTTTTCCTCACTTACCCCGTTTTCTGGGTAACGAGTTTTATTAATACCTGCCATAAATTTTTCACCCAAATTTAAATCTCCGGCAACAGGCAAAGCTCGTAATAATGCTTGAGCTTCCCAGGGAGCAGACCACTTTTGGTAATAAGCCAGATAAGAATCAAGAGTTCTAACTAACGGTCCATTTTTCCCCTCGGGTCTTAAATCAGCATCAATTTCTAAAGGTGGATCAACTGAAGGTTGCATCAAAAGAGTTCTTAATTGGTTAGCAATATCTAGCGCACATTTTTCTGCATCTTGTGGGTCTGCGCCTTTTTTAGGTTCGTGAACAAACATCACATCAGCATCACTGCCATAACCAAGTTCAAAACCGCCAAATCTTCCCATAGCAATCACACACATATTGGTGGAAACTTCTTTTCCTCTTTCTTGCTCAACAACTAAAATTGCACCCTTTAATGCAGTTTCAATTACTGTGGCATAAACATTACTTAACGCCATGCCCACTTGTTCGGTGGTTAATCTCCCACTTAAATCAGCCGTTGCTGTTCTTAATAATTCTCGTCTTCTAAAAGCCCGAGCAGCCGAAACAATGTTTTCTGCTGTTTCATGTCGTGCTATCACAGCATTCATTTCAGCTTCATGTTGTTCACGAGTTCTTGGTTCTAGTTCTTCTAGGTTTCCTAACATGGAAACGGCTTCTGGTGCACTCATCAATAAATCTGTGGCGTATCTACTAGAAGAGAGAAGTTTTGCCATCAATTCAGCTGCTGCTGATTCGTCTCGTAATAATCTCAAAAACCAAGGAGTACTTCCTAGAGCATCGCTTAATCTTCTGAAAGAAAGTAACGCAATATCTGGTTCAGGTCCATCAGCAAACCAAGACAGTAAAACTGGCAACAAAGTCTTCTGAATAACAGCACGTCTAGAAACACCAGTGGTTAAAGCTTCAATATGTCTAAGCGCAGATTCTGGATCTTTATAACCAAGCGCATTTAGTCGTGAAGTTGCTTCCGAAATAGTTAAACGAGCACTTCCCGCATCAAGTCTTGCTACCGCGTTAAGCAAAGGTCTATAAAAAAGCTTTTCATGAATTCTTCGTACTTCTAGTTGGTGTTTTCGCCATTGTTTTTCTAAATCTGTACTTGATTCAGACATAAATCCAAGGGATCTGCCTAGTTTTCTTAATTCACTATCTGCTTCCGGTAAAACATGTGTTCTAGATAGTTTTTGTAATTGAATGCGATGTTCCAAAGTTCTTAAAAATGTGTAAGCAGTTGAAAAAGTGGCAGCATCATCTCTTCCGATATATCCCCAGGTTGCAAGTTGATCTAGAGCTTGCAAAGTGTTAGGGCTTCTCACCATTAGATCACTTCGACCGTGCACAAGTTGGAGTAATTGCACCGCAAATTCAACATCTCGAAGACCACCTGGGGCAAGTTTTAGTTCTCTTTCCCCAATACGGTTATCGATATTTTCTTCTACCTTTTTGCGCATTTTTTGTACATCGTCAACAAAGTTTTCTTTACTGGCTGCTTGCCACACAAATGGTGTTATTTCTGTAAGGTATTTATTTCCTAATTCAATATCTCCTGCACTAAATCGTGCTTTTAATAAAGCCTGAAATTCCCAAGTACTGGCCCAACGTTGGTAATAGGCAACATGTTGTTCCACTGTTCTAACTAGAGGTCCTGCTTTTCCTTCAGGTCTTAGCGCGGCATCTACTTCCCAAATTTCTCCACCATCATTAGCAACCGAGATGTATTGCATCACCTCAGTAGCAATTTTGGTGGCAGCACTAACTGCTGTTGATTCCTCAACACCTGAGGTTGCTGCAGCAGTAAAAATCACGTCAACATCTGAAACATAGTTAAGTTCTTGTCCACCAGCTTTACCCATAGCAATAATTGCTAATTTAAATTGTTTTGCTAGGTCAGGATTTTTATCAACTACGGTAATTAAAGCACTCTGCAAAATCGCATCTGCTGCATCTGCTAATTCTGCTGCCACTTCGCGTAGTGGCCATTTATAGCAAATATCTCGGGAAGCTAATCCTAAAAGAACTTTTCTATATTCCCGAACCAGATTTGCTCGACTTGTTTTAGCTGCTTTTGTAAAAACTACGATTAAATCATCTCTGTTATTTGCTTTACTGATTGCGCTTTCTGCAAAGAAAACTTGAACATCTGCTGGATAACTGACCAGGTGTTCCCCTAAACCAGTCGAGGATCCTAAAACCTGCAGCAGCCGCAGGCGTACTTCATCGTCTTTCAAAACCTTGTTGAGGTTTTCATCTGCTTGGTCAG
>JAEMSA010000011.1 GCA_016463095.1 Candidatus Nanopelagicales bacterium
TTATTACTTTTATTTGGAGTGGTAGCAGGAACACAAACTGAATTATCATTTAGACCACGAATAACTTTAGTAATTTTTGTAATTATCGTGGCACTAGTAATTGTCGCATTTTCTATTTCTTCTTTCAGAAATTGGGTTATCAATCGTGCTAAACCAATATTTAATCAAGTCGGCCCAACCCTGGCCACAATTGCGCAACAACCTCAAAGATTATTAATAAGTTTGGTCTCATCACTTGCTTTAAATAGTGCCTACATTATGGCTTTTTATGCATCCCTTCATGCTTTCGGAAGTGAAATTTCTTTATCAGTAGCAGCCTTTGTTTATCTTGCTGGAGCAACTCTTGGTCAAGCAGCTCCCACTCCCGGTGGTATTGGTGCAGTGGAAGCAGCTTTGGTTGCTGGACTTACCGCAGTTGGAGTGGCTTCGGGAATGGCATTATCTGGAGTGTTGTTATATCGGGTAGTCACTTTTTGGTTACCAGTTATTCCGGGCTGGTATAGCTTTGCAAATCTGCAAAGCAAAAATCTGTTATAGCAATAGTTTTTCGTTAGAATCTAGTCATAATTTAAATACCTAAGAATGAAATCATTATCTCGCAAATTCTTTTGTTCTACATACGATTAGACTGGAAATATCATGGGATCAAACTCAAAAGAATTAAAAACTGGTATCGAGCATGTGAAATCAGTCTGTCCACACTTAAAGAAAATAATTGCAGTTAGCGACGTATGTAATCTTAAACCTCAAGAACAATCAGTTAATTCATACTTTGAATCCTTAGTTAGATCAGTGATTGCTCAACAAATATCTTCAACGGCGGCTTCAACCATAATTCAAAGAGTAAGAAAAATTTCTAACAACAACATCACTCCCCGAGTGTTAGTAAATAGAACTGAAACACAATTACGTAAAGCAGGTTTATCTGCCTCCAAAGTCAAAACAATTCATGGTTTAGCAAATGCTCAATTGAATAAGGAAATTAATTTAGCCAACTTAGCTGATGCCTCTAATGATGAAGCAGTAGCGATGCTCAGTTCTCAATGGGGCATTGGCAGATGGACTGCAGAAATGTTTTTAATGTTCACCATGGGAAGACTTGATGTTTGGCCAGTTGGTGATTTAGCGGTTAGAAGAGGGTGGCAAATTGTGCACGGTTTAAAAGAAATGCCTAACGAGAAACAAATGGAACCTTTAGGAGATCCGTTTTCTCCCTATCGCTCTATTGCTGCTTGGTATTGCTGGAGGGTTCTTGAACCACAAGAGCCTTGGTGATGAATTGACGATAGGTTTGGAATCAAATGTTTAATAAATCACAGATTCAACTAAAAACTCCTGAACAATTCGCGATAATGAGAAAAGCTGGACGAGTAGTAGCCCTTTGTTTGGCAGAAATTAATTCTGCAATTAAACCTGGCATGACCACACTTGAACTTGATTTAATTGCTAGAAAAGTCATGGAGAAAGAAGGAGCACAGCCATCTTTCTTGGGATATCACGGTTATCCCGCTGTGATTTGTGTTTCAATAAATGAAGAAGTTGTTCACGGAATTCCCGATGAAAAAAGATTTATTAACGATGGTGATCTAGTTAGTGTGGATTGTGGTGCAATTATTGACGGCTGGCATGGGGATGCCGCCATCACAATTGGTGTGGGAAACGTTAAAGCAGAACATCAAAAACTTAGCGATATCACAAAAGAGGCGTTACAAATCGGGATCAATGCTGCCTTACCCGGTAAACATATCGGTGATATTGGATTTGCTATTGAAAAATTTGTGAGAAGTCATCAAGGTTTGCAAATTGGTATTTTGGAAGATTATGTTGGCCATGGCATTGGAACAGAAATGCATATGGCACCAAGTGTGCCAAATTATGGCAAAGCTGGATCTGGACCTGAATTACAAGTTGGTATGGCTATAGCAATTGAGCCAATGTTAGTTTTGGGTAACAATAAAGTTCATGTCTTAGAAGATGAGTGGACAGTGGTTTCTAGTGAAGGATCTTTTGCAAGTCACTGGGAAAATACCATTGCAATCACTGCAAATGGCCCAGAAATTTTAACAAAATTATGACCGAGCAACAAAAATACAGAGTCGTAAAGAAATTCATTGATTTTGAAATTCGTGATTATGAACCGTGCTTAATTGCTGAAGTAATTGTCGATGGTTCAATGAATCAGGCAGGCAGCTACGGATTTCGTCCACTCTTTAATTACATTTCCCAAAATAGTATTTCAATGACTGCCCCAGTTATTCAGATCCCAGTCAAAAAAGGCCAGTGGAAAATATCATTTGTTATGCCACATGGTTCAGATATTTCAAGTTTGCCGATTTCTAAGAATTCAGATGTTGAAATTAAACAAGTACCGCAAGGATTTTATGCGTGCTTAAAATTTTCTGGAAATTACGCAGAAATAAAACTAGAGAAAAATCTGAAATTGTTAAAGAGCGCCTTGGTTAGAGAGTCAATCATTGAAATAGGCAATGAAAATAATTGGCGAAGCGCAAGATTTGATCCACCTTTTAAACCATCTTTTTTAAAAAGAAACGAAATTCATATTCCAATCAATTGGAACAATTAAACACTAAGAGCTGTTTTAATCTTTCCTTCAACTTCACTAACTGAACCCATGCCATCAACTTTTATCAATATGCTGCGGTTCTTATATTCTGTTAACAAAGGTGCTGTTGATGAAGCATAAACTTCTAATCTTTTTGTGATAACTTCTTTGGTGTCATCAATTCTTCCCTGTTCTTGCGCGCGCTTTAATAGTCTTGCTACCACCACGGGAACATCTATAGTTAGTTCTAATACTTTTTCAATTTTTTGAGATTTCTGAGCAAGAATCTGGTCTAAGAAATTAACCTGCTCGATTGTTCTTGGGTATCCATCTAGTAAGAAACCATTTTTTGCATCATCCCAGGTAAGTCTGTCTTCAACAATTCTGTTGGTAACTTCATCCGGAACATACATTCCTTTATCATAAAAAGCTTTTGCTTCAAGTCCTAAAGCAGTTTCATTTTTCATATTTTCGCGAAAAATATCTCCGGTTGAGATGTGAGGAATATTAAGTGTTTTTGAAATATTTACTGCTTGTGTGCCTTTGCCCGCACCAGGTGGGCCCATAATTAATAGGCGCATTTAATTAAATTGTTGGATTTTGCTTTAAGAAGCCTTCATAGCTTCTTTGTTGTAACTGACTTTCAATTTGTTTCACAGTGTCCAAACCAACACCGACCATGATTAACAAACTGATTCCACCGAATACGAATCTATCTCCCACACCCAGTGCACCAAATGCAATGAATGGAATTACGGCAATAATTGTCAAATAGGTTGATCCTGCAGCCATCAGTCTTGATAACACATATTTCAAATATTCTGCAGTGGGATTTCCAGCGCGAATTCCAGGTATGAATCCACCATATTTTTTCATGTTTTCGGCAACTTCTTGGGGATCAAAAGTGATTGAAGAATAAAAATAGGCAAAGAAAACAATCAGTAACGCATAGGTAACTATGTAAGGAGCTTCGGTTCCATTTTGGAAATTACGTGAAATCCATTGTGCCCAAGGACTTTGAGAATTAGAAAGTTGTACCAAAAGTGAAGGAATATAAAGTAAAGAGGAAGCAAAAATTACTGGAATAACTCCAGCCATATTAACTTTTAATGGAATATAAGTAGAAGTTCCTCCGTAGGACGCTCTTCCCACCATACGTTTGGCGTACTGAACAGGAATTCTTCTTTGCGCTTGTTCCACAAAAACTACCCCAGCAATAATTGCGATTCCCACAACTACTGTGGCAATAAATGTGAAAAGACCGTTGATGGTTAATATTGCGGCAAATTGGCTTGGTACAGAGGAAATAATTGAGGCGAAAATTAATAATGACATGCCATTACCTACACCGCGTTGGCTAATTAATTCACCAAACCACATAACCAGTGCAGTACCAGCAGTCATTGTTAACACCATTGAAATCATCACCGGTAAAGTTTGATTTGGAATAATGTCGTTGGGACAACCTCTTAATAATTGTCCAGGAGTTCTAGCTAAAGCTAAAATCGAAGTAGCTTGCAAAAGACCTAAACCAATAGTTACATAACGGGTGTATTGAGTGATTATTGCTTGACCTGATTGGCCTTCTTTTTTTAACATTTCTAAACGTGGAATAACAACAGTCAACAACTGGATAATGATCGAAGCGGTGATGTAGGGCATAATTCCTAGGGCAAAAACACTTAGTTGCAGTAATGCTCCACCAGAAAATAAGTTAATAACTCCATAAAGAGAGTCACCTTCTACTAATTCCACACACTGTTGAATTGCAGGATAGTCAACTCCAGGTGTTGGAATTGTGGTACCTAAACGATAAAGAGCAATCATGCCCAGAGTGAACAAAATTTTGCGTCGTAAATCAGGAGTGCGAAAAGCATCCGTTAACCACGCAAAATTTAAGTTCAAAACTAACTCCTAAAGAGCTTTAATTGATCCGCCTGCAGCGGCTATCTTGCTGCTAGCTGATTCACTAAATTTGTCAGCCACCACAGTTACTTTGACAGTAATTTCGCCAAAACCTAACACTTTAACTGGTTGACCTTTTCGAATTGCGCCAACTTTAACTAAAGATGCAGGAGTAACTTCGCCACCTTGGGGAAACAGTCTTGAAATATCAGAAACGTTAACTACCTGATATGTAATTTTGTTTGGCGGGGTGAAACCGCGCAGTTTTGGTAAACGCATATGTAATGGCATCTGGCCACCTTCAAAAGCGGCAGAATAGTTACGACGCGCACCAGATCCTTTGGTACCACGTCCTGCAGTTTTACCCTTACTTGCTTCACCGCGACCTTTACGATTCTTGTCCTTTTTAGCACCAGGTGCTGGACGAAGATGATGAACCTTTATTGACATGGTTACTTAACCTCCTCAACGGTTACTAAGTGGGCAACGCTTCTCAGCATTCCACGAAACTCTGGGCGATCAGGTTTAACTGATTGAGAACCAATTTTTCCCAAACCTAAAGTTTTCAAAGTATCTAATTGGATTTTTGTGCCACCAATAGATGATTTGATTTGTTTAATTTTGAATGATGACATATTAAACACCAGCTTTTTCTGCAGCTTGTGCTTTTAAGATTGCTGCTGGAACAACATGTTCTACTGGTAGACCACGTCTTGCGGCAACTTGTTCTGGTCTTTCTAGTTTCTTTAACGCATCAACTGTGGCATGAACCACGTTAATTGCATTTCCTGAACCTAAAGACTTTGTTAATACGTCATGAATTCCGGCTGCTTCCAAAACTGCACGCACAGGTCCACCAGCAATTACACCGGTTCCTGGGGAGGCAGGACGAAGCATCACAATTCCTGCTGCTGCTTCACCTGTTATTGGATGAGGAATAGTTCCTTGCACTCGAGGAACTTTAAAGAAAGATTTTTTAGCTTCTTCAACAGCTTTTTGAATTGCTTGTGGCACTTCACGTGCTTTGCCATAACCAATACCAACCATGCCATTGCCATCGCCCACCACCACAAGTGCTGTGAATGCGAAACGACGTCCACCTTTCACAACTTTTGCTACACGGTTAATGAAAACCACTCGTTCAATGAACTGTGATTTTTCTTTTTCACGAGCTCCGCCTTCATTTCTTTCGCGACGTTCGCGACGATTTGGGCGTTCTTCTGTGCCGTTTAGATTAGATGTCTTTGCAGCCATTAGAAAGTAAGACCTCCTTCACGTGCACCATCAGCTAAAGCAGCGACTCGTCCGTGGTACTTGCGTCCGGCGCGATCAAACACAACATCTTTAATGCCAGCAGCAGTTGCACGTTCTGCAACTTTTTTACCAACAATTTTTGCTTGTGCTGTTTTATCTCCTGCAATACCTTCTTCAATTGAAGATGCGTATGCCAAAGTTTTTCCACTCAAGTCATCAATTACTTGGACACTGACATTTCTTAAAGATCGAGTCACAACTAGACGTGGCTTTAGTGTTGTGCCAGTAATTTTCTTTCTTACTCGAATATGTCTTCTTCTTCTCGAAGCTGACTTTTTACTTAAATTTTTGCCAGGTCTGGTGAATCTACTCATTAGTTACTTACCAGCCTTTCCAGCTTTACGTCTAATAACTTCGTTATCAAATCGGATACCTTTACCTTTGTAAGGATCTTGTTTGCGAAGTTTTCGAACCTTTGCGGCAGTTTCTCCCACGGCTTGTTTGTCAATACCGTGAATTTGAAATCTGGTTGGTGATTCAACTTTGAAGGTAATTCCTGCTGGTGCAGGAAATATCACTGGGTGTGAATAACCAAGTGCAAATTCTAAATCATTTCCTTTAGCTGTCACTTTGTAACCAGTTCCCACAATTTCTAAGGTTTTGAAATAACCGTCGGTTACCCCTTTAACCATGTTGGCTACTAAAGATCTAGACAAACCATGAAGTGCTTTGTTTTTGGTTTCTTCAGTTGCTCTGTGTAGTGAGTAGGTGCCATCTTCGTTTTTCTTAATAGAAATAGCATCAGGCAAATCAATACTCAATTGACCTTTTGGTCCTTTAACATCTACTTTGGTGCCGCTGATGTTAATTTCTACACCACTTGGCACAGTTACTAGTTTTTTACCGACTCTAGACATTTTGTTTACCAAACGTAGGCAAGGACTTCTCCGCCTACGCCTTTCTTGGATGCTTGTTTGTCAGTTAATAAACCAGTTGAAGTAGAAATGATGGCAATACCAAGTCCACCTAATACTTTGGGCAAGGTGTCATTCTTGGCATAAACGCGTAAGCCTGGGCGAGAAACTCTTCGCAAACCAGAAATTGATCTTTCACGACTTGGGCCGTATTTAAGATCTAACACTAAACTTTGTCCAACTTTGGCAGGTTCAGCTTTCCAACTTTGAATGTAGCCTTCTGCTTTCAAAATTTCAGCAATATTTTTCTTAATTTTGGAATAGGGCATCGCAACAGAATCATGGTGTGCTGTGTTTGCGTTACGCAAACGTGCCAACATGTCAGCGATCGGATCTGTCATTGTCATGGCTTTTTAAGCCTTTCTCGATGTGGTTTCTGATTCCAGTTGAATCAGACCTTCAGCGTCTTGTTTTTCTTACCAACTGCTCTTGGTAATACCTGGTAGTTCACCTTTGTGTGCTTTGTTTCTGAAACAAATACGACACAAGTTGAATTTTCTATAAACTGCACGTTGTCTTCCACAAGCTCCACAACGTGTGTAGGCCCTAACTTTAAATTTTGGGGTGCGTTGTTGCTTTTGCACAATCGCAGTTTTTGCCATTGGTTATGCCTCCTTGAAAGGAAAGCCGAGCAATTTAAGTAAAGCTCGTCCTTCTTCGTTGTTGTTTGCGGTGGTTACCACTGTGATGTCCATACCGCGTGGGCGATCAATTGAATCTTGAGGAATTTCAATGAACACAGATTGTTCTGTTAAACCAAATGTGTAGTTTCCTCTGCCATCAAATTGTTTTGGGGAAAGACCACGAAAATCTCTGATACGTGGCAAACCCACAGCTAAAAGACGATCTAAGAATTCCCACATACGGTCACCACGAATGGTTACGTGTGCTCCGATTGGTTGGTGTTCGCGCAGTTTGAAGTTAGCAATTGACTTAGTCGCTTTAGCAACTGCCGGTTTTTGACCGGTGATGATTGTTAAATCTCTTACTGCACCTTCAATAAGTTTGGAATCTTTTGCAGCCTCACCAACACCCATGTTGACCACAATTTTTGTCAGACGTGGAACTTGGTTAACATTTGTGAAACCGAATTCTTTTTGTAACGCTGGAGCAATTTCTGCTGCATAGCGTTGCTTCAAACGAGGTGTGGTTTTTGTTTGAGTAGTAGTCATTTAGATTTCCTTTCCGGTACGTGCCGAAACGCGAACAAGTCGGGTTGAAACATAAGTTGTGCCATCGGCACGCTTCTTTTCAATCTTGTCTCTACGACGTCTAACTCTGGTTGGCTTGTTATCACTTGGATCAACCACCATCAAGTTACTGGCATCAAGTGGTGCTTCAATTGTTAAAATTCCACCCACAGCAGCGCCACGTTCTGACTGTGCTGCTTTAGTGTGTTTTTTTACTCTGTTAATTCCTTCAACAGTGACCAGACCTTGGATTGGGTCAACTTTTAATACTCGACCTGTTGTACCACGATCTTTACCACTAATAACTTGAACTAAATCACCTTTTTTAATGTGCAGGGAAGCCATTTACAACACCTCCGGTGCTAGTGAAATAATTTTCATAAACTTTTTGTCACGAAGTTCGCGACCAACGGGACCAAAAATACGGGTACCACGTGGTTCGCCATCTTCTTTCAAAATTACAGCTGCGTTTTCATCAAAGCGAATGTATGAACCATCTGGTCGGCGAACTTGTTTAACAATTCGCACCACAACAGCTTTAACAACTTCACCTTTTTTAACGGCACCACCTGGAATGGCATCTTTAACTGAGCAAACGATGACATCGCCAATACTTGCGTAACGTCGATGAGAACCGCCCAGCACGCGAATACACAGAAGCTCTTTGGCTCCGGTGTTGTCAGCGACTCGAAGTCGTGACTCTGATTGAATCATTTTTTTTCGCCTGCCCTTTACTTAGCTTTTTCTATGATGCTGACCATGCGCCAACGTTTAGTTGCAGAAAGTGGTCTTGTTTCCATTAACAAAACACGATCCCCAATTCCTGCTTCGTTCTTTTCGTCATGTGCTTTAAATTTCACGGAACGGTTCACAACTTTTCCATAAAGAGAATGTGTGTACTGTTCTTCTAATTTCACAACAATGGTTTTATCCATTTTGTTGGAAACCACAATTCCTTCACGTGTTTTACGGTCGTTTCTTTCTACAGTTTTACTCATGCAGCACCTTCTGTATCAACAGGAGTAATTCCCAGTTCGCGTTCACGCAAGATTGTGTAAATGCGAGCAATTTCGGTTTTAACTGTGCGCAAACGACCATGGTTTTCTAATTGACCGGTTGCTGATTGGAAACGTAGGTTAAACAGTTCTTCTTTGGCATCTTTCAATTTCTTTGCCAAGTCTTCATTTGTTTGACCACGAAATTCTTGTGTTTTAACTGCTTTAGCCATTTATCCCTCCACCAAATCTCTTGTAACGATTCGACATTTCATAGGTAGTTTGTGCATTGCTCTTTCCAAAGCTTGGCGTGCCACTTTGTCGTCAGGAAAAGTAACTTCAAACATCACGCGACCTGGCTTGATATTTGCTACCCACCATTCAGGTGATCCTTTACCAGAACCCATTCGAGTTTCAGCAGGTTTTTTGGTGATGGGACGATCTGGATAAATATTGATCCAAACTTTTCCGCCACGTTTCAAATGTCTAGTCATAGCAATACGTGCAGCTTCAATTTGTCTGTTGGTGACATAGGCAGAAGTCAAAGCTTGTAAACCGTAATCGCCAAATTCAACTTTTGTGCCACCTTTTGCTTTACCAGTTCTTCTAGGGTGGTGTTGTTTTCTGTGTGCAACTCTTTTAGGAATCAACATGATTATTCAGCTGCTCCTTCTGTTGGCGCGGCTGCTTTTTCAGCTGTTTCTTTCTTAGGTTTTCTAGGAGCTCTGGTTTGCTTGGCTGCTTGGGCAGCTTGAGCTTGTAAGCGATCTTGTTGTTGACGAGCTTCTTTTTCAGCTTTGGTAACAGGAGCATCACCCTTGAAAATCCAAACTTTGCAACCAATAAGTCCAAAAGTTGTTAACGCTTCGTGGAATCCGTATTCGATGTTGGCACGAAGTGTGTGCAATGGAACGCGTCCTTCACGATAAAACTCGGAACGACTCATTTCTGCTCCACCTAAACGACCAGAAACTTGAACTCTAATTCCTTTAGCGCCACCTTTAAGAGCTGATTGCATACCTTTTCTCATCGCACGACGGAAAGAAACACGTGATGCAAGTTGTTCGGCAACACCTTGGGCAACTAATTGGGCATTAACTTCAGGGTTTTTAACTTCTAAAATGTTTAACTGAACTTGTTTGCCAGTCAATTTTTCTAAGTCAATACGAATACGGTCTGCTTCTTGACCACGACGACCAATAACAATTCCGGGGCGGGCGGTGTGAATATCAATACGAACTCTTTCACGGGTTCTTTCAATGTCAACATGTGAGATTCCAGCACGTTCCATGCCAGCAGTTAACATTTTACGAATTAAAATATCTTCTTTAATGTAATCTTGGTAGCGCTCACCTTTTTTGGTTGAATCAGCAAACCATTTACTGGTGTATTCAGAGGTATATCCCAAACGGAAGCCATGTGGGTTAACTTTTTGTCCCATTACTTAGTGCCTCCTTTGGTGGTTTTCTTTGCAGCAGTCTTTTTAGTGGTGGCTTTTTTCGCTGCAGCTTTTTTGGCTGGGGCAGCTTTTTTAGCAACCGGAGCAGTGGTCTTTGCCACAACTTGAGTTTTAACTGTTTTGACAACAACTTCTTTAGTCTTGGGCTTATTTGATCTGCGACCTGGTTTTCTTCTAGGAGCAGAACCAACTGGTTCCAAAATTAAGGTGATGTGAGAAGTTCTCTTACGAATTGCATACGCACGTCCTTGAGCACGGGGACGAATTCGTTTCATAGTTGGACCTTCGTCAACAAAAGCTTCTGCTACATAAAGAGTTGTGGGATCAACCTTTTGATTATTTTGCGCATTAGCCATGGCAGATTTCAAAACTTTGCCTATCGGTTCTGATGCAGCTTGATCAGCAAAACGCAACACTGCTTGTGCTTCACGCGCTGAAAGTCCGCGAATTAAATCAACTACGCGTCTTGCTTTCATTGGTGTCACACGAACAAATCGTGCTGATGCTCTTGATTCCATTGTCATAATCCCTTAGTCGCCCTTAGTGACTTTTTTATCGTCACCCTTAATGTGTCCACGGAAAGTTCTGGTTGGTGCAAATTCACCAAGTTTATGACCGACCATTTGTTCTGTCACAAAAACTGGAATATGTTTTTTTCCATCATGAACTGCGATGGTGTGTCCTAACATGTCAGGAATGATCATGGAACGTCGTGACCAAGTCTTGATAACGTTTTTAGATTTCTTTTCATTTTGATCATTCACTTTTTTTAACAAGTGAGTGTCAACAAATGGACCCTTCTTTAAACTTCTACCCACGATTATTTTCCACCTCTAGCTTTATTTGCTGGTCGACGACGAACAATAAATTGTTGTGAAGCTTTTTTAGGTCTACGAGTACGACCTTCTGGTTTACCGGAAGGGTTAACTGGATGTCGTCCACCGGAAGTTTTTCCTTCTCCACCACCGTGAGGATGGTCGACCGGGTTCATAACCACACCACGAACGGTTGGTCGAACACCTTTCCAACGCATACGTCCTGCTTTACCCCAGTTGATATTTGATTGTTCAGCGTTACCAACTTCGCCAACTGTGGCACGACATCTCACATCAACGCTTCTAATTTCACCTGATGGAAGTCTTAGTTGTGCAAGTTGACCTTCTTTAGCAACAAGTTGAATACTTGCTCCAGCTGAACGTGCCATTTTTGCTCCGCCACCTGGTTTTAATTCCACGGCGTGAATAACAGTTCCTACTGGAATATTTCTTAGGGGCAAATTGTTTCCTGGTTTGATGTCTGCACTTGGACCGGTTTCAACTGCATCATTTTGTTTCAGTTTGTTTGGTGCCAAAATGTAGCGCTTTTCTCCATCAGCAAAGTGAAGCAATGCAATACGTGCAGTTCTATTTGGGTCATATTCAATGTGAGCAACAGTTGCTGGTACTCCGTCTTTGTCTAAACGTTTGAAATCAATTAGACGATAAGCACGTTTGTGTCCGCCACCTTGATGGCGAGTAGTAATTCTTCCTTGGTTATTTCTGCCACCTTTGGAATGAACTGGTCTAACTAAAGATTTTTCTGGGGTGGAACGTGTTGTTTCGGAGAAGTCAGCAACTGAGGCACCACGGTTTGATGGTGTGGTTGGCTTTAATTTTCTAATACCCATTAGTTATCTCAACTCCCCTTTAAGCACTTGGCGCATTGAAGATGTCAATTCGATCGCCTTGCGCAAGGGATACGATTGCTCTTTTGGTGTCTGATCTTGATCCTTCACCAAAACGAGTGCGGTAAGTTTTACCTTTTCTATTAAGTGTGTTAACACTCAAAACTTTTACGTTGAATAATGCTTCAACAGCTTGTCTAATTTGGGTTTTGTTGGCATCTTTCTTAACCACAAATGTGTATTTGTTTTCATCCAAAAGTGAGTAACTCTTTTCAGAAACAACTGGGGCAATTAAAACATCTCTCAATAAGTTTTTATCCATTTAGGCACCAACTTCTGCATCAGTAGCGCGACCAACAGCACTTGCTGATTTACCGGTGCGCGGACCACTCAAGAATTCATCCAAAGCAGTTTTTGTGAAAACAAGATCGTCAGCAACCAAAACGTCGTAAGTATTTAGTTGACCAGGTGAGACCACGTGCATATCGTTAACGTTTCTCAAAGAAAACCAACCAATTAATTCATTAAGTGAAACGATTACCAAAACTTTTTTGCCTTTAGCAATATTTCTAACGGCTTGTACACCTTGTTTGGTAGATGGCTTGTCGCCTTCCACAATTGCACTCAAAACATGAACATGGTTTTCGCGAGCTCTGTCACTTAAAGCAGAGCGAAGTGCTGCAGCTTTCATTTTCTTAGGGGTTCTTTCGGAATAATCACGAGGCACGATGGAGTGAACGTGTCCACCACCAGTCCATTGTGGGGAACGAATAGAACCTTGACGAGCGTTACCAGTTCCTTTTTGTTTGTAAGGTTTTTTACCGCCACCAGAAACTTCGCTGTGTGATTTAGTTTTTTGTGAACCTTGGCGAGCAGCAGCTAATTGTGCAGTTACCACTTGATGCATCAAAGGAACATTAACTTGAACATCAAAAATTTCTGCAGGCAAATCAACAGAGCCTGAAGCACTACCTTGAGGAGTTGTTATTTGTACTGAAGTCATTATTTTTTACCTGCCTTGACTTGTGTTTTGGCAGCAGATCTAACAAGAATTAATGAACCAATTGGTCCGGGTACAGCACCTTTAATAAGTAGTAAACCATTTTCGGCATCAACTTTTGCCACAGTCATATTGATTGTGGTGATGCGATCTGAACCCATACGTCCAGCCATTTTGATACCTTTGAAAACTCGACCAGGTGTGGCACATGCACCGATAGAACCTGGAGATCTGTGTTTTCTTTCCACACCGTGTGAAGCGCGCAGTCCATGGAAACCGTGTCTTTTCATTACACCGGCAAAACCATGTCCGCGTGAAGTTCCGGTGACATCAACTGCATCTCCTGCAGTAAATACATCAGCATTTAATTCTTGACCAACTGTGTAGTTGTTGGCATCTAGTGTTCTTAATTCAACAAGGTGTCGTCTTGGGGTAACTCCAGCTTTAGCAAAATGACCTTGTTCAGGTTTGTTAACTTTTCTAGGATCAATTTGTCCAAAAGCTAATTGCACAGCTGAGTAACCATCTTTTTCAGGGGTTCTAACAGTGGTGACAACATTTGGACCAGCTTTAATAACGGTTACTGGTACCACCTTGTTTGATTCATCCCAAACTTGTGTCATGCCTAGTTTTTCACCAAGCAAACCTTTAACGTTTCTGTCCATTGTTAGTCACCTACCTTCTATAACTTGATTTCAATATCTACACCGGCTGGAAGGTCCAGACGCATTAGTGAATCAACAGTCTTTGGAGTTGGATCCAAAATGTCGATAAGTCTTTTGTGTGTGCGCATTTCAAAATGCTCACGTGAATCTTTATATTTAAATGGTGAACGAATAACCACATAAACATTTTTCTCAGTTGGAAGTGGCACCGGTCCAGCAACTTTTGCACCAGTTTTGATCACAGTTTCGACTATCTTCTTGGCAGAAGAGTCAATGACCTCATGGTCGTAAGCCTTTAGCCTGATACGGATCTTTTGTCCGGCCATCGGTTTCGCCTACCTTCCTTACTAGTTTCGGTTGGTCTTACTTTTTTGGTTTCAAGCGGAACAGGTTTTACCCATCCCGCTTGAAAGTCAAATGTGATTGTTAATTACTTAACAATCTTTGTTACACGTCCTGCACCAACAGTGCGTCCACCTTCGCGAATTGCGAAGCGAAGACCGTCTTCCATGGCGATCGGTTGAATTAACTCGACCTTCATTTCAGTGTTGTCTCCTGGCATAACCATTTCGACACCGTTTGGTAATTCACAAACACCAGTCACGTCAGTTGTACGGAAGTAGAACTGTGGACGGTAGTTATTGAAGAATGGAGTGTGACGTCCACCTTCGTCTTTGCTCAAGATGTAAACCTGAGCTTCGAAGTTGGTGTGTGGTGTTGAAGTTCCTGGTTTAACAACGCACATACCGCGTTCAACATCTTCACGCTTGGTTCCACGAAGTAACAAACCAACGTTTTCGCCAGCTTGACCTTCGTCAAGAAGTTTGCGGAACATTTCGATACCGGTAACGATAGTTTTTTGTGAAGTTTCGCGGATTCCCACGATTTCAACTTCTTCGTTAACCTTTACTTGTCCTCTTTCAATACGACCAGTAATAACTGTTCCACGACCTGTGATCGTGAAAACGTCTTCAACTGGCATCAAGAATGGCTTCTCGATTTCGCGTACTGGAGTTGGGATAAATGTGTCAACCGCAGTCATTAATTCCATGATTGATTCTGACCATTTAGCATCGCCTTCTAGAGCTTTCAAAGCAGAGATGCGAACAATTGGAGTATCTTTTCCAGGGAATTCGTACTTGGTTAGAAGTTCTCTAATTTCTTCTTCTACAAGTTCTAACAAATCTGGATCTGCTGTGTCGCACTTATTCAATGCAACAACAACTGCAGGTACACCAACTTGACGTGCCAACAAAACGTGTTCTTTTGTTTGTGGCATCGGTCCGTCAGTTCCTGCAACAACAAGAATTGCGCCGTCCATCTGTGCTGCACCAGTAATCATGTTTTTGATGTAGTCAGCGTGGCCCGGGCAGTCAACGTGTGCATAATGACGTGCTTCAGTTTGGTATTCGACGTGTGCAATCGAAATGGTGATACCGCGTAGACGCTCTTCAGGAGCTTTGTCAATTTGGTCGAACGGAGTAAATGGATTTACATCCGGATATTTGTCGTGTAGCACCTTGGTAATCGCCGCGGTCAATGTGGTTTTGCCGTGGTCGATGTGGCCGATGGTGCCGATATTTACGTGCGGTTTTGTCCGCTCGAACTTGGCTTTTGCCACTTTGCTTCTCCTTTGACCTGCGTTTTTCTATCCCGACAATTAGCAGTTTGCTAATTGCGCGGTTCTTTCTTTCTTACTCGCCGCGAACCTTGGCAACAATTTCTTGCGAAACTGCAGCGGGTACTTGCGCGTAAGAATGAAATTGCATTGAGTAACTTGCTCGTCCTTGTGTTTTGGAACGCAAGTCACCTACATAACCAAACATTTCGCTTAAGGGCACAAGAGCTTTAACAACACGTGCGCCTGCTCTTTCGTCCATAGCTTGAATTTGGCCACGACGGGAATTCAAATCTCCAATTACTTCACCCATGAAATCTTCAGGTGTTACAACTTCAACATCCATCATTGGTTCTAACAAAACTGGATTAGCTTTTCGAGCAGCTTCTTTAAATGCCATTGATCCAGCAATTTTGAAAGCTAATTCTGAAGAGTCAACATCGTGGTATGCGCCATCTTGCAAAGTAACTTTGATGTCAACCATTTGGTAACCGGCTAGTACCCCGTTAACCATTGCTTCTTGAGCACCGTCATCAACTGAAGGAATATATTCTCTAGGAATTCTTCCACCAGATACTTTGTTAACGAATTCATAACCGCCACCTTCAGTGGTGTTTGGTTCGATATCAACAATTACGCGGGCAAATTGTCCAGCGCCACCAGATTGTTTCTTGTGGGTGTAATCAACTTTTTCAACTTTTTTAGTAATAGTTTCGCGATATGCAACTTGTGGTTTACCAACGTTTGCTTCAACTTTAAATTCACGTTTCATGCGATCTACCAGAACTTCTAAGTGAAGTTCACCCATTCCACCGATAATTGTTTGACCGGTTTCTTCATCTCCACGAACATGGAATGTTGGGTCTTCTTCAGCAAGTCTTTGAATTGCTGTGGCAAGTTTGTCTTGATCGTTCTTGGTCTTTGGTTCGATTGCTACGTGAATAACTGGATCCGGAAAGTCCATTGATTCAAGAACAACTGGTTTATCTTGATCACAAAGTGTGTCACCTGTAGTGGTGTCTTTCAATCCCATAACTGCCACAATCAAACCTGCAGTTGCTGAATCTCTTTCTTCACGTTTGTTGGCGTGCATTTGATAAATCTTGCCAATTCTTTCTCTTCTATCTTTTGTAGCATTCAACACAGATGTTCCTGGTTCTAATTTTCCAGAATAAATTCGAATGTAAGTTAATTTTCCAAGATGAGGATCACTCATGATTTTAAAAGCTAGTGCTGAGAATGGTTCATTTTCTGAAGGTGCTCTATCAATTTCAACGGAAGGATCTCCTTGCTTAAAGCCTTTGATGGCTCCAACTTCTAATGGGCTAGGTAGATATCTAACAACTGCATCCAACATTTGTTGTACACCTTTGTTTTTAAATGCAGAACCCATGATTACTGGAACTACTGAGAAATTAACTGTGCCTTTACGAATTGCGGCAATTATTTGCTCTCTGGATGGTTCTTTTTCTTCCATGAATAATTCCATAATTGTTTCATCAATGTCAGCAAGTTTTTCAATCATTTCAGCACGCTTAACTTTTGCTTCAGCTAACATATTTGCAGGAACTTCTTGGGTTTCAAATTCGTCGCCCTTATTTGCTTCAAGATCCCAAACATAAGCTTTCATATCGATCAAATCTACGATTCCAGCAAATTCACCTTCGGTTCCAATTGGAAGTTGTAACAACACAACTGGGGCGTGCAATCTTTCAATCAACATTTCATAGGTGCGGGTATAAACAGCACCGGTTCTATCTAATTTATTAATAAAGGCAATACGTGGAACTTTGTAACGATCTGCTTGGCGCCATACGGTTTCTGATTGTGGTTCAACACCAGCAACACCGTCAAACACTGCAACGGCACCGTCTAGTACTCGAAGTGATCTTTCAACTTCAACTGTGAAATCTACGTGACCTGGTGTGTCAATGATGTTAATTAAATGGTCATCCCAAGTACAAGTTGTTGCTGCAGAAGTAATAGTGATACCGCGTTCTTGTTCTTGTGGCATCCAGTCCATAGTTGCGGCACCATCATGAACTTCACCAATTTTGTAATTAACGCCTGTGTAGAAAAGAATTCGTTCAGTAGTTGTAGTTTTGCCCGCATCAATATGAGCCATGATGCCGATATTGCGCACCGTAGCTAAATCAAGCTGCGTATCTGTTGCCACTGTCTTCTTTTCCTTTTCTTTAACTACCAGCGATAGTGAGCAAATGCTTTATTTGCTTCAGCCATCTTGTGGGTGTCTTCGCGTTTCTTTACAGATGCACCTAAACCATTTGAGGCATCTAAAATTTCATTCATCAATCTGTCCATCATTGACTTTTCTCTACGTTCGCGTGAGAAATCTACTAACCAGCGCAGAGCTAATGCTGTTGCGCGAGCAGGTTTAACTTCAACTGGAACTTGGTAAGTTGCACCACCAACACGACGTGATTTAACTTCAACAGTTGGTTTAATATTTTCTAAAGCTTTTTTCAAAGTGATAATTGGATCGTTGCCACTTTTATCTTTGGTTCCGTTTAATGCACCATAAACAATTGATTCTGCCGTTGATTTTTTACCACGAGATAAAATCTTATTTACCAATTGAGTAATTAATGGGGATGAATAAACTGGATCTGAAACTAATGGGCGCTTTAGCGCAGGACCTTTACGTGGCATTAGCTTTTCTCTTTCTTTGCGCCATATCGGCTTCGTGATTGTTTACGATCTTTTACACCTTGTGTATCTAGAGAACCACGAATAATTTTGTAACGAACACCTGGAAGATCTTTAACACGGCCGCCACGAACTAAAACGATTGAATGTTCTTGCAAGTTATGTCCAACACCTGGAATGTATGCAGTGACTTCCATACCGGAAGATAAACGAACACGTGCAACTTTTCTTAAAGCAGAGTTTGGTTTTTTGGGAGTTGTTGTATAAACGCGTGTGCAAACACCACGGCGCTGAGGTGAACCTTTAAGCGCTGGTGTTTTACTCTTCGCCGATTTTTCTTGGCGACCCTTGCGTACGAGTTGTTGAATCGTAGGCACGCAGTTACTCCAGTTTCTCTTTGGTACTGAAATTTCTTTCGATCTAGCTGAAAGTCAGCGATCAAATACGTGGGGCAAATAACCCTTTTGCACTTGAGACGCGAGACACCAATTTACGCAATGGTCACGGCACGCCCGACATCGGGGGTCGGGTTCCTAGGCGCTAGCCTCAATTTGTGCTAAAGAGAGTCCTGTTGCTATTAACTCTTTCCCTCACAGTTTCGGCTTGTAATCAAGTGTCCCCAACTACTCAAAGTGCCTCAAATGCAGACATATATGTAGTCAATTGCGTGACTTTTGAGCAAAAGCCAGTCGAATTAGTTCTTTATTGTGCCGATGCGGGTCAAATATTGAATGAAATCTCATGGGCTAGCTGGGCATCAACAAATGCTATCGGCGTAGGAACCTCCACAACTAATGACTGTGAACCAACTTGTGTGGAAGGAACCGACGTTGTTTCGGCAGTGGAAATTAAATTAACTGCACCTATTACCGGTAAATCTGGCAAAAGTGTTTTTAGTAAGGTTGAAATTCAATATGACAAAGTACAACCAAGTGGTGTGATGGATGAAGTACTTGATTTACCGACAGATGTTTTTAATTAGGAAAAACTAGTCTGATTCGAAGACCGTTAAACACAGAGTCTTCTAAAAATATTTGGCCATTGTGTTTATCAACAACGGATTTAATGATGCTCATTCCTAAACCAAATCCCCCGGTATCTCTAGATCGTGATTCATCTAGTCGGGAAAATCTCTCAAAGACTTGATTTCTGGCACTAGGTGGTATTCCTGGTCCAGCATCATCAATAATTATCACTGTGTTGCTGTCACTTTGTTTTATTACCACTTCAACATTTGAATCAACGGGGGTATGGCGCAAAATATTTTGTGAGATATTTGAAAAAAGTTGTCTCATTGAATCTTCGTCACAGCGGATTAATGCCTTAGCATCACCTTTAAATACCACATTCCTATTTGAATTATTTGAAGTTAAGTCTTTAAAATATTCTTCAATAATTTCTCTGATGTCTAAGGATTCGTAGGTAAGGGATGCCACAGAATCTGCTTTGGTTAAAGTTAGCAAATCTTTAACCAGTCTTTCCATTCTTAAGCTTTCTGTTTCAATTCTTGAAGCTGCCCTATCTCGCTGGTCTTGATCAATATTTTCTTTTTGCAAAATTTCTGAATAACCCCTAATCACGGTAAGAGGGGTTCTAAGTTCATGTGATGCATCTGAAACAAATTGTCTTAAAGCCAGCATCATTTTATTAATAGCTAAAGATAATTCCCCAAATTCTGTGCCACTTTTTGCCCCAGGCATATTCCTTGAAAAATCACCTTCTGCAACTGCATGTGCGACATCAACCATTTGGATAACTGGTTTGAAGAATCTACTCACAGTAAACCAAGCAAGAATTCCACTTAGTAGAGAAATTATTATTGCCGCAAAAGCTGTGTTAGTTAATACTTCCCCGGTTGCCCTTCGAGACTCTTTCAATGAAGCAGCCAAAACATAAATTTCATTGGTGCGACCTTGAAATGCTAAAACTCTATAGAAATCTTTATCTCTCACTGTGATTATTTTGGTACTTGCTTCAAACACTTGAGCAGGAGTTAATTGTGGAAATACGTCATCGTCATCGTTTATGCCTGCGGATCTAAGAATTGTTAAAGATCCATCTGCCTCAAATCGCGCAATGGAAATATAGGAATCGGCTAAACCTCTGGCTGGGGAAAGTGTTTCGCCACGTAATTCTTTCAAAAGTCTTGGTTGGCTTATAGAGGTAATTAGTGCATTATCAATTGAGTCGCTAAATGTTTTTTGCGCATTATTCACCGCAATGCCGCCAAGTGCAAAAGTTGGTATTGCAGACAATACGGCTGTTAAAATTGAAATTCTTGTCCTAAGTTTCATTTGGCTTCAATCTGGTAGCCAATACCACGCACAGTTCGTATGTATGCGCTATCTCCTAATTTTTTTCTTAAGTAAGAAATATATGTGTCAAGTACTGCTCCATCCGTTGCAAAATCTAGCCCCCACACCACACTTAGAATTTGTTCTCTCGTTAAAACTCGTCCAGAATTTTCCATCAGATATTGCAATAATTTAAATTCAGTTGGTGAGGTTTCAATTTCTTTATCATTAACACTCACTCGATAATTTAAAATATCTAAAGATATATTTCCATTTACTAATACATTTCCCTCAGTAGGCTTATTCTTGGATCTTCTTAAAACTGCTGCCACTCGCATAAGTAGTTCTTCTAAACCAAAAGGTTTGGTAACAAAGTCGTCTGCACCTAACCCAAAACCAATTGACTTATCATCTTTTTGATCTCGTGCAGTTAAAACAATTATGGGAATATTGTTATTTTCATTTCTCAGTTTTTCTATTACGCCGAAACCATCTAATTGAGGCATATTTATATCAAGGATTACTAAATCGGGTTTTTCTTCCCTAATAAGTCTTACAGCTTCCATGCCATGTTTGGCAGAAATAGTTTCATAACCATTCATGCGTAGAGCATCTTGCAATAGATCATTAAGTGACGTCTCGTCTTCTGCTACCAGAATTCGAGCTAGGGAGTTAGTCACGGTTACTAATCTATTCGCTTTAGTTTGCAAGATGCTCTACAAGCCACCGGTTTTAGTAAGTCAGTGATGCAGTTTGGGCGGTTCCCAAATCAGCACCACGATGACTTCCTAATTTTCCTACCCAGGCTGCTTTGGCTGCCTTGATTGCATCAGCTTGAGCTTGGGTGATGGTGCTATTAGAAACCAAGGAAGTAAGAACTTCGTCTCTAATTACTGTGATGTCTTCTTTTGGAAGAGCACGCAGTGCGGTCTTAATTGATGTTGCTTCAGCAGTAGTTATAGTTCCTGCTGTTACAAGATCTCTAATTGATTTTTTAGTTGTTGCTGCAGCTTTAACTGCATTTGCTTTTGTTTGAGTCAAGGTTGAATTGCTAACTAAACCTGTTAAAACTGTGTTTAATTTAGTTACAAACTTGGCATCAAGCTTTGTTTTCATTGCTGCTTTAAAAGCATCAGCTTGTGTTTGGTTAATCGTTCCAGCAGTAACAAGAGATGCGATTGCGCCACCTCCGCGGTTACCTTCACCTCTGCCGCCGTTTCCGCCACCATGGTTAGCGAATGCTGCAGAAGAAGTTGAAGCAATTAGTCCAGTAACAACTAAAGCTGCTAGTACAGTTCTTTTCTTGATCATTTTTTCCTCTTTCTGTTGTCTTGCCTTACTTAAACTTTGATGGGCTTACCCTTAAATCATCTAAAACTATTCTGAGAGTTTCCTGAGAATAAGTGCCATTTTAAGTCGCCCATCCCTCACAAATCAGCCATAATTAGATATATGAGAGTTGTAATTGTCGGAGCAGGCTTTGGTGGACTTGCTGCTGCGCGAAAACTTTCTCAGCAAAAAGATGTAAATGTCACAGTGGTAGATAAACATCCTTACCAACTTTTTTCTCCCCTGCTTTATCAAGTAGCAACAGGTGGACTACCTGAAGATGACATTGCTTATCCAGTACGAGCAGCTATTCCTGGAGTTAGCTTTCGAAAAGGTGAAGTAACAAAGGTAAATAGTAATTCCAAATCCATTATTTTGGCTGATCAATCAACTATTGAATATGATCATTTAGTTTTAGCCACCGGAAGTACTGGCACCACCTTTGGTGTACCTGGTGTGCAAGAAAATGCTTTGCAAATGAAATCAATTTTGGAAGCCCGTGTAATCAAGAAACAATTGCTGGGCATGTATGAAGAAGTTGAAGCAGGACATAAACCCAAAGAATCTCTCAAAGTAGTTGTGATTGGCGCGGGTCCTACCGGTGTTGAAGTTTCCGGTGCAGTGGCTGAATTACAGAAAAGTATGAAACATGAATTTCCTAATATTTACAAAATGGCTTCAGTAACTTTAGTTGAAGCTGGCCCCAGAGTTTTACCAATGTTTCATGAAAAATCTTCCAAACATGCCCAATCTGAATTAGAAGAAATTGGGGTATCTGTTAAAACTAATTCAGCTGTTGATCGAATGTATGAAACCGATGTTCACTTAAAGAGTGGTGAAATTCTTTCTGGTGGAACTCTCATTTGGGCTGCAGGTGTTGCGGCGTACCAAACTTGGACTTCCCTTGGTGAAACAGATCGATCTAATCGAATCAAGATAGATGAGAATCTTCAAACCAGTGCAGGAATTTTTGTGATTGGTGATGGTGCTCATTTGCAATTCAAGGGAAACCCTCTTCCCATGATCGCACCGGTTGCTTTACAAATGGGCAAACATGTTGCTAAACAAATAATAAGTTTAAAAAACAATAAACCTTTAAGCCCGTTTAAATACACCGATAAAGGACAAATGGCCACAATTGGCAGAAGAAGAGCTGTGGTGGAAATGCCTGGTGGGTTAAGAATGCATGGAACAATTGCTTGGTTAACCTGGTTAGCGCTACACGTTTTCTATTTAGCTGGGGGAAGAAATCGAATCAGTGTTATTGCTGATTGGATGTGGAATTACATTGCCTGGGGTGTTGGCCCTCGACGAACTGTTATTGATTAAATAAAAAGACCCCCGAATTTTCGGGGGTCTTTTTTAGTTCTTAATTATCTTTGATTTGCACCTGAGTCATAATCATCCAAAGGCACAGCTTGTCCGCCACCTACCCCAAATGAGGTGTAATCAATATCGTCATAACTTGACATTGAGGCATACATTGCTGCTTTTGCTTCTTCAGTTGGTTCAACTCGAACATGTCGGTAACGAGGCAAACCAGTTCCAGCTGGAATTAGTTTTCCAATGATCACGTTTTCTTTTAGACCAACCAGTGAATCTGATTTTTCGTTGATAGCAGCATCAGTTAGAACACGGGTGGTTTCTTGGAATGAGGCAGCAGACAACCATGATTCAGTTGCAAGTGATGCCTTAGTGATACCCATAAGTTCTGGTCTTCCTGAACCTGGTTTACCACTTTCTTGCACAACTCTTCTGTTTTCGGTTTCAAATATTACGCGATCAACCAATTCACCTGGCAAAAGATTTGCGTCTCCTGATTCGATGATTGTTACACGGCGAAGCATTTGGCGAACAATTACTTCGATGTGCTTATCGTGAATGCTTACACCTTGGGAGCGATAAACTTCTTGCACCGCATTTACTAAGTGAATTTGCACTTCACGAGGTCCAAGTACTCGAAGGACTTGTTTTGGATCAACGGCACCAACAACTAGTTGATGACCAACTTCAACTGCTTGACCGTCTTCCACCATTAAACGAGTTCGCTTAGAAACTGGGTAAGCAACTTCTTCAGCGCCATCATTTGGAATAACGACAATTCTTCTAGTCTTGTCAGTTTCTTCAATACGAATACGTCCCGCTACTTCACTTATTGGTGCCACACCTTTAGGGGTGCGTGCTTCAAATAATTCAACAACACGTGGCAAACCATGCGTGATGTCTGCACCTGCTACACCACCGGTGTGGAAAGTACGCATTGTTAATTGTGTTCCTGGTTCACCAATTGATTGAGCAGCAATAATTCCTACTGCCTCGCCCACATCAACTAACTTGCCACTGGCCATGGAGCGGCCGTAACAACGAGCACAAGTTCCTAGTTTAGATTCGCAAGTTAAAATTGAGCGAACCCTAATTTCAGTAACACCGTCTCCAATAAGTTCATTAATTAAACTCATTGATAATTCATCATCACGATGAGCAAGTGTTTCTTGGTTAATTTTGACTTCATCAGCTAACACACGGGATGCAACTGTGGTGTCAACAAATTCAACTGCACGAGTGACTTTGTCTTGGCCAATTTCTCCAATAATTACTTTGAGACCACGATCAGTTCCACAATCTTCTTCTCTAATAATTACGTCTTGGGCAACATCAACAAGACGACGAGTTAAATAACCAGAATCTGCGGTACGAAGTGCGGTATCTGCCAAACCTTTACGAGCACCGTGTGTGGAAATGAAGTATTCCAACACTGATAGGCCTTCGCGGAAGTTTGATTTAATAGGGCGAGGAATAATTTCACCTTTTGGATTTGATACCAAACCGCGCATACCTGCAAGTTGTCTGATTTGCATCATGTTTCCACGTGCACCAGAGTGAGCCATCATCCAAACCGGGTTTGAAATAGGGAAATTCTTTTCCATTGCATCAGCAATTTCTGCAGTTACTTTGGTCCAGATATCAATTAATTCTTGGCGGCGTTCAGCATCAGAAATCATGCCTCGTTCAAAATTCTTTTGGACTTTTGCTGCCACATCTTCAGCTTTCTTCAACAACGCATCTTTACTTGGTGGTTCCAGCACGTCATCGATAGAAATGGTGACACCACTTCTGGTTGCCCAGCGGAAACCTAATTCTTTCAAAAGATCAAGAATTTGTGCCACTTGAATTTTTGGATACTTTTCAGTTAATTCAGTAACAATTGCGCCAAGTTTTTTCTTGTCAACCACTGAATTAATGAATGGATAATTATCTGGCAACGCTTCATTGAATAAAGATCTACCTAGCGTTGTTTTCATAGTTAAAGGTTTACCAAATGACCAACCTTTTGGTGTTACATGTTCGTGAGGTGGGTAAACATTTCTCAATCGGATTGTGATTTCTGATTGCAAATCAAGTTCGTGACGGTCAAAGGCCATCACAGCTTCGGCCACTGAAGAGAAAATTCTTCCTTCACCTTTAGCACCAGCTGTTTGAAGTGTTAGGTAATAAATTCCCAACACCATGTCTTGGGTTGGTGTGGTAATTGGTTTACCTGAAGCTGGAGACAAAATGTTGTTCGAAGACAACATCAAAATACGAGCTTCAGCTTGAGCTTCTGGGGAAAGTGGTACGTGCACAGCCATCTGATCACCGTCGAAGTCTGCGTTAAATGCAGTACAAACCAAAGGATGAATTTGGATTGCTTTACCTTCAATTAATAGTGGCTCAAATGCTTGAATACCTAAACGATGCAAGGTTGGGGCACGGTTAAGCATTACTGGATGTTCAGTAATTACTTCTTCTAATACATCCCACACCACCGCACGAGATCTTTCCACCATGCGCTTGGCAGATTTAATATTTTGGGCATGGTTTAAATCAACCAGACGTTTCATCACAAATGGTTTGAACAGTTCTAGTGCCATTTGTTTTGGTAAGCCGCATTGGTGCAGCTTTAATTGTGGACCAACCACGATTACCGAACGGCCTGAGTAATCAACACGTTTTCCAAGCAAGTTTTGACGGAAACGTCCTTGCTTACCTTTCAACATGTCAGACAAAGATTTCAACGGACGATTTCCTGGTCCTGTGACTGGGCGACCACGACGACCGTTATCAAACAACGCATCAACTGCTTCTTGTAGCATTCGACGTTCGTTGTTGACAATAATTTCTGGTGCACCAAGGTCTAACAATCTTTTTAAACGATTGTTTCTGTTGATTACACGACGATACAAATCGTTGAGATCTGAGGTGGCAAATCTTCCACCATCAAGTTGAACCATGGGGCGAAGATCTGGTGGGATAACTGGAATGGCATCGAGCACCATTGAAGCTGGTGAATTGGTGGTGGCATCAAAAGCGTTAATTACTTTAAGTCTTTTTAGGGCACGTGTTTTCTTCTGACCTTTACCTGAATGCACTAATTCCTTCAACAATGCTGCTTCGGCAACTAGATCAAAGGTTTCTAAACGACGTTTGATTGCGGCAGCACCCATACCACCAGTGAAATAGCGACCGTATCTATCGCGCATTTCGCGATACAACATTTCGTCACCTTCAAGATCTTGCACTTTTAGGTTTCTAAAACGATCAAAAACTGAAGCTAGGCGGTCGATTTCAGCATCAATTTTTCTGCGAATTGAGTTCATTTCACGTTCTGCTGATTCTTTTACTTTACGTTTTTGATCAGACTTAGCACCATCTTTTTCTAATGCTTTTAAGTCTTCTTCAAGTTTTTTCGCACGAGCATTGATGTCAGCGTCGCGACGATTGGTAATTTTCTTCTTTTCAGAATCAAGTTTTGCTTCTAAAGATGGCAGATCTTCGTGACGTGCATCTACATCAACGTCTGTGATCATGTAGGCGGCAAAATAAATAACTTTTTCTAAATCTTTTGGTGCTAGGTCAAGTAGGTAACCTAAACGTGAAGGAACACCTTTGAAGTACCAAATATGTGTTACTGGTGCTGCTAATTCAATGTGACCCATTCTTTCGCGACGAACTTTTGCACGTGTTACTTCAACACCGCAACGTTCACAAATGATGCCTTTGAATCGAACACGTTTGTATTTACCGCAATAACATTCCCAATCACGGGTTGGTCCAAAAATCTTTTCGCAGAACAAGCCGTCTTTCTCTGGCTTTAATGTTCGGTAGTTAATGGTTTCAGGTTTCTTAACCTCACCATGTGACCAGCTACGAATATCTGTTGCAGAAGCTAGGCCGATACGTAATTCGTCAAAGTTGTTTACATCTAACACTTTTCTTTTTCCGCCCTTTTCCTAGTTTCTTAAACTTCTTCTACAGAACTTGGTTCACGACGAGATAAGTCGATACCTAGTTCTTCTGCTGTTCTGAATACGTCTTCATCTGTGTCACGCATTTCAATTGCTTTACCGTCACCTGACAAAACTTCAACGTTTAGTCCTAGTGATTGCATTTCTTTAACAAGAACTTTGAAGGATTCTGGAATTCCAGGTTCTGGAATATTTTCACCCTTCACAATTGCTTCGTAAACTTTTACTCGACCTAGTACGTCATCTGATTTGATGGTTAATAATTCTTGTAGTGCGTATGCAGCACCGTATGCTTCCAGGGCCCAAACTTCCATTTCCCCAAATCTTTGACCACCAAATTGTGCTTTTCCACCAAGTGGCTGTTGGGTAATCATTGAGTATGGACCAGTTGAACGAGCGTGGATCTTGTCGTCAACCAAATGGAGAAGTTTCAAAATGTATTTGTATCCAACTGCAATTGGCATTGGGAATGGTTCGCCACTTCGTCCGTCAAACAGACGAGCTTTTCCATTTGCCCCAATTAAACGTTCACCGTTTGAAGATGGAAGGGAAGCTGTCATCAAGCCAGTTATTTCAGATTCTCTAGCCCCATCAAATACTGGTGTGGCAAGTTTGGTGTTAGGTGGAACTTTTCTCATGTTGTCTGGAATATTTTCGGCCCACTTTGGACTGCCTTCAATGTCCCAACCAGATTTAGCTAACCAACCTAAATGGAATTCCAAAACTTGACCTAAGTTCATACGGCCCGGAACTCCCAGCGGATTTAACACAATGTCAACAGGTGTGCCATCTTCTAGGAAAGGCATATCTTCGGCAGGAAGAATTTTTGCAATAACACCTTTATTACCGTGGCGTCCGGCTAACTTGTCACCTTCAGTAATTTTTCTTTTTTGAGCGATGTAAACGCGAACGATTTGGTTAACACCTGGTCCCATTTCATCATCGTGTTCACGATCGAAAACTTTGATGTCAATAACAGTTCCGCTTTCACCGTGGGGAACTTTCAAAGATGTGTCTCTTACTTCACGAGCTTTCTCACCGAAAATTGCGCGTAACAATCTTTCTTCAGGTGTTAATTCTGTTTCACCTTTGGGGGTAACTTTTCCAACCAAAATGTCACCCGGTACAACCTCAGCACCAATGCGGATCACACCTCGTTCATCCAAATCGGCTAAAACTTCTTCAGAAACGTTTGGCAAATCTCTAGTAATTTCTTCGGCACCTAGTTTGGTATCGCGTGCATCAATTTCGTGTTCTTCAATGTGAATGGAAGTTAACACGTCATCTTGAACAAGTCTTTGATTCAAAATGATGGCGTCTTCGTAGTTGTGGCCTTCCCATGGCATGTATGCCACAAGTAGGTTTCGACCCAGTGCCATTTCTCCACCATCGGTACATGGACCATCAGCCAAAACTTGTCCAGCTTTAACTTTTTCGCCTTCTTTAACAATTGGCTTTTGGTTATAAGAAGTTCCTTGGTTTGATCTACGGAATTTTTGAACTTTGTAAGTAGTAGCAGATCCATCTTCGTTAGCCACATCAATTGTGTCTGCACTTATTTCTGAAACCACACCAGCTTTTTCAGAAACAACTACGTCTCCAGCATCAACTGCGGCACGATATTCCATACCAGTTCCAATTAAAGGTGCTTCAGTTCTAATTAAAGGTACAGATTGACGTTGCATGTTAGAACCCATCAACGCACGGTTGGCATCATCGTGTTCTAAGAACGGAATCATGGCAGTGGCAACGGACCAAACTTGGCGTGGAGAAACATCCATGAAATCAACTTCTTCAGGTAAAACAAAATCAACATCTCCGCCTTTACGGCGTACCAAAACTCTTTCTTCAGAGAAAGTTCCATCAGCAGCTAACAGAGCGTTTGCTTGGGCAATAACGTGACGATCTTCTTCATCAGCGGTTACATAAGAAATTTGGTTAGTAACTTTACCTTTTGTTACTTTGCGATAAGGGGTTTCGATGAAACCGAATTCATTAACGCGAGCGAAAGAAGAAAGTGAACCAATCAAACCAATGTTTGGACCTTCAGGAGTTTCAATTGGACACATTCTGCCGTAATGAGAAGGATGCACGTCACGAACTTCAAAACCTGCTCGCTCACGTGAAAGTCCACCCGGACCAAGTGCTGACAAACGACGTTTGTGAGTTAAACCAGCTAATGGATTTGTTTGATCCATAAATTGTGACAATTGGCTGGTACCAAAGAATTCTTTAATTGAGGCAACAACGGGACGAATGTTGATCAATGTTTGTGGCGTAATTGCTTCCACGTCTTGAGTTGTCATTCTTTCTCTTACAACTCTTTCCATACGAGATAAACCGGTACGAATTTGGTTTTGAATTAATTCGCCAACAGTTCTTAATCTTCTGTTTCCAAAATGATCAATATCATCAATTTCCACAACTGTTTTACCACGTGTTTTATTTAATTCAGTAACACCGGCATGCAATGCGGCAATGTATTCAACTGTGTCACAAATATCATCAACAGTTAATGTGTTTTGTTGTAATGGTAATTGTGAACCAAGTTTTCTACCAACTTTGTAACGACCAACTTTTGCTAAGTCATAACGCTTGGCATTGAAATAATAATTATTAAGCAGGTTTCGACCACCCTCAATTGTTGGTGGTTCACCTGGTCTCATCTTGCGGTAAAGATCAACTAAAGCTTCTTCTTGAGTTTGTACAGAATCTTTTGCAAGTGTGTCAAGGATTGTTGGATACTTAGCAAACTTTGTAGCAATTTGATCAGCAGTTAAACCAAGTGCTTTTAGCAATACTGTGGCTGATTGTTTACGTTTACGATCTAGTCGAACTCCAACTAAGTCTTTCTTATCAACTTCAAATTCTAACCATGCTCCACGGCTAGGAATAACTTTTGCTGTGAAAAGTTCTTTGTCAGTGGCTTTATCAATTGACTTTTCAAAATAAACACCAGGTGAGCGAACTAGTTGTGAAACCACAACTCTTTCAGTTCCATTAATTACAAATGTTCCCTTGTTGGTCATGATTGGGAAATCGCCCATGAATACTGTTTGTGACTTGATTTCACCAGTTTCATTGTTCATAAATTCTGCTGTAACGAATAATGGCTGAGCGTAAGTTACGTCTTTATCTCGACATTGTTCAACTGTGTATTTAGCAGGTTCAAATCTGTGATCACGGAAAGACAGGGACATAGATCCTGCCAGATCTTCAATTGGTGAAATTTCTTCAAATATTTCTGTTAAACCAGAAGTTGTTGGTACATCAGTTCTGCCTGCATCAAGTGCGGTCTTTACTCGTGTTTGCCATTTTTCATTACCCATTAACCAATCGAATGATTCGATTTGTAAATCTAGAAGATTTGGAACCTCAAGTGGTTCTTTAATTTTTGCAAAAGATAAACGCTGATTCTTTCCTGAAGCTTTGGCTGAAGATGCCAAGTGGCGTCCTTTCGTCGGAAGGGCACATTACAAACTTTTGGTCGCAAAACAAAACGAGCCCTTGCGGGCTGGAATTTGGGATGCAAAATAAAAGCATACCTGCAAGCTGCTTGCTTGTAACACCCACCTACCCACTTCGTCAAGTTTGTGGGGCTCATGGGACTAATTGTTATGCGCTCGAGACCTCTTCCTAGAGAAAAGGGTCACTTACTCTCCACACCACGTTTCTATCCTCTACTTTGCCGGCGTGAGCAAGAACTGGGTTGGCGTCATCTCTTTTTTGCCAATCATTCAAAGCTAAAGACCGAGAGATTCCTGCCATTGTTAAGTAGTCCAACTCTTGGTCCTGCCAGTGCACCTGTCCTACATGATCAATCACAGTGGAAGCAATGGCTATGCCATTGTCTTCTTTTACTATTTCTAAAACTCTTGCTTGTTGGGGCCAATCAATATGTGATGCGGTCGTTAATTCCAAAAACGTTGATCCATCTTGCCTGGTGTGAATTCCAGCTGCATGGCGGTGCACATGTCCTGCTATCCAAACAATCAAGTTTTTATGTTGATAGAGCTCTTGTAATAACTCGTCTCTTATCACTCTTCTTGGGGCATTTACTGGGGCGTAATCATTTATTAAAGTTGGGGACGGATGATGTGACAACAGCACACAATATTTATCTTTAGCTTCTATGAGTTTTTCTTTAAGCCAAGCTAATTGTTGCTCATCAATTGATCCTTGCCAACCACCATGTGGATTAACTGTGTCAAGTGAAATCAGTCTTAAGTTTGCTAAATCATGAGACCAGTAAGCAGTATTATTTGAGACGTTTTCTTTAGTAAAACCATGTCCTAGCGGATTTCCACCTGAAGATAAATGCGCCTCAGCAAATGTTCCTGGGGTATTGAATGCTCGCATTTGATCCTCAGTGATTGATGCTGTTTCTGATCCTGAAGTGATGGGATATTTAATTGGCCCTACTTCACCAATTGCATTGGAAATCACATCTGGTAACTCAGAATCTTTAGCTAATTCAACTACTCGGGTAGAACCAGTAGAAATATCAGTCATTAATTGATTTGGGGTAACCGTGCCATAGACCAGTTGATCATGGTTTCCAAAGGTTGCAAACCAAGGAGCATTTAAACCTTGTGAAGTAAAAGCTGCTCTTGCTTTTGCAACCAAACCTTTGATAATTGGAAAACCAAATTTTGAAATTGGTCGGTCAAGTTCTTTTCCTACCGGTGCACCATCTGGATGCCAATAATTTTCATCGTATTTAACGTTGTGGGAACCAACCCATTCAGATTCTTTTCTGTTGCCAGAAACTGGTTCCACTTTTCCACCATTTAATGCACTTAGATACCAACTGGTTTCATTTTGTTGTGCATTATCAGTCATATCCCCGGTAACAACCACAGCATCGATGGGAGCGTTAGTTAGCGGACCTAATTTTAATTCATTCATGGCATCAACCATTGCTGCAACAACTTGAGTAGTCAAAATTTCTTGAGGTCGATAACTTCCTATATGTCCAAACACTTCGCGCCACTTACTATCTGGGTCACACAATCGATCCAAATATTCAATTCTTGATGGTGACTCTGGATCACAAACATGTAGATCAGAAAAATGGCCTAACACAGCCAAGACTTTGCCTTGCGGCAAATCGTTGAAATGTGCCTCGCCCGCTGCTTTGATTACATTTCTCCAACCTAAATTGTTGGTTTCGCCGTGACTAAATGTTGACTTATCAGTTCTTGTCATGGAAACAATTTAACTCTTAAAAAGCTATATTTATCAAGCCCGTTACCCAAGCGAGTAACAAAAATAATAAAGTCCTTGGGCATTGCTACCCAAGGACCCATTTAATTGATTTTCTTTAGAACAGTGTGGTGTTACTTAACACAAATCCTACGGTTTCGCCATGTTTTGCGAAAATGTAGAAGAAGGCAAGTGCTGCACCAGCTAATGCGATGTCTTTGTTGAAGGCAATCATTTCATTCATCTTTGCCATTGCATCTGTTTCTTTCCAGTATGGGTGCATTAGGAAAGCAGTTGGTATTAAGAAGATGAAAATTAATAGAGCACCAAGGTCTGCGTAAAAACCAAGTGCAATGTATGCAGCGCCAAGCAAAATCATTAAACCGCTAATGATTGTTGCAGCTTTTGCTGCAGGTACACCCTTAGAAGATGCATAACCTGCCATTGCTGCGGTTTGACGAAGATGACCAATTCCTGAACCGATGAACAATAGTGCAAAAAATAAACGACCTACTAATAATGCTACTTCCATTTTATTAATTCCTAACAGTTTTATTTCTTTGATGATCAATTTGACCATCTTGGTAAGGATAAACCTTCAAACAACAATTAGTAGTTTTATTCGCACCATGTCTTAAAAAACAAGAATCCCCCAAGAACAGTTTGTGCTGCTCGTGGGGGATTTCTTTGCAAACGTTTTGCTATTACTTGACTGTTACTTTTCCGCCTGCAGACTCAATTAGTTCTTTTGCTTTGTTTGCAGTTTCTTTGTTAACTTTTTCAAGTACTGGCTTTGGTGCACCTTCAACTAGATCTTTTGCTTCTTTTAGACCTAAGTTGGTAAGTGTACGAACTTCTTTAATAACTTGGATTTTCTTGTCTCCGCCGTCTTCTAAGATGACATCGAATTCATCTTGTTCAGCAGAACCTGAATCTCCGCCTGCGCCGCCGCCAGCTGGTGCTGCTGCGACTGCAACTGGAGCTGCAGCTGTTACGCCAAATGTTTCTTCAAACAATTTAACGAAATCTGCAAGTTCAATCAAAGTCATTTCTTTGAAAGCACTTAATAAATCATCTGTTGCTATTTTTGCCATTTTATTTTCCCTTTTCCTTTATTTAGTTCTCTTGAGATTTCTGTTGCTGCAATGCACCTAAAGCTCTTGCGGTCTTGGCTAATGGAGCGGCTAACAAGTACACAGCTTGTGAAAGCGATGCATTCATTGCTCCAGCTAATTTCGCAAGGATAACTTCACGTGATTCAAGATCTGCCAGACGAAGAATTTCTTTGGCTGAAAGTACTTTGCCATCCATGTATGCACCCTTAATAACAAGTGCAGGATTATCTTTAGCAAAATTCTTTAAACCTTTTGCGGATTCAACTGCGTCACCTTCGATGAATGCAATGGCACTTGGGCCTTTTAACATTTCATCTAAACCTTCGACACCAGCAGCTTTTGCAGCCAAACGAGACAAAGTATTTTTAACAACTGAGTAAGTTGTTGTAGGACCCAATGCGCGACGCAATTCTTTTAATTGCGTAACGGATAGTCCGCGGTACTCGGTCATAACAGTTGCAGTTGATTTACGGAAGTTTTCCGTCATCTCAGCTATAACTGCGGACTTTTCAGCAGTCGCCATTGAGGCTCCCTCTTCTTTTATCAGGCTAGTTTTTACTATCACCTTTGAGAAATAAAAAAACCTGATGCGCATATGCACCAGGCTAAGAAGACAAATTAATTTGTCTTTTCAATCTTGATCGCACCTGCGCAGGTTCTCAAATTTCTTTGAGGCTTAGTTTCAAAGAAGTTTTACCTTCTTTGAAAACCAGCGGTCTTCGGCTTCTTACTTTTCCTAGATTACCCCTGCTTGTAAGTAGTACTTATCTGCAGGGGTGAATCTAAAGAAATCTTGGTGAGGATTTAGTCCTCGGTCTCACTTGATCCTGAAGCGCCAACTTCAACAGGAATTCCAGGTCCCATAGAAGAAGACATAACAGCTTTTTTGATGTAGCGACCCTTTGTTGAGGATGGTTTTGCTCTAGCAATTTCATCAAGAGCTGCGTTGTAATTTTCAGCTAATTGTTGTTCTGAAAATGAAGAACGACCGATTGGGAAATGTAGGTTTGAATTCTTATCAATTCGGAATTCAATTTTTCCACTTTTAATATCGGTAACTGCTTTAGCAACATCCATAGTTACTGTGCCAGTTTTTGGGTTAGGCATTAATCCACGAGGTCCTAGAACTTTTCCTAGTCGACCAACTTTTCCCATTAGATCTGGTGTGGAAACAACTGCGTCATAGTCGGTGTATCCACCAGCTACTTTTTCAATTAAGTCATCACTACCAACTTCATCAGCACCAGCTGCTCTTGCTTCTGCTGCTTTGTCGGCGTTTGCGAAAACGATTACGCGTGCGGTCTTTCCGGTTCCGTGGGGCAACAAGACTGTGCCACGAACCATTTGATCGGCTTTTTTAGGATCGACACCTAAAGCCATTGAAACTTCAATGGTGGCATCGAATTTAACAGTAGTAGTTTTTTTCGCTAAAGCTGCTGCTTCTAGCGCAGTGTGCACCTTGTCGCGATCAACTAACTTTTCTGACTCTCTATATTTCTTGCTGCGTTTCATTTGCCTGCTCCTTATTGATTGCAGTTTGTGGTTTTGATGAGCCCGCAGAGGCTCTCCCACTCTTAAAAGACAATTTGTCCTTTAAGAAATCTTTTTCTTAGTCGACGACTGTGATTCCCATTGAACGAGCTGTTCCTTCGATGATGCGTGATGCAGCTTCGATGTCATTCGCATTCAAATCAGCCATCTTTACGTTTGCAATTTCTTTTACTTGAGACTTAGTAACTTTGCCAACTTTTGTGGTCAAAGGATTACTTGTGCCTTTTTCAATTCCAGCTGCTTTTAATAGCAATCTTGCTGCTGGAGGAGTTTTGGTAACGAAAGTAAATGAACGATCTTCATAAACAGTAATTTCAACTGGAATTACTTGTCCACGGTGTTGTTCAGTTGCTGCGTTGTATGCCTTACAGAAATCCATGATGTTCACACCATGTTGACCCAATGCAGGTCCTACTGGTGGTGCTGGATTTGCTTGACCGGCCACAATTTGTAACTTTATGAAACCGGATACTTTTTTCTTAGGTGCCATTTTATTTTCCCTTTTTACTAGTTCTTTTGAATCTGACTAAAGCCGAGTTCAACTGGTGTTTCTCGTCCGAAGATTTCGACCAGACCAGTTACTTTCTGTGAATCAATGTTGATTTCAGAAACTGTTGCTTGCAATGTGGCAAATGGTCCATCAACAACTGTGACAGAATCTCCCACTGCAAAATCAAGTACTTGAACTTCGCGCACAGTTGTGGTTTGCCCAGTTGTGGCAGAAACAATTCGTTTCTCAATTCTTGGAGCAAGAATTGCCACTACTTCTTCTAGTTTTAATGGTGAAGGAGTGTGAGCATGACCAACGAAACCTGTTACTCCTGGAGTGTGTCTTACCACTCCCCATGAATCATCAGTTAATTCCATACGAACTAAAACATAACCGGGAAATTTATTTCTTTTAATTTGTTTTCTGGTTCCTGCTTTAATTTCTGTAATTTCTTCAATTGGAACTTCAACTTGGAAAATGTAATCTTCCATATTTAAGGAAATAATGCGGTTTTCTAAGTTTGTTTTAACTCTGTTTTCTAAACCTGCATAAGAATGGATCACAAACCAATCACCGGCTTGTAATCTCAAAGAAGATGCAAATGCAACTACTGGATCAACTTCTTCGGCTGGTGTTTCCTCAACTTCTTCAATAACTTCTGTAGTTACTACTTCTTCAACTGTCACTTCTTCGACTGGTTGTTCAAAGTTTGGTGAATCGTTAACAATTGGATCAAGAACTTCTGGGGTCTCAACGGTGGAAGCAGAAAACATGTCAGCTACGGCAACAGATGCATTATCTGGTGCAATTGCAGGTTTAATATCTTCAACGTGCGAGAACGGAGATTCAGTCACAGTTTTCCTTTTCCTAGTTTCCGAAAATTCTTAAAGTTATTTGAGTGAAAGTAAAATCAAGTGCAGCAATGATTAATGCCACGATTACTACGAAAACTAAAACAATGATGGTGTAATTAATTAGTTGGCGTTGAGTTGGCCAAACCACTTTCTTTAATTCAGAAATTACATCGCGAATAAAATCACGAGTTCTTACAAAAGGATTTTGACGCGCGCCAACATCAGTTGCGTTAGCAAGTTTGTCAGTCATACTTCGTCCTTTTTCTTTTTGTTTTGTACTAGAGATTCTTTTGCAGGGGCGACAGGATTTGAACCTGCAACCACCGGTTTTGGAGACCGGTACGCTACCAGTTGCGCCACACCCCTAAGCGCACCAAAAGCTGCCGATCACGCTTAAAAGATAGGCATTCCTCGCACAGCGTCTTCACGCCTGAACGAGTTTACGCCGACACAGTATTTATCAGTCCTAGTGGGTGAAGCCTCGAGGAGAAGTGCCTGACAACATTGGGTTTATGAGCAAAGAAATCTCCGAGCGAGTCCAGGCCATTGCCGAATCGGCAACTCTGGCAGTTGACGCAAAAGCCAAAGCCTTAAAGGCAGCTGGTCGTCCTGTTATTGGTTTTGGTGCTGGTGAACCAGATTTTCCCACACCTGTTCACATCGTGGAAGCTGCGCAAAAAGCAGCAACTGAAGTTACTAATCATCGTTATTCACCAACTCCAGGTTTAGCACCACTTAGAGAAGCAATTGCAAAAGCTGCCACCAGAGATGATGGTTACGAAATAACTGCTGATCAAGTTGTTGTCACAAACGGTGGCAAGCAAGCAATCTTTAACACCATGGCAACACTTATTAATCCTGGTGATGAAGTTTTATTACAAGCACCATATTGGGTTACATACCCTGAAGCCGTGCAAATATTTGGTGGCAAACCTGTAGTGATTAATTCAGATGAAACCACTAATTACAAAATAAGTGTTGCGCAATTAGAAAAAGCTTGCACCAGTAAAACCAAACTACTGATTTTTTCATCACCCTCAAACCCAACCGGAACTGTTTACACCCCGGAAGAAGTAAAGGCAATTGGACAATGGGCCGTCTCAAAAAATATTTGGGTTATGACCGATGAAATCTACTTGCATCTAATTTATTCAGGGTCAAAATTTTCTTCAATGCCTGGACTTGTTCCTGAATTGAGAGAAAAATGCGTAATAATCAATGGAGTAGCAAAAACTTATGCCATGACAGGTTGGCGAGTGGGTTGGACTATTGGACCAAAAGAATTCACTAAAGCATCAATAAATTTACAGTCTCACATGACCAGCAACGTAAACAACATTGCTCAACAAGCAACAATTGCTGCTTTAAATGGTTCCCAAGAAGTATTAAAACCAATGTTAGATGCGTTTGCTAAACGTCGTGACACCATTGTAAAAATGTTAAACGAAATCAAAGGTGTGGTTTGCCCTGAACCAGGTGGAGCTTTCTATGTCTACCCTTCTGTTAAAGGTTTGATAGGAAAAACAGTTAATGGAAAAACAATTAATTCATCCCTAGATTTGGCAAACATTGCTTTAGAGGAAGTAGATGTTGCCTTAGTTCCAGGTGAAGCATTTGGGACACCTGGATATGTGCGAATGAGTTATGCCTTAAGCGACAAAGATCTCGTCGAGGGTATTACTAGATTACAAAAATTATTTGCTTAAATATTTAAAATTCTTGGCTCAATAGTTAATGCTATTCCAAATTTTTGCAAGACTCCTGATGTAATTAAATTCGCCAGCTCAATCACATCTTCTGCTGTGGCATTTCCTGAATTAGCAATTGCCAAGGTGTGCTTACTTGAGATCATGGCACCACCATGTCTAAATCCTTTTTCAAATCCAGCTTGTTCGATTAACCAGGCAGCGCTGGTTTTTACTTTCCCCGATTGGTTTTCATACCTTGGAGCATTAGTTGGAACTTTATCTTTTTCCATAATTGGATTAATAAAAAATGAGCCAACACTGAAAGTGTCATGATCATTTGCATTAAGAATCATGCCTTTGGAATTTCTAATTTCAAGAATAGTTTTACGTAAATCTTTAATTGATACAGCTTGTCCTGGATTGATACCTAATGATTCTGCCACTTGTGGGTAGTTAGTTATTTTTGAATTCTTATCTCTTTTTAATCTAAAAGTAACATTTTCGATAATAAATCTTGACGTTAAGTTTTTAAGAATAGAGAATCTGTAACTAAATTTAAGATCTTCATTTGTCAAAATTCTTGATTTACCAGTTGTTCCATCCACTAGCTGGACAGATTTAATAGAAGAATTAACTTCTGTTCCATAAGCACCTATGTTTTGAATCGGAGAAGCTCCCACTGTTCCTGGAATACCTGAAAGAGTTTCCACACCACTTAAACCTTGATCAACTGCATCTGCCACAAAGTCATCCCACAACATTCCAGCGCCAGCATTTATTTCAACAAAGTCTCCATCAGTTTTTGCCGCAGAGTTAACCAATTGCATAAATGCAATTGGTGTTTTAATTTCATGATCTGGGGCAACAATATTGCTTCCCCCACCAAGTACAAAGAAGTCTTGATTTCCATATTCGTGTACAAAATCTTGAATATCTGATGGACTCTGAATTTCACAAACAGTTGTTGCTAATCCACCAACTCGAAGTGTGGTGTGATCTGAAAGTTTGAATCCTTTGAGTTGTCTCATGTTGATTATGTTATTTCAACGACTATCGTCTTGGACTCAATATTTGAGTTTTGCCTCGATAGTTTTGCAAGATACGGTCGTAGGTTTTCTTGGACTCTTTTTCTCTATATTCAATATCAGAATCGTGGTAGCCGTGATGTCTTTTTTGTTCTACCGGCAAAGTATTTCCTAGGGCTACTAATTTATGCCCTTTACTTCTTAATTCTAGAGACCATTCAAGATCTGCATTTCGATAAAATTTAGCTTTGGAGTTTGCCGGTATTTCTTGGGCTATTTTTGTTTTAATTGCGAATAAATAACCTAACAAAATATCTACTTCGCCTTCTCCTTTGTCTTCAACGCTTCGCCATTCATCATCTATTTTGACCAATGACCCTTTCCATCCTGCGGCAACAAACTCATCATCTATTTGGTTTATAAGCGGAGTAATTGCATCACCACTAATGATTGAACTTAAATCCATCACCACACTAAATTCAGCTGGGTTTAATTCGATTAATTTATTTATTGAATTTGCCCATCCGGCTTGTTCTAAAGTCTGGGAGGTGTGAAGAGCGACTAAATTTTGATTTGTTTTTTCTGTTTCAGCTAAATAGTTTCCAACTAATTCTTTATTCCCTAAATCAAGGGCTAGAATTGAAGCATCTTTGGGCATAAATTTAAGCAATGCATTTATGCACTCTTTAGTATCTTCTAGCCAACCATCAATTACTAAGCAGACTGTAACTTTCTGATTTAAACGATTAGGTTTGAGTTTTAAACTTGCTAAATTCTCAAAAACTTCAAATGGTGGTTTGATAACTAATTCATATCCTCCAGGGTTATCTTTAATCACATAGCCTAAATCTGAAATTTTATCGCGTAACTGATCAGATAACGCAAAATCTTTATTCGCACGAGCTTGAATTCTTTGCTCAGCTAAGTCAATAACTTCTTTAGGGGCGGTCATAGTTTAAGAAAGTTGAACTATTATTAAGGATCTACCTAAAACTTTTGTGCCATTGCAACGAGCTTCCACTGCAATCTTTACTAAATTATCTGCCATTTTTTCTTCAATTTTTGCCCCAAATTCTACGTCTGTTCCTTTACCGTCATTTGGCACAACTACTGGAGCAGAGAATTTAACTGAAAAACTTTTCACAGCAGTTATATCTTTTACCCAGTTGGTAACCACTCGACTTGCTACACCCATGGTTAGCATTCCGTGGGCAATAATGTCAGGCAATCCCACAGATTTTGCAAACGATTCATCCAAATGAATTTTGTTGTGATCTCCTGATGCATTTGCATATTTCACTAAATCTTGGCGTTGATAGTTATGAACAATCTTAGGTAATTCAAATCCAACTTCAACGTCACTGTATTTAATTACCACGGACATTAGTTGTCCGTTCCGCGAGCAATAAGTGTTGCCTTTAAGGTTGCTACTTCGTTTCCTGCTGCATCCTTAACATCACTTCTAATAGTGATGAAATCATTGCCAACTTTTGATTTGATGTCTTCAATAGTGGAGATGAAAGATAATTCATCTCCTGCTTTGACCGGTTTCTTATATTCAAAACTTTGTTCACCATGAACGACTTTGCTGTAATCAAGGCCAAGTTCAGGATCAAATAGGGCAGCTTCCATAGCTCCCATTTGAATGGAAATTAAGAAAGTTGGTGAGGCATAACCTTGTTTGACATAATCATTGTTATCACCAATGGCGTCACTGAATGCATTGATTTTTTCTTGATCAACTTTAAAAGTTTCTAAAGAAGGATAGGACCTGTTTAGAAACGCTAAGTTAAGTGCCACAGATTATTGAAAGAAGTTAGCTAAAAGTTCTTAGCGTGTTTCTTTATGTTCTGTGTGCTTGTTACAACGTGGACAAAACTTCTTAACTTCCAAACGATCTGGATCGTTACGACGGTTTTTCTTTGTTATGTAATTGCGTTCTTTGCAATCAGCACAAGCCATAGTTATTTTTGGACGTACATCACTCTTTGCCATTTACCTATCCTCTCTTAACACTTTTTTCTACTTGTAGCGGAGGCGGGAGTTGAACCCGCGACCCAACGATTATGAGTCGTTTGCTCTGCCACCTGAGCTACTCCGCTTTGCTCTTGGATCATTCAACCCGAGCCCCAATGCGGAATCGAACCGCAGACCTTCTCCTTACCATGGAGATGCTCTACCATCTGAGCTATTGGGGCTGAGCGACTGTCAAGATA
>JAEMSA010000053.1 GCA_016463095.1 Candidatus Nanopelagicales bacterium
AATTAGCGGCTTACATGGGTGCTTATGTGCACGTTATTGGTAGAAATCCACAAACACTTTCATTGGCAAAACATTTAGGTGCAAGTGCAACTTCGCAAGATTTTGAAGAAGTTGATGGTGGATTTGATGCAGTAATAGATTGTACTTTTGATAAAGATGTGCCAAGTAAAGCTGTTAAATATGTAGAACTTGGTGGACGAGTTGTTTATATTGGAATTTCAGGTGTGCCAAGTTTGATTGATACCAGAGATTTAGTTTTGAAAGATGTAACAGCTGTGGGAATTTTGTCTGCTTCACCTGGTTTAGAAGGAACAATTGATATTTATGGCAGTGGCAAAGTTGATCCCACACCAATAGTTGCCGCCACTGTGGGGCTAAAAGAAACTGCTGATGTTTTAGCTGGGAAAAGACCAGCAAATGCAGGTGTTGGTCCAAAGATTCATATTGATCCACGAAAGGATTGAGTTTGAGATGAGTGACTTTAAAGATTTAGTAGCAATCGTTACCGGTGGAGCAAGTGGCATCGGTGAAGCAACAGCGAAATTACTTCAATCTCGTGGTGGCAAAGTATTTGTATTTGATAGAAACCAACCTTTAAATCCAATTAACGGTGTTACATATTTAATTTGCGACATTACAAATAGAGAAGATGTGAATAAATCAGTTGCAGATATTGCTAAAAACGGTTTAGACATTTTGGTTAATAATGCAGGCATAGGTGCAGTTGGCGATGTCACAATTGGTGATGATGCTGAATGGCACAAAGTATTAGATGTAAACGTTGTTGGAACAGCACGAATGAGTGCTGCCGCGATTCCGTTTTTAAGAAAATCAAAGAGTGCTGCCATTATTAATGTTTCATCCATTGTGGCAACTGATGGTTTTCCACAACGAGCAATTTACTCTGCATCTAAAGGAGCAGTGCACGCTTTAACTCTTGCCATGGCCGCAGATCACATTAGAGAAGGAATCAGAATTAACTGCGTAGTTCCAGCAACAGCTGATACTCCATGGGTTGGAAGATTGCTTGATCAAGCAGCAGATTCAAAAGCTATGAAAGAAGCATTAATTGCCCGCCAACCAATGGGAAGACTTGTCACCGCTGATGAAATCGCACATGCGATTTGTTATTTAGCTTCACCTTTATCTTCTTCCACAACTGGAATTGGATTAAATGTTGATGGTGGAGTCGGTGGACTAAGAATTCCACCAAAATAAATGATTGCAGTTGAAGTTTTTGATGATCGTCGTTGCTGGTTAGGCGAAGGCCCTACCGCTTCTGGAACCAATAACAATCATGTGCAGTGGGTTGATGTTTTAAATGGCAAAGTCTTAAGTAAAAATATTGAATCAAGTAAAACTTCTGAATACAAACTAAATGATCACGTCAGCTTTGCCATTCCTCGCACCAACGGGGGAGATGTCTTAGGAACAGCTAATGGTCCAGTTTTAAGAAATTCAGAAGGAGAAATCTCAAAACTTCCTGGTAGAAAAAAAGATGAATTTAAATCACGTTGGAATGATGCCAAAGTTTCCTACACGGGAGATTTATTCTTAGGAACACTTTCTTATGACCTAGTTCCTAAAGCAAGTGGACTGTATCGAATATCTAAAGATGGTAGTGAAATAAAGAAAATAGTTAGTGAAGTAACACTTGCTAATGGACTTGACTGGTCTGTGGACAACCAAACCTTTTATTTCATTGATTCACTTGAACATTGTGTTGATGCTTTTTCCTACGATGGCCAAGAAATCACTGATAGAAGAACTGTCATCAAGTTTGGTGAAAATGAGATACCAGATGGAATGTGTGTGGATAGTGAAGATGGCCTGTGGATTGCATTTTGGGAGGGATCTGAAGTTAGAAGATATGACGAGAAATACAAACTTAGTGAAAGAATTCAATTACCAGTTTCTTACACAACTTCTTGTGCTTTTGCTGGTAAAGATTTAGCGCAATTAATAATCACAACTGCTCACAATAATGAGATGGGAAAACATCCTCAGGCTGGAATGGCCTTCATCTGTAATCCAGGGATAAAAGGCAAAGCCACCAACCAGTTTGGTTTATAACCAAAAAGTAGACAAAGACTAAGATAAAAGCAAAGAAAGGTTAAAGATGAAATTAGCTCGTTTAGGCAAAATTGGTTTTGAAAAACCAGCCATAGTACTCAGTGATACCGAAGCAGTTTTTGTTGATGATGTGGTGGCCGATTTCAATCGTGAAACTCTTTCAAATGGAGCAATTGAAAAATTACGAAAACTAGACTTATCAAGTAGACCAAAAGTTAAAATCTCTGATTACAGATTTGGTTCTCCAGTTGCTCGACCAACAAAAGCAATTTGTGTAGGACTTAATTACGCCAAGCACGCAAAAGAATCAGGAGCTGAACCTCCTAAAGAGCCAGTTATTTTTATGAAAGCACCAGATACGGTAATTGGTGGATTTGATGACATTATTATCCCGCCAAATTCGGTCAAAACAGATTATGAAGTTGAGTTATGTGTAGTAATTGGTAAAGATGCTCTTTATTTAGAATCACCTGCAAAAGCTAAAGAACACATTCTTGGTTACACAATTTCACAAGATATTTCTGAGCGTCACTGGCAGATTGAAAGAAGTGGTCAATGGGTGAAAGGTAAATCTTTCCCAACCTTTAATCCAATTGGTCCTTGGATTGTCACAACTGACGAATTTGATCCAAGTGATGTCAGACTTTGGTCAACTGTTGATGGAGAAAAGAGACAAGACTCAAAAACCAGTGACATGATTTTTGGAATTGATCACTGTATTTGGTACATCTCTCAATTTATGGAATTAAAAGCAGGAGACATTATTAATACTGGAACTCCTGAAGGTGTGGGAATGGGTCATAAACCTGAGAAGTATTTAAAGCCAGGTCAAGTTGTTGAAACTGGAATTGATGGTTTAGGAACCATTAAATCAAACGTTGTTGCTTACAAATAAAAGGAAAAAATATTGGAAAAAGTTAGATTCGGTTTTATTGGTGCAGGCTCAATTGCCAGGAAAGCACTGTATCCAGCATTAATGAACTCTTCAGTTGGTGAAATTTATGCAGTGGCAGGAAAAGATGAGAACCGAGCAAAAGCTCTATCCCCATCAGGGAAATTTTATACTGATTACCAAGATTTAATTGATGATCCTAAGGTTGAAGCAGTTTATATTTCACTGCCTAATTCGCTACACATTCCTTGGTCAGTTA
>JAEMSA010000012.1:0-2465 GCA_016463095.1 Candidatus Nanopelagicales bacterium
ACCGGCCACGGTGCGCATCCGTAAGGTTATTTTGAATGCTGGCGAGCGAAATCGTTCTCGCGGTAAAAATAAATAATCTAAGCACAACATTCGAGGATAATTACTGTTATGTCAGATAAGCGACTCTTATTAGTTCATGCTCATCCCGATGATGAAACCATTGGCTCAGGAATCACCATGGCAAAATATATTGCAGCTGGGGCAAAAGTAACTTTAGTAACTTGTACCAGTGGGGAAGAAGGAGAAGTTTTAGTTCCTGAACTTGCCCACCTGGCATCAAATAAAGAAGACAAACTTGGAGCACATCGAAGAATTGAATTAGCAAACGCCATGTTGACATTAGGAGTAACAGATCACAGATTCTTAGGTGGTCCAGGAAAATTTAGGGATTCTGGAATGGTGGGTACCCCCGCTAATGAAAGAAAAGATTCATTTTGGCAAACAGATATACAAGTTGCTGCCGATGAGTTAGTGAAAATAATTAGAGAAACAAAACCACAGGTGGTAATTACTTATGATGATTTTGGTGGTTATGGTCATCCCGATCACATCAATGCCCACCGGGTAACCCATTATGCAATTGCTTTAGCAAAAGTTTCTAGCTACAAACCAGAGCTAGGACTAGCTTGGGAAGTTAGCAAAATTTATTGGACTTGTATACCTAAATCACAAATTCAACAAGGAATAGATGCCTTGGCTAATTCTGGATCAAAATTCTTTGGGGTTGACTCAATTGATGAAGTTCCATTTGCGGTTGATGACAAATTTGTTACCACCAGAATTGAAGGATTTGGATTGGTAGAACAGAAATTAGCAGCATTGCGCTGCCATGCAACTCAAGTGGAAGACACCAGCCCATTTTTTCAAATGGCCAAAATTGTTGGACCAGAAGCTTTAGGTGTGGAATATTTTAGAATTGTGCAAGGTAACGCTGTAAAAGACGGCGAATTTGAAACAGATATTTTTGCTGGAATTTAGTTGAAAAGTAAAATTTTAAACCTACTAAATGCACTGCTTTTAGGCGTGGGGGTTTCTGTAGTAGGAGGATTTTTACAAGCGGGAACTTTCAAAATTTTTATAACGATTCCTTGGGGATTATTGCTTTACTTATTTATTTTTCTTTACACAATTCTACATTTGCGAAAAACTACAAATTCCAGGATATTTGTAATTAGTTATGGTCTGGGATGGTTAAGTATCGCTTTAATAATGAGCACAAAACTTCAAGCAGGAGATCTAGTTTTAACTAATAATTTATTGGCAAAAATATATTTACTGGGATCGGTAGTAATTTTAGGGGCAATGAGTTCATTGCCCCTAAAGAAATAACTAAATTCCGTCTTTAACGGATGCTGTTTTATCAGTAACTGCTTGAGTTTTTTGTTCAACTTCGGTTGCCACTGCTAAAGCGTCATCAAGTGCTTGACGCAATTGAGTTGAAGCTGAGGCAAGTGAGCGACGAACTTTCGCTGCTTCAGCTGCCACTCTGGTTGCGGAATCTAGTTGAATTTCAACGTTGTCTATCGCACGTTTTCTTTCAGCTTGTGCTTCTTCACTTAGACGACGAGATTCAGCTTGAGCCTCACTTCTGGTACGAGCCATCCATTCTTCGGCACGTTTTGAAGATTCACTAGTAATACGTAATTCTTCTGATTTGGCTGCTTCCACAATTCCGTGTGCCTCTGCTGTGGCATTGAGAACAATTCGCTTCGCTTCTTTGTCTGAGGCGTCATATTCATTCTGTGCACGAATACGAAGCTCTTTTATAAACTTTTCGGCATCAGTATTAAGGCGTGCGATCTCAGTGTTGGTAGTTTCGATTAATTTTTTGTTTTCTTCCTTGGTGGCAGATAATTGTGCGGAAGATGTTTCACGTATTCCTTGCGCAATTTTTTCTGCTTCAAGTAAAACTGACTGAGCTTTTGATTTAGCAGCTCTAATCAAGGTGGCAGCATCTTCTCCGGCTATGGCGGTGATTTCAGCATCATCTAATTCAAAAATGTTTGGTCTTTTACCCAAGGCTTTTACTTGTTGTTCAAGCTCATTAATTTTTCTGCTAGCACTTGAGGAACTCACCACAATTGAACGTGACAACCAACTCTTGCTGCCTTTTTTTAGTGTTTCTTCGGGATCTTGAATCCATTCAGAGGTGGAGTTAATTACTGAGTCGTCGACGGTAGTTTCGTCAGTATTTTGGTTGGCCATTGTGTCCGTTTCCTGGTTGGGCTGAGGCTTTTAGATTAGCGAAAAAGGGAGTAAATAACTAGAGCGATCTGTGGCTTTTGTACCCAAATGCGCCCTTAACTAACCTTGGAGTACCGAGAGATTTGGATTGATTAGAGTAGGAAAGGGGTTGATACGCAAGTGAGTAAGCAGGATAAATCATCGGAGTTCGAGCAATTTAGTAAAAAAAGTAAAAAATCTAAAAAAAAGAATAAATCTAGTACTAAAGAACAAGACGAACT
>JAEMSA010000012.1:2565-39819 GCA_016463095.1 Candidatus Nanopelagicales bacterium
AAAGTAAAAAATCTAAAAAAAAGAATAAATCTAGTACTAAAGAACAAGACGAACTGGTTGAGCAAGAATTAGAAGAGTTAATATTAAACCTAGATCTACTTAAACCAGTTGATAAAAACTGGAAATATCATGCAAGCGAGTTTTACGGTCAAGTAATTGTTACCACTCTTGCGTTGGCATTTATAGGTTTTTATATATGGACTCTAATTGTGGTGCCACCCAATGCCAAACTGTTTGGAATAGAAATTGGGGGAGAAACTGCAGCAAGAGCATTTCAGTTACTAAACATTGAGGTTAATGACAAAGTTGATGATCCAATAATCATTAAAACTCCGCAAGGAGTCGTCACAGTTACCCCCAAACAGATTGGGATGGAGCTGGATTTACCAGGAACTGTAAATGGTATTAGAAAAAATTTGGTCACGTTTGTTAAATCTTCACTGGTGCCTACTGAATTGAAACCTAACATTTCCATAAATGAAAATACTTTAAAAATTGCCTTAGCAGAGGTGGTGCAACGAAACACTAATTCGCCAATAAATGCAACATTGACCACGCAAAGTGGCAAAGTGGTATCCACTGAAGCTGTGAACGGAACTGAGATTGATTGGAAAAAGACCCAGAAAAGTTTGCGTGATTCTTGGCTTTACCAAGGACGGCAAGCAGAAATTATAATTTCCTACATTCCACCCAAGGTCAGCAATGAAGATGTTAACAAAGTTAGATCTAATTTAGCTGAGTTAGCAATCGCTGCACCTATCACCATAAAAATAGGTTCAAGAGAAGTTAAAATTAGTCCTGAAGTAATTGGATCCGCATTAGAGTTTGTGCCCAATAAAGAGAAACTTGAATCAAAATTTGATGAACAGGTTATTATTTCTGAAATTTCACGACAGATTCCAAACATTAAAACCACGGCAAGTGATGCTCAATTTGAATTCAGTGGTAACAAAATAACTCTTCTTCCGGCTCAAGAAGGAATAAAATTTATGCCCGGGCAATTAGATGCTGCCTTTTCCTCAGTTTTTAGGCAAAAAAAGAACCGAGTAGTCAATTTGGATAGTGCCGTAATTAAACCGGTTATTACAACAGAGAGCATGGCAGCTTTAGGAATAAAAGAACAACTAAGTTCCTTCCGACAAGGTTTTGACTATATGCCTTATAGAGAAATAAATGTTGCTCAAGCATCAAAGTACTTAGATGGAGTAATTCTTAAACCTGGTGAAATTTTTTCAATGAATCAAACGATTAAGGAAAGAACTTCACAAAACGGTTATATCAAAGGAATTTATATTGGGGAAGGGGGCAGATTTGCATACGGGTTAGGTGGTGGAGTTTCAATCATTACTTCAGCAACTTGGTCAGCTGCATTTTTTGCAGGTTTAGAAAGAATTGAACAAAGAGCCCATTCGGTTCATATTGCTAGATACACCCCAGGACTAGAAGCAACCGTCAGTTGGCCCAACTTAGATCTTAAATTTAGGAATAACACAACCGGGAATATTTTAATTAAATCAAAACCTGCCAGAGACAGTATTACTATTTCGATGTATGGCACAAAAATGTTTGATGATGTTACTGCAAATTTTGGTGAACCGTATAACTTAAATAACAATATTGACAGAGTAGTTTCTTATGATTCTAATTGTTTAGCTCAAGATCCCTCACCTGGTTATAAAATTGTGGTGACCAGACAATTCTGGAAAAGTAACTCAGTTGTGCAAAGTGAAAATCTGGTTACCAGCTACAGACCAAGTGATCAGATCATTTGCTTAAAAGAAGGCGAAGCTGCTCCGACTGAATTTGCCCCAGTAGTACCAGCGGCAAGTGGGGTACCGCAACCAACACCAGAAAGTTAAAGTGGAAAAACTTCCGAACCTTTTTCACTATCTTTAAGACCAATTCCAAGATTGATTAATTTGTCTCGTATCTCATCACTTAATTTCCAATTTTTTTCACTTCTAGCTTTCAATCTTTCATCCAATAATGATTGAATTTCCTGAGTAATAACAATTTCGGGTTGTTTCATAGGTTCACTAGCTAAGTTGAGTCCCAAGACTTCATCAAACTTTAAAATTGTTTCATATTTGTTTCCAGCAGGAATTGACTCATCTTTTTCTAAAGTTCTTATTAATTGCAAGACTTTAAAAGTATCTAAATCTTCATTTAAAGCAGACTCAAATTGCTGCAAGTAATTACTATCAACTGATCCTGGTGTTTGAGACCATAGTTGCATTTTTTCACGCAGTTTATTTAATGATTTATGGGAGGCATTAATGGAATTCCAGGTCAAATCCATTTGCGATCTATATCGATGTTCCATTAAAGATAATCGAATTGCTAGGGGATCAAGACCTTCAGCAATAACTTGTGAAACCAGTAAAACGTTACCGGAGGATTTACTCATTTTTTTACCTTCAAACAGAAGATGTTCACCATGAATCCAGTGATTAACAACCTCTGTTGCTACCGCTGAATTACTTTGTGCTCGCTCATCTTCATGATGCGGAAATCTTAAATCAATACCACCAGTATGAATATCAATTTTGTTTCCTAAAAACTTTAAACTCATCGCGCTACATTCAATGTGCCAACCGGGATAACCTTTTCCCCACGGAGTTTCCCAAATTAATTGAGTTCTATTAACACTGGCATGTTTCCATAAAGCCCAATCAGCATGAAATCTTTTTTGCGAATCCTCTTTGCTCTCAAATCTATAACTGGGTTTTAATTCATCCAGTTTGTTACCGCTGATCACTCCATAGCTTTCAAATGACTTGGCATCAAAAAATACACTTCCGTCTTGGCCAACATAGGCATGATTCTTTTCTATAAGTGTTTTAATCAGTTCAATCATTAACTCAATAGAGTCACTTGCTCTGGGATATTTTGTGGCAGGTTGAATATTTAACAATGCTAAATCATTATGAAAATTCTGTTCATATTTTCTAGCAATAGCTAAAGCATCACTTGATTCAGACTTTGCTTGTGCTAACACACGATCTTCAGTGTCAGCTTGGCCTTCATCTATGCCACCTAATCCTGTGTCATCTGCCATATGCCCAACATCGGTGATGTTTTGAATTAGTTCAACTTTTAATCCTTGATATTGCGCAAATCTTTTTATTAGATCGGTGAGTAAGAAAGTTCGCATATTTCCCACATGGGCATCCCGATAAACAGTTGGACCGCACGCATAAATTTTTAACACACCAGAGGTGAGGGGAGTTATTTCAACAACTTCGCGTCTTTTGGTGTCGTATAACTTCATGAAGATAATCGTAGTTGAAAAAAACTATTTTGCATGAGCAAACAACTTATTTTGATTGCTCTGTTCTGGTGTGGCGGTAATAGGCGTAATCATGATGAATTTCATAACCCAAAGATCGATAAAGACCTACTGCTGCCTCATTTGACTTAAGTACTTGTAAAACAATCTGTTTATGCCCAATATTAAAAACTTCATTACTCAAAGCATGCATAATCTTTTTTGCTAAACCTGTGCCACGATAGTTCTCGGTAACCCAAACTGTGGTGACCATAGCTAAATCTTTTGAGGCAGAAACTCTGCCGGTGGCAATTATTTTATTTTCTTGATCAATTATAGAAGCAAATCTGACAAAGCTGCCACTTACTAAAAGTTCCTTACTAAACCTAGGAGCTTTAGCATCCGAGGCCATTACTGCTTCAAACCAATTGGGGGTTAATTCCTTTTCGATAATTACGTCAGGATTTTCTGATGCACTGACAGGTGAGATCATGTATAAAGCATGAGCGACTTCTAAAAAATTGTTTCTTGCTAAAGCTTCATCGAAGGCACCAGGTTTGGGTGATTGCACAATTGCGGTTGCTTTTCTTGCCCTGTACCAATCAACGATTTTGGCAAGAGATTGGTCAACTGCCACTTGGGGTCTGCCATCTAGTCGACAAGAGTTTGCTCGAGCTGATTCATTTCCAGAAAATCTTAAAACCCAATCACCTAAGTTTTCTTTTTCCTGGGGAACCCAGGTACTTTCTGAATCACGTTCTAAATCAAGTGAGCCAATTTCTGGTTCGATAACCTTGGCCGCAAAGATTTTCCCGGTAACTATTTCTTGTACCGAGTCATCTTTTTTACATATCTTGATAACCCCAGCTGGCCAATCACCGATCCAGGAAACTAAATTTCCCAGCACATCAGTTAAATCATCCCCAGCTAAATGGCGCACACTTACACGCCTACCTATATCTGAAGGGCTAATTCTTAGCCTGCCGATTGCAGTCATCCGAGAAAAGTTGTTCCTTTCATATACTCTTTACATACAAATAGTAGAGATGAAGTAGTTTTGTCTTACTTTCCCGACTAAAGGAGTCCAAGCGTGACCTACATTATCGCCGAGCCGTGCATCGACATTAAAGACAAATCTTGCATAGAAGAGTGTCCTGTTGATTGCATCTATGAAGGCGAACGCATGCTTTATATCCAACCTGACGAATGTGTTGATTGCGGAGCTTGCGAACCTGTTTGTCCAGTGGAAGCCATCTATTACGAAGATGATGTTCCTGAAAACTTTAAAGATTACTCAGCTTCAAATGCCGCATTCTTTGCTGAAATTGGATCTCCCGGCGGAGCAGCAAAATTAGGAATGACCTCAAATGATCCTGCAGTTATTAAATCCATTCCACCTAAGTCAAAATAAATAAACTGGTGAGTAATCAAAAGCTGGTCTATTTAGGACCTCCAGGAACTTTTACTCACGCAGCAATTGATTTGATGACAGTTCCCTGGTCGGGAGAAATAGTTGCCGAGAGGGAAGTTTCAGATGTGGTGTTTTCGGTTGAATCAGGAAATGCAGATGCCGGATTGGTTCCATTAGAAAATTCAGTTGAAGGCGATGTACTAAGTACCCTTGATGAATTAATTTTTCGTGCCGCACAATGTTTTATTAATGAAGAAATAGTTGTTCCTATTTCATTTGTGCTCGCAGTTCCATCCTCAACAAAGAATGCACCTGTTACCAAAGTCTTAACTCATCCACACGCAGCAGCTCAATGTAAAGAATTCTTGAAAGCAAATAAAATTGAAGTTGAATTCACTGCTTCAACAGCTGATGCTTGTCGAATCGTTGCAGAAAGAAAAGAACCAGGTTTAGCCGCAATAGCTGCAACAAAAGGTGCTGACACATTTGGCTTGTTTGTTAAACAAACAAGGTTAGAAGACTTTACTGGCGGAAAAACCAGAATGGCATTAATTTCTAGAAATCTTTCTTCACCAACTGGTCATGACAAAACTACATTTGTAATTACTCCTGTGGCAGATAGAAATGGTTTGTTATCAGACATTTTGATATGTTTTGCCAAAAGAGACATCGGTTTAACATCAATCAGTTCAAGACCTTTAAAAACACGTTTAGGCGAATACACATTTATGATTTCTGTTCGAGGCCATATTGGTGAACCAACTTTACAAGCAGCAATTATGGATGTAAGTAATTTAGGTGCAGCAGTTAAAGTACTTGGTTCATACCCAATGAATCCAGAAATTAGTTCTGCTCGTGTTGGAGAGTCATTGCCTCCTGGAAGTGTTACTTCAGATGTATTAAAAGAATGGGTTGATCGTTTAGTTAAAGCGGCAACTGAAGTTCCACGTTAATTAATTCTAATCAAAATATGAAGATTTCAATTATTGGCTTAGGCCTAATCGGTGGATCAATTGCTCAAGGCTTAAAAAGTAATCATCAAATAACAGGTTTCGATCCAGATAAAAAAACTCAAGAGCTAGCTAAGCAAGGTGGAATAAATATTGCACCGGATTTAACAACTTGTGTTAAAGAAGCAGAACTAGTAATAATTGCAGCTCCCACCACCCAAAGTATTGAAACCTTAAAAGAATTGAAGAAAACAAATTACTCAGGATTTGTCACAGATATTTGTTCAGTAAAAGCACCACTGCTCACAGCAGCTCAAGGTTTAAACTACGTGGGCACCCATCCCATGGCTGGTTCAAATGAATCAGGTTTTGGCAGTGCTAACAAAGATTTATTTAAAGATGCACCTTGGGCAGTTTCTTTAAGTAGCGACACAAAACAGGATGCACTTGTTGCTGTCATCAAAATAATTTCAGAACTAGGTGGATTTGTAGTTCCAGTTGATCCCCATGACCATGATGAATCTGTGGTGTTAAGCAGTCATCTTGCTCACGTGGTTGCTTCTGCTTATGCCAAAAGTGTGGGCGAATCAGAATTTGCGCAACTAGCACAATTATTAGCTGGTGGAAGTTTCAGAGATTTAACTCGGGTGACAACTTCTCCACCTGAAAGAACTGCTGAAATAGTTTGGCCTAATAGAAAATCGTTATCCAAAGTAGTGGAAAATTTGGGCGATAATTTAAGCAAGTTACAAAATCTACTTGAGCAAGGAAGTCAGGCAGACATTGAAAAATTCTTAGCTTCCGCAAGTTCCTTGCGAACTATTTCGGATGCCACAATGACAAAAGTTAAAAATCAGCAAGGAAATAAAGTTATTTCTAAGACTGATGACTTAGTCCAAGATTTTCTTAAACATTCAAAATCAAGAGTTATAGCAACAGGTTTTGAAATAACCAAAGAAAATATAAGTTACTTAGTTAACGAAATCTAATTATTGTGCAGGACTGAATTAAGTCCGCCCCAACTACCGGTTCTATTTTGTGCTTCAATTGCACCTGTTTGAGAATTTCTTCTGAAAAGTAAATTATTATCACCAGATAGTTCCTTAGCTTTAACTATTTTTGCATCCGGTAAAAGCACTTTTGATCCAGCTGTTAAATAAAGTCCTGCTTCAATCACACAGTTATCACCGAGGCTTATCCCTAAACCAGCATTGGCACCAATCAAACATTTTTTACCCACACTGATTACTTCTTGTCCGCCACCAGAAAGTGTTCCCATAATTGAGGCACCACCACCAATGTCAGAACCATCACCCACCACCACACCAGCTGAAATTCTGCCTTCCACCATTGAGGAACCTAAAGTTCCTGCATTGAAATTAACAAAACCTTCATGCATCACAGTTGTGCCCGAGGCAAGATGAGCTCCTAAGCGAACACGATCTGCATCTGCAATTCGCACTCCAGTGGGAACAACATAATCAAGCATGCGAGGAAATTTATCTACGGAAAATACTGTTAAATGTTGACCAGATTTTTTAGCTGTTGCTCTGACTTGTTCAACTTTTTCAGGTAAAACTGGTCCAATAGTTGTCCAGGCCACATTATTAAGAATTGCAAAAATTCCTTCAAGATTTATAGTTCTAGGTATAACTAATCGGTGTGAAAGTAAATGCAAACGCAAATATGCATCTTCCACACTTTCAGCAGGTTTTGATAAATCCTTGATAATCGTTTTTACAACTCTTAATTCACAACCTCTGACCGGATCTTTTCTTTCATAAGAGGAGGCATCAAGAATTTGAATTGGGGAAGAATTCAGAGCTGGGTTTGGATACCAAACATCAAGCGTTTTTTTACCATCGAATGTGCCTACACCTATTGCGCTAGCGGCTTCGGTTATAAAACTCATGAGTCAAAACTATCTCTTAATTGGGGTTAATGGTCACATAAGGGTTGGCCTGTTGGCAGAATAGGAACGTGTTGAAAATAGATCAAGAAATTGGTGCTTTAACCCTGGATCTTGTCAACATTGCCAGTGTTTCCCAGGACGAGCAGGCGATTGCTGATTCAATCCAAGAGGCGTTAGTTGAAGTTAAACACTTAAAAGTTTCTCGAATTGGTAATTCAATAATTGCCCAAACAAATTTTGGAGCAAACCAACGAGTTGTTATCGCAGGTCATCTTGATACCGTTCCGGCCAATAATAATTTTCCTGGAAAAAAGACCTCCACCGAAGTTATTGGGCTTGGGTCAGTGGATATGAAAAGTGGGATAGCTGCAGCACTTAAACTGGCGGTAGCGGTAACCAATGCAAAATATGATGTTACTTATTTGTTTTATGAGTCTGAAGAAATTGAAACAAAATACAACGGTTTAGAAATAATTACAAAGCAGGATAAAGATTTATTAAATTGTGATTTTGCTATTTTGATGGAACCTACTAATGGAATCATCGAAGTCGGTTGCCAAGGAACTTTACGCTTTCAAGTTAGTGCTATAGGCACAAGATCTCACTCGGCTCGTTGGTGGAATGGCGAAAATGCAATTCATGCCTTAACCCCAGTTTTAGAAATTCTAAATTCATACAAATCACGTGAACCAATTATTGATGGCCACAAATTCCGTGAAGGTTTACAAGCTGTGAAAATAAATGGCGGGGTAGCAGGAAACGTTGTCCCAGATGAAGTCACAATGACAATCAATCATCGTTTTGCGCCAGATACCACACCAGCCCAAGCTGAAGAAAACATGAAAAAACTATTCAAAGACTTTAATTTTCAATTAATGGACGCAGCAGCTGGTGCCCCAACTGGATTAAATAATGAACTAATTAAAGATTTTGTGTCAAAAATTGGCACAGATATTGCTCCAAAATTTGGGTGGACAGATGTGGCTCGATTTGCGGCAGCCGGTATTCCGGCCATAAACTTTGGTCCAGGAGATCCAAATTTGGCACATCATCCTGCTGAAGCAGTAAAAATTAAGCAAATTGAAGATGTTTTTGCATCCTTAAAAGATTGGTTAACAAAGTAAATGTCACCGGTGGAATTATCGCTTTCCGTTGAAGTAAAAGCTAGTCAACAAAAAGTTTTTGACAAAATTGTTGATTGGGAAAGCCAAGGCCAATGGATGCTGGGGACTAAAGTTTCTGGAACCAAAAACAATGGTCAAGGTCTGGGTGGAGAGATAAATGCTTGGACCGGTTTTTGGAAGATAGGATTTAACGATCCCATGGTTATTACTCAATGGATTGAACCCAAAATTGTCGATGTGAAACATATAGGTCGATTAGTAAAAGGAACAGGTTCAATGGTTGTTGAAAAAATTGATGAGAACAATTCAAGATTTATTTGGAGTGAATCAATTAATTTACCTTTTGGATTCATTGGAAAAATTGGTTGGACAATTATTAAACCTTTTTTTGTGTCCGGAATTAAGTTTTCATTGAATAAATTTGCGCTCACTTTTGCACAAATAGACCCAAAGTAGACGAATCTTTAGGGTTACGAGATAATAGAGATATCAAATTTTAATTATTGAAAAGGTGTTTAAATGGCCGCAATGAAACCTCGTACCGGTGATGGTCCAATGGAGGTTACAAAAGAAGGACGCGGAGTTGTGATGCGTGTTCCTCTTGAAGGTGGCGGACGTTTAGTTGTGGAAATGACTGTTGATGAAGCTAAAGAACTAGATGTGCAATTGGAAGTTCTTAAGTAATACTTTTAGTGCGGACGGTAAGAAGCCGCAATAATTCCTGATCCACTTGGGATCATTACAGAAACTAATCTAGAGTCATCCTTAATCTTTTCACTAACTTTTATAACTGCTAGATTATCTGCAGCATTTGAATCACTCAAAACATTATGGAATACTAAAATTCCACCTGGCCGCAAGAGCCGTAACGATTGATCGAAAAGAGTTTCATACTCTAATTTGTCACCATTAATAAACATCAAGTCATAGGCATTACTAGTTAATTTATCAACCACTTCAATTGCTCGACCAGCAATCAATCTAATTTTGTTTGAAGGAATTACTGCTGAGCTAAATATTTCTTTAGCGGCACGTTGCCTTTCGGCATCTGAATCAATGGAAGTTAACACACTTGCACTGTTCATGCCTCTTAATAACCACAGCCCAGAAACTCCAGTGCCCGTACCAATTTCAACAACGTTAGAAGCATCAATGGTGGAAGCTAAGAATCTGAGTAGCGCACCTGCACCTTGACCGATCGGGTTTAACCCTAATTCTTTTGATTTATTTCGAGCGTTAGTTAAATGGGTATCTTCAGGAATAAAGTTTTGAGAAAGATTCCACTCATCACTGGTGGGAGATTGGGTCATGTTTTTCTCTACCTTTCCTCTCTGTTTATCTTAACAATTTCTGGGTATTTGTTGGTAATTTCCTGGGTATTACCAGCAGGCTACTTCCTGAGACGCCAAAAATGTCGTTACGCACTAAACTAAAAACATAAACATAAAGCATTCCTTGCAGAAAGCGTAGAAATATACAAAATGGGTGAAGATTCAAATTCCTTAACTGTTCCGTCTTGGGAAAGAAAAAGAAAACGTAAGAACACCCCAATTTCTGCAGTAGTAGTTATCTCACTTTTAGTAGGGGGAAGTGCCGGTGGAGCATTTGGCTATTTAGCCGCAGATTTTGCAAATGGGGTTTCTAATTCAACTTCGCAAGTTAAAGATGTTAGCAATACAAATTCAATTTCCATTAATCCAGCAACTGAGACCGTTTCCCAGATTGTACAAAATTTAATCCCCAGTGTGGTATCAATTCGAGCTGAAGGCAGTTCCGGTTCAGGAACTGGATCCGGATTTATTTTTAGACAAGATGGTTACATTGTGACTAATAATCACGTAGTCGCACCTTCAGTAAACGGGGGAACACTAACTATTTATTTGGAAGACAAAACATCTTTCAAAGCAAAACTAGTAGGACGAAACGCATCTTATGATTTAGCGGTGTTAAAAATTGATGCCACAGGTTTAAAGCCAGTTCAAATTGGTGACTCAAATGCCATAAATGTTGGAGATTTAACTGTTGCCTTTGGTTCCCCACTTGGATTATCAGGAACTGTAACTTCAGGAATTGTTAGTGCCATAAATCGTCCAGTTACAGCTGGTGGCAATGATGATCAATCATTTATTTCTGCCATCCAAACTGATGCAGCAATTAATCCAGGAAATTCTGGTGGACCACTAGTTAATGGACAAGGTGAAGTGATTGGTGTTAATTCGGCAATTGCCACGCTTGGCAATGGTACACAAAGTGGAAGTATCGGTTTAGGTTTTGCTATCCCAATTAATCAAGCTCAAAGAATTGTCACAGAAATTATTAACACCGGTAAATCAAGCACACCAATTGCAGGCATAAGTATTGATTCCACATTTGGCGGAGAAGGCGCAAAAGTTTCCGAAGTTGTGGCAGATGGTCCTGCTTCATCAACTAACTTAAAAGTCGGCGAAATTGTTGTAAAAATAAATGGTGAAATAGTTGAAGACTCAACAGCATTGATTGTTTCAATCAGAAAAAATAATCCTGGTGACACTGTTGTGTTTACTGTTAAGGATTCAGCTGGAAAAGAAAGAGAAGTATCAGTGGTCTTAGGAAGTAGAGAAGAGGGCTAGTTAGTTAATAGTCCTAGATTTTTTCCTACTAAACCTTTAGGGCTGTTCATTAAAGCTTTCGCCATATTGATGATTTCGATAGCTGCTGGTGAATCCGGATTTGAGATAACTAAAGGTTCACCACTATCTCCTCCTTCACGCAAGCGCACGTCAAAGGGAACTTTTGCTAACACTTTTACTTCAGTTCCTAATTCATCACTAATTGCTTTAGCAACAGTTTCTCCGCCACCTTTACCAAAAAGTTCCATAACTTCACCACAGTGAGGACAAGGTACCCCTGTCATGTTTTCAATTACACCAATAACTTTTTGATGTGTTTGTTTAGCTAAAGTTCCTGCTCGTACAGCAACTTCAGCAGCACTTATTTGTGGTGTTGTGACAACAATGATTTCTGATTTTGGAACAAGTTGGGCCACACTAATTGCCACATCACCTGTACCTGGTGGTAAATCTAGAAGTAAAATATCCAAATCTCCCCACCAAACATCTGTCATAAATTGTTCAACAGCTTTGTGCAACATTGGTCCGCGAAACGCAATTGGTTGGGTAACTCCACCTGGTTTAAATGCCAACATAGAAATTACTCTGACTCCATGTGCCATTTGGGGCATGATCATTCCTTCAACAACAGTTGGTGCATTAGTAACACCCATAATTCGTGGAATTGAATGACCATAAATATCAGCGTCAAGAATTCCCACAGATAACCCAAGTTGAGAAAGAGCTATTCCTAAATTTGCTGTTAAGGATGATTTACCAACGCCACCTTTACCTGAAGCTACGGCATAAATTCGAGTTAAATTCTTCTCCGCAGCAAAAGGATTTTCTTTTGTAGGTCCACGAAGGAGTTCTTTAAGTTTCTTTCTTTGCTCATCATTCATAACGTCCAAGACAACCTTGGTTTTAGCGGCATTATCAATTTCTTGCACAGCATTTGTGACACGTTTAATTATTTCTTCTTTTAAGGGACAGCCTGAAACTGTTAAAAAGATTTCTACCAACACATCTTGACCAGTTACTTCAACATTTTTGACCATACCAATTTCAGTGATAGATCTTCTGATTTCTGGATCTTGCACAGTCGCAAGAGCGGTCATTACCGTGTCTTTAGTTAAAGCCACAGGATTAGTTAATTCTTTTTATCTTGATTAATTTGTAGTTCTTCAATTAGATCTCTCAATTCACTTTTGATGTAATCACGAGTTGCAACATCGTTTAACGCTATGCGCAAATCAGCTAGTTCGCGCGCTAAGAATTCGGTATCAGCCAATAGTCGATTGGCTTGATTACGATCTTGAGCACCTTGGACACGGTCACGATCTGTTTGTCTATTTTGGGCAAGCAAGATTAAAGGGGCGGCATAAGAAGCTTGTAGAGAAAGCATCAAAGTCAAAGCTAAGAATGGCCATGGATCGACACGGTATTGCAATGGACCAAGGGTGTTCCACGAAATCCAGGCAACAACAAAAACAGTCATTAAAGCAATGAAACGCCATGAACCAATTTGTCTAGCAACTCTTTCACTTACTAAACCAAATCTTTCAGAATCGTAAACATTCTTAAATTGCAAACCTCTGCTTCTAGGTTGATCTAAACGTGATGATCTAATTTTTTTCATGGTCTTACCTCAACATCATCTTGATCACGCCAGTCATCAGGAAGCATGTGATCGATAACGTCATCGACTGTTACTGCTCCTAGTAAACGATTTTCTGCATCAACTACTGGTAAAGCTACAAGGTTATATGTTGCAAAATATTTTGTTACTAAAGCCAAAGTGGTATTTGGTCCTACCGGTTTTAATTCAGAATCAATAACACTTGAAACAAGTGTTCCTGGAGATTCTCTTAAAAGTCTTTGCATGTGTGCAACACCAAGATATTTTCCGGTTGGAGTATCAAGGGGAGGTCTAACAACATAAACCTGGCTTGCTAATGATGGTGGTAATTCAGGATTTCGAATACTTGCTAAAGCATCAGCAACAGTTGCATCAGGTGTTAAAACAACTGGTTCAGTTGTCATCATTCCACCTGCTGTGTAATCACCGTAAGTTAATAGTCGACGCAAGTCATCGGCTTCTTCTGGTTCCATTAAATCCAAATACTCTTCAGCTTTTTGTGGTGGTAATTCTTTTAATAAATCTGCTGCATCATCTGGTGCCATTTCCTCAATAACATCTGCGGCACGTTCCATTTCAAGTTTACCTACAATTGCCACACGAGTTTCCTCACTCATTTCTTCCAAAACATCGGCAAGTCTTTCGTCATCAAGTTTAGAAATTACTTCAACTTGTTTATCAATTTCTAAATCAGCTAAATAAGTTGCAATATCAGGTGCTCTCATATCGTTTAAGGAAGTTAATAAATTATCGAAAGGTTTACCTTGCACTTGTAAAGTTAAACCTTCAACTTCGCTCCAGTCAGCAAAGAATTTTTCACCACGTTTGGTAAAACCTGATCCAGCTCGACGTAAATACAATTTGGTGATGTGCCAATCAGCACCTGGTCTTGATTGCTCCATCGCAATATCAAGCAACGTAACTTCTTCACCAGTATTTTTCATTTTCATTTTGCGATCTAATAGTTCGCCCACGACTCTTGATTCAGACTCTCTTTGTTCAAAACGTCGCATGTTTACAACACCAGTTGAAATAATCTGTCGAGCATCAAAATCTGTAACCCTTGACATTGGTAAAAACACCAGACGACGTTGTGGAACTTCAACTAATAAGCCAATAATTCTGGGTGGATTGTTACTGTGCCTTAAATGGACAACGGTGTCACGCACTTTGCCCAGCTGATCGCCTTGCGGATCGAATACAGCTGTGCCAGTGAGGCGGGAGATGAAGATACGGTCAGACACATGGAAATGTTACTCCTGGGACGTGATTGACTAACACCTCATATGAAATTTACGACAGCAAATAGCAAATTTTCCATAGATTTTATAATTTTGGCTATCGCAATTGTGGCCATCTCAACTTCTGGTCCCCTAATAACAGTCACAGCAGCTCCGGCTATCGCGATCGCATTTTGGAGATGTTTCCTAGGAGCAGTAGCTACTGCTCCATTTGCGTTTAAAGATGGGGTAGGAAACATAAACAAAAAAACTTTGACAACATCTATCAGTGCAGGTTTACTTTTAGGACTACATTTCGCGGTGTGGATTCCAAGTCTTAGATTCACAACAGTGGCAGCCTCAACTGCAATGGTTGCAACTCAACCGGCTTGGGCTGCTTTAATTGCAAAAATTAGGGGAGAAAGTTTTCCAAATAGAGTTTGGTTTGGAATCTTTGTGGCATTACTGGGAGCAATCCTTTTAACAGGAATTGATATTTCATTAGACAAAAGAGCTGTCATTGGTGATTTACTTGCTTTGGTGGGCGCAATTTTTGCAGCCCTTTATGTAACTGTTGGTTCTAGTGCTCGAAGCACTTTAACAACTGCTCAATACACAGTCATTGCATATGCTGCAGCAGCATTCGCATTAGTAATTTTAGCGATTGTTACCGGAATCAATTTAACTGGTTTTAGTAGACAAGCCTGGTTCTATATTTTCTTATTAACACTATTAGCACAAATTCTTGGTCATACTTTGTTTAATATCACTTTAAGATCTTTGTCTGCCACAGTTGTGAGTATGGGAATACTATTTGAAATGCCTGGTTCAACAATTATTGCTGCTTTAGCTATTGGTCAAGTTCCGCCTTGGCAAACAGTTCCTGCAATTGTGTTATTGATGGTGGGAATGTTTTTTGTGGTAACAGGTTATAAAACTAAATAGATTTCAAAAACGTATCTAATTCAATCGCAGTTTTATCTGGCAATTCGCGAGCAGGGGAGTGTGCTGCTCCAAGAATTTCAATGAAGGTTGCGTTCAAGGATTGAGCCATTTCCAGTTGTTCTTTCCTAGGCCAAGCATCATCATTTTCCCCACGCATCACCAAAATTGGTAATTTATGTTTGCTTAGCGTTATTTTTAACTTCTCGGTAACGTTTTCTACTTTCATTAATAACTCTGACATCACTTTTAAAGATAAAGGATTTGTGTTTAACCATCTTTCTTTACGCCATTTTCTTACTGGTTTAGAAAAACTTTGTTTTCTAAGAATTGTTAAGACGACAGTTTTAACAAACCAAATAAAAGCTAAACTCCTTCCACGTTCCACTGCTTGAACTAGAGCAGGTAATCCTCCCCAGTTTTCTTTAGGTAAGGGTCCTGATCCACTGCACAACAAAGTCACTGAAGCAAAAGATTGAGGTGAGTTACTAGCTGCATATTGGGCAACTATTCCGCCAAAGGAATGCCCAATTACATGAATTGGTTCTGAAAAACTATTTGCTATATCTATTAAATCTTGAGCAAAAGATTCAAGTGTGAAATCTTCTAATTTGTTAGAGCCATAACTTGCTGGTTGACCATTTTGATCAATAGAAAAACAATGCCAACCCAGGGAAGATAGTAAAGGTAGAACTGCGACAAAATCTTCACGACTACCACTCCATCCGGGAACAAAAACAATGGTTCCAGCATGAATTGATTCAGGTTCAGTGACTAAAGCACCAAACTCTTTATTCCCAGCTTTTAATTTTACTTCACTTACTCCAACTGGATTAACTAATAACTGCTCTTGCATTTTGTTAACCGGCAAAACCTACTCTTCGTTGCTCTGAAGCACCGATTTCTACGAAAGCCAGACTTTCACCTGGAACTAATATTTTCTTGCCCTTGTCATCGATCAGGGTCAAAAGAGTCTTATTTTTTACGGCTGCTTCAACTTCTTTGGTTATTTGATCAGCGGTTGCCGCTGTTTCGAAAATGATTTCACGAGTGGTGTTTTGAACGCCTATACGAACTTCCATTGCTTCAGGGCTCCTAATTGCAATCTTGTTTCCCTAAGACTATTCCCATAGTTAACCCTGCGCATCCTGCCGTCCATTTCCAAGTCCTTGGCAATCGGAGTAATCTCTTGACTACTAAAAGCGTGGGAAAGGGATGTGCCTCAAATGAGCGGTTCAATCAAGCAATCAGCTGATGCTCCATTAAAGGTTTCCCAATTAGAAGCAGATATCAAATCAGGAAAAATTGACACAGTAGTTGTAGGCGTAACAGATATGCAGGGACGTTTACAAGGTAAACGAGTTCATGCACCTTTCTTTTTAAAAGACACCATGAATCATGGCACTGAAGGATGTAACTATTTATTAGCTGTTGATGTTGATATGAACACTGTTGGTGGATTTGCAATGTCATCTTGGGATTCTGGTTATGGCGACATGGTTATGGCACCAGACTTCGACACATTGAGATACATCCCGTGGCTTCCAGGAACTGCGATGGTTTTAGCTGATTTACAAAAACTTGATCACACTGATGTTTATGCTTCACCAAGACAAATATTGATTAAACAAATAAATAGATTAAAGGAATTAAAACTTGTTCCCCATGTTGGAACTGAATTAGAATTTATTGTTTTCAAAGACACATTTGAAGAAGCCTGGGATAAGGGTTACCAAAATTTAATACCCGCAAACCAATACAACGTTGATTACTCACTGCTGGGAAGTTCTCGAGTTGAAGGATTAATAAGAGCCATTCGCTTAGGAATGGATGGGGCCGGTTTAGAAGTTGAATCAGCAAAAGGTGAATGTAACCTGGGCCAACATGAAATTGCATTTAGATTTAAGGATGCTTTAACAACGGCTGATAATCATGTTATTTACAAACTTGGTTCAAAAGAAATTGCTTCAGCACAAGGTATGTCATTAACATTCATGGCCAAATTTAATGAACGTGAAGGAAACTCCTGCCATATTCATTTATCTGTGCGAAGTGAAAATGATGAACCAGTTATGGCTGATGCTAAAGATCCCCAAGGCTTAAGTGCGTTAGGTAAATCCTTTATCGCCGGACAATTGAAATACATGCGTGAAATGACATTGTTCTTTGCGCCAAACATTAACTCTTATAAACGCTATGTGGAAGGTTCTTTTGCCCCAACTGCCATGAAGTGGGGTCGAGACAACAGAACTTGTGCCATTCGTTTAGTTGGAGCTGGTCATTCACTTCGTTTTGAAAACAGAGTTCCAGGCGGGGATGTGAATCCTTATTTAGCAGAAGCAGCCATGATTGCAGCAGGAATTGCAGGAATTGAAGAAAAACTAACTTTGGAACCAGCATTTGAAGGTAACGCCTATGTTTCAGATGCAATCAGAGTTCCCTCAACTCTTGCTAAAGCAACAGAGCTTTGGGATAAGAGTGAATTTGTTACAAAAGTGTTTGGCAGTGAAGTGAAAGCACATTACTTAAACATGGCTAAAATAGAACTAGCCTCATTTGATAAAAGCATTACTGATTGGGAAAGAATCCGCAGTTTCGAAAGAATGTAAGACTCAAGTTTTACCTAAAAGGAGTTAATTTAAATTGACCGCGCTTCATGATGTAATTTCCCCAATCACTGAAAAGAAAATCGCTGCAGTTCCAGCACTTAGCGCTGAAGAAACAGTTGTGGCCATCACCAAATCACAAAAAGCTTTTGAATCCTGGAAAAAAGTTTCTCCAGGAGATCGCGCAAAACTGTTAAGAAATTTTGCGTTAGTTGTGGAAAAAAATGTTGAAGTATTAGCAAAAATTGAAGTAGAAAACGCAGGTCACACCATCGGCAATGCACGCTGGGAAGCAAACAACGTTGTTAATGTTTTAAATTATTACGCAGGTGCTCCAGAAAGATTGTTTGGTAGACAAATTCCAGTTCCAGGTGGAGTTGATTTAACTTTTAGAGAAGCCATCGGTGTGGTGGGAATTATTGTGCCGTGGAATTTTCCTATGCCAATTGCTGGTTGGGGATTTGCTCCAGCTTTAGCTGCTGGTTGCACAGTCGTTTTAAAACCAGCTGAAGTTACCCCTTTAAGTGCAATGAAATTAGCTGAGCTTGCATTAGAAGCTGGATTTCCTGAAAACGTTTTCCAAGTATTAACTGGCTCTGGTCGCATAGTGGGCGAAACAATTGTGCAAGATCCCCGAGTTAGAAAAATTGTTTTCACAGGTTCAACTGAAATTGGTACACAAATTATGGCTAAGTGTGCACCACAGGTAAAAAGAGTTACTTTGGAATTGGGTGGTAAATCTGCCAACGTAATTTTTGCTGATTCTGATTTAGAAAAAGCAGCAGCAAGTGCCCCTGGTGCAGTTTTTGATAATGCGGGCCAAGACTGTTGTGCACGTTCTCGAATTCTGATTGAAAAGAAAGCTTTCGATAAATTTATGCCACTTTTAGAACAATCAGTTAAAGCTTTTAAATGCGCTGACCCAAATTTGGAAACAACCGAAATGGGTCCACTAATTACTGCTGCTCACCGTGACAAAGTTGCTTCATATGTTGAAGAATCATTAGTTGCCTTTCGTGGCAGTGCACCAACTGGTGCAGGTTTTTGGTTTCCGCCAACTGTTTTACAAATTACTGATCGAAAACATAAAAGCCTGGCAGAAGAAATCTTTGGCCCAGTTGTTTCAGTGGTAACTTTTGAAGACGAAGCAGATGCCATTGCTTTAGCCAATGATTCAGAATTTGGTTTGAGTGGATCTATTTGGACTAATAACGGTGGGAAAGCATTAAGGGTTGCTAGAGGAATTGAAAGTGGAAATCTTTCCGTTAACTCTCATTCCTCAGTTAGATATTGGACTCCATTTGGTGGATTCAAAAAATCAGGTTTGGGACGCGAATTAGGTCCAGATGCACTAAACGCGTTTACCGAAGAAAAGAACGTCTTTATTAACACAGAAATATAAGGAGAAATATTTTGAAAAGATTAGAAGGCAGAGTTGCCACTATTACCGGTGGAGGATCTGGTTTAGGAAAAGCAACCGCTATTCGTTTTGCATCCGAAGGTGCTCAGGTTGTTATTGCTGACATGGATGAAAAAAGTGGCCAAGCAGTGGCAAGTGAAGTTAATGGAACTTTCATTAAATGTAACGTGGCTGATAAAGTGAGTGTGGACAACCTGTTTGCCGAAACTTTCAAAAAGTTTGGCAAAATTGATATCGCATTTAATAACGCAGGTATTTCACCCCCTGATGATGATTCAATTTTGACTACCGAAATCGAAGCTTGGGACAAAGTTCAATTAGTTAATTTGACTTCTGTTTATCTTTGCTGCAAAGCAGTTTTGCCATACATGCTCAAAGCTAAAAAAGGTTCCATCATTAACACTGCTTCTTTTGTGGCAACACTTGCTGCTGCTACTTCACAAATTGCTTACACCGCTTCAAAAGGTGGCGTACTGGCAATGACACGTGAGCTTGGTGTGCAATTTGCTCGTGAAGGAGTTCGAGTTAACGCTTTATCTCCAGGACCAGTAAACACTCCACTTTTGCAAGAACTATTTGCTAAAGATAAAGAAAGAGCACAAAGACGTCTTGTTCATATCCCAATGGGACGTTTTGGTGAAGCACACGAAATTGCTGCAGCAGTGGCATTTCTGGCCAGTGATGATTCTTCATTTATCACTGCTTCAAATTTCCTAGTTGATGGTGGAATTACCGGAGCATACGTAACCCCACTGTAAAGAGAGTTTAAAAGTGCAAAAAAGTGCTTATCGATTATTTCGGTAAGCACTTGCTGCTTTTATAAGAGCTGCAAATAGTCTTTTATCTTCACTCATTTCAGGATGCCATTGCACACCTAAATGAAAATCTTTTGTGGGATCCTCTAAAACTTCAATAGTTTCATCTTCAGCCCAACCAGTTATTGTCAAAGACCCAGGTTTATCAACTGCTTGGTGATGAGAAGAATTAACAACCATTGCTAAACCTAAAATTGATGAAACAAGTGAATCAGGTTTGAATCGTGCTTGATGTTGAGAAAACTTTGCAGGAGCTGGTCTGTGATCAAGTTTTGTGACATCAGGTAAATGTTGAATTAAAGAGCCACCTTCGGCAACTGCCATGATCTGGATTCCTCGACAGATTCCTAAAATTGGTAACCCAATTTCTGTGGCATGCTTATAAAGACTTACTTCGCCTGCATCACGGTTTTCTCGAGGTTGATCTGCTGTTTCGTGTGGATTTTGTTTATATAAACGTGCATCAATATCTGCACCACCGGCAATTATTAATCCATCCAAATTATTTACCACGTGACCACCATTTTGATCAGGAGGAAGAATCACAGCTCGCCCACCCGCATTGGTCACAGAACTTACATATTCAAACGGTAAAACTGCAGCAGTGATATCCCAAGCGCCCCATTTGGCAGGTTCGACGTAGCAAGAAATTCCGATCACAGGAGAGTTCATAGATAAGAGTCTGGCAGGTAGTTAACCAAGGGGGAGTTATTGGGGAAAAAGGCTATATATATGACCCAAGTGGTGAGCGTGAATTGTGAGGCTCATAGACTCGTGATTCGGTTATTCAAAAAGCTGACGTTAAGAGAGGTATGGCAAAAGAAGGCGCCATTGAGCTTGAAGGCACCATTGCTGAAACTCTTCCCAATGCAATGTTTCGGGTAGAGCTAGACAATGGCCACAAAGTTCTCGCACACATCAGCGGCAAAATGAGAATGCATTACATCAGAATTTTGCCTGACGATCGCGTAATCGTGGAGTTATCTCCCTACGATTTAACCCGCGGTCGGATTGTTTACCGCTACAAATAAACCGCTTACGAAAAAAAGGAATGTATGAAAGTACAGCCAAGTGTTAAGAAGATTTGCGATAAGTGCAAAGTCATTCGCAGACACAAACGCGTAATGGTTATTTGTGAAAACCCTAGACATAAACAACGTCAAGGATAACTTCACAAACAATTTGTAGTAACCAATTACGGTTATCCGTCACCTCAAATTAAATCTTGCCGATTTAAATAGAGAACGACACCTTTGGTCATCAGAAGCCAAAGACTTACCCAGGGCGGGTAAGACCGATAACACGTAACAAGACTTCTGACTTAATAGAAAAGGAAAACCGCCCAATATGGCACGTTTAGCTGGAGTTGATCTTCCTCGCGATAAGCGCGTTGAAGTTGCTCTTACTTACATTTATGGAATTGGCAAAACCCGTTCCACTCAAATGCTGACCGCAGCAGGAGTTAATCCAAATACACGAGTAAAAGATTTAGATGAACCATCACTAAATAAACTTCGTGAATACATTGACCAAAACTTTAAAATCGAAGGTGATCTGCGTCGAGAAGTTTCGTCAGACATCAGAAGAAAAGTAGAAATTGGTTCATACCAAGGTGTTCGTCATCGTCGTGGACTTCCAGTTCGTGGACAAAGAACACACACCAACGCAAGAACTCGTAAAGGTCCGCGCAAAACCGTTGCCGGCAAAAAGATTGCAGTGAAGTAGGGGATTTGAATAATGGCTGAAAAAGATAAAGAAAAGAAAGCTAAACCTTCAGGTCCTAAGAAGGTTCGTAAAAAAGTTAAGAAGAATGTTGCCCATGGTCAAGCACACATCAAATCAACATTCAACAACACAATTGTTTCCATCACTGATTTAACTGGTGCAGTTATTTCATCATCTTCAAGTGGTCAAGTTGGATTTAAGGGTTCACGTAAATCAACACCATTTGCTGCTCAATTAGCTGCAGAAGACGCAGCCAAGAAAGCAATGGAACACGGACTTAAAAAAGTTGACGTGTTTGTGAAAGGCCCAGGATCAGGTCGAGAAACTGCAATCAGATCTTTACAAGCCTCTGGTCTTGAAGTTGGTCAAATTCAAGATGTCACCTCAGTTCCTTTCAACGGTGTGCGTTCCCGCAAACGCCGTCGCGTCTAATTAACTTTTAACAAACAAGGAGAAAAGAAAACTTATGGCACGTTATACAGGGGCAGATTGCAAGAGATGCCGTCGCGAAAAAGTAAAACTTTACTTAAAAGGTTCTAAATGTGATTCACCAAAGTGTCCAATGGAATCACGTCCATTTCCACCAGGACAACACGGTAGAAACCGCGGTAAAGAATCTGAATACTCATTACAGAAACGTGAAAAGCAAAAAGCTGCACGTATCTATGGAATTTTGGAAAGACAGTTCCGTAACTATTACGAAGAAGCATCAAGAAGAACAGGTAAAACTGGTGAGAACCTTCTTGAAATGTTGGAACGTCGTTTAGACAATGTTGTTTATCGCGCAGGTTTTGCTAAGAGTCGTGACATGGCCAGACAAGTTGTTCGCCACGGTCACATCTTGGTTAATGGTAGGAAATTAAATATTCCTTCTTACCAAGTTTCACCAACAGACATCATCGAAGTTCGTCCCGAATCACGCGAATTAACACCATTCGTTGTGGCACGTGCCGAATCAGGTGAGAAGCCAATTCCAGCATGGTTAGACGTAGCACCACACACCATGCGCATTTTGGTAACCGCAACACCGTTGCGATCACAAATCGACACAGCTGTTCAAGAACAGTTGATCGTTGAGTTGTACTCCAAGTAATAAAGCACTTCCCCAACTAAGTCATCAAATATAGGTTGACTGAGAGGCAGTAAAAATGTTAATTGCACAACGCCCGATCTTGGTTGAAGAACCAATTTCAGATACCAACGCTAGATATATTCTCGAGCCATTAGAACCAGGTTTTGGTTACACACTCGGAAACTCACTTCGTCGCACCCTTTTGTCATCAATTCCCGGTGCAGCTGTAACCAGCATTCGCATCGAAGGTGCGCTCCACGAATTCACCACCCTTGATGGTGTGGCAGAAGACGTAACAGAAATTGTTTTAAACGTTAAAGAATTAGTTGTGTCATCAGATAACGATGAACCAACAGTTATGTACTTAAGAAAATCTGGCCCAGGTGAAGTAACTGCAGCCGATATCACAGCTCCTGCAGGTGTGGAAGTACACAATCCAAAACTTCACATTGCCACTCTTAACGGAAAAGGCAAGATTGAAATGGAATTAGTTGTGGAACGCGGTCGTGGCTATGTCACAGCTGTGCAAAACAAAGCAACTGGTGCAGAAATTGGTCGTATCCCAGTTGATTCTATTTATTCACCTGTTGTCAAAGTTACTTACAAAGTTGAAGCAACACGTGTAGAACAAAGAACAGACTTTGATCGTTTGATCATCGATGTGGAAACCAAACCATCAATGAGACCAGCAGATGCCGTGGCATCAGCAGGTAGAACATTGGTTGAACTATTTGGTTTGGCACACGAACTAAACGTGAACGCAGAAGGTATTGAAATTGGGCCATCCCCAATCGATGCTTATGCCTTAGAGCAATTAAATATGCCAATCGAACAACTTGACTTAACTGTTCGTTCATACAACTGTCTCAAGCGCGAAGGCGTGCACACAGTTGGTGAATTGATCACCAGAAGTGAAGCAGATTTGATGGATGTTCGTAACTTCGGTCAAAAATCTATTGATGAAGTTCACGCCAAGTTAGTAATGCTTGGTTTGAAACTCAAAGATTCACCAGCAGGTTATGACAGAACAAAAGCTGCCGGCTACATCGACGAATCAGATGATGATGTCGTTGCTGAAGACGAAAAGTTTTAAGAACCCACCGAGTCATAAGAACAAGTAGGAGATAAAAATGGCATCACCAACCCAAGGTACTCGTCTTGGTGGTTCTGCAGCCCATCAAAAATTGATTCTGGCTAACTTAGCAACTTCACTTTTCGAAAACGGCAAAATCACCACCACTGAAGCCAAAGCAAGAAAGCTGCGCCCTTTCGCTGAAAAGTTAATAACTTTCGCAAAAAAAGGCGATCTTTCTTCACGCCGACGTGTACTAGGAATTATCAGAAACAAATCTGTGGTGCATTCTTTGTTCACCGAAATTGGACCAAGCTTTGCTAAAAGAGAAGGTGGCTACACCCGTATCACCAAACTTGGCACCCGAAAAGGCGACAATGCATCAATGGCAGTAATTGAATTAGTTGAAGCTTTAGCACAAAAAGTTGTGGCTGAAGCAGAAGGTGCAACCAAAAGAGCTGTGAAAGAAGAAACAGCCGCTCCTGCTAAAAAAGCAGCCGCACCTGCTAAAAAAGCAGCCGCACCTGCTAAAAAAGCAGCTAAGAAAACTGCAGCGAAAAAAACAGCTAAGGGCGCTAAATAGTTACTAAAAGTAAACTTAACGAGCCCGCTTCTAAAAGAGGTGGGCTCGTTCGCATTCGTCTAGATATTGCTTATGACGGAACAAATTTTTCTGGTTTCGGAATTCAACCTCACCTGCGTACGGTGCAAGGAGAATTGAACAAATCTTTAAAAAAATTTCTGGCCCTAGATAAAGTTAAAACTGTTGGAGCAGGCAGAACTGATACTGGGGTGCATGCTCGCGGACAAGTTGTGCACTTTGATGTGGCAGAAGATTTATGGCAGAAAGTTAAAGATCCAACATATAAATTTAGAAGAATATTACCAAGTGATATTCAGGTTAGAAAAGTATCCATTGCTCACCCAGATTTTGATGCCCGCTATTCAGCTCTAACTAGAAGATATTCCTACACAATTTGTGATGCCAAAGATGGAGTAGATCCACTTCATTCTCGTTACGTTTTAGATTACCGAAAACAACTTGATCATCATGCGATGAACAAAGCCAGCAAAGAACTAATCGGCTTAAATGATTTTTTTGCATTTTGTAAAACTCGTGAGGGTTCCACCACCATTAGAAACCTAATCAAATTTAATTGGTCAAGAAAAAGTGATTACGTAATTTGTGAAGTAATTGCTGATGCATTTTGTTATTCCATGGTCCGAGGACTGGTAGCAGCAATTGTGCAAGTAGGAGATGGCAAAAGAGAAACATCATGGCCGAAAGACATTATGCTCAAACGCAAAAAAATCACCGATTTAAATGTGGTGGCCGCCAATGCCCTGGTTTTGGAAGAAGTTACTTACCCCCATCCCTCAAAGCTAAAAGACCAATATGAAATCACCAGACGATTAAGGAAACTCGAGGAGTAGTAACAAAAACCTGTTGGGTATGGTTGGCCTTAAATTCCTACATATTTGAGAAAAGGAAATGTTAATGAACTCCACCAAAGTTTGGTTAAACGATGAATTGGTGGATTCCGATAAGGCAACAGTGAGCATTTTTGATCACGGATTCACTGTGGGTGATGGTGCTTTTGAAACTTTAAAAGTAATAAATGGGCAACCTGTTGCAGTTACGCGACATATCAAAAGACTGATTTACTCCTTAAACACCATTGGTATTGAATTAAACAGCGAAGATATTTTAAAAAAAGCAATTAACGAAGTAATACTTGCCAATAAAGCACTGGGTGATGTGATGAGAATGAGAATTACTTACACCAGTGGCGTTGGCCCCCTTGGTTCTGATCGAACCAAAGATAATTTCACATTGGTGGTGGCAGTTAGTCCTGAAGCTATTTGGCCAGAGACCGCAATTGTTGTTACCGTTGCTGATCCTCGAAATGATAAATCAATGTTGGCTGGAGCAAAAACTACCTCTTATGCCCAAAATGCAGCACTGCTTTCAGTTGCCAGAAAACAAGGTGCTCACGAAGCAATCATGCCTAATACCAAAGGTGACTTATGTGAAGGAACAGGTTCAAACATTTTTGTAGTCAAAGATGGGCAAGTTTTGACCCCACCTTTAAGTGGAGGTTGTTTAGGTGGAATCACCCGAGCGCTAGTTATTAAATGGTTTGATGTTAAAGAAGTAGATCTACCAATGTCAGCTTTGCGTGATGTTGATGAAGCATTTTTAACTTCCTCAACTAGAGATATTCAACCAATCTCTAAAATTGATGATCGAGTACTCAATGCTCCAGGACCAGTGGCATCACAAATGCGCACCGAATTCATCAAAAAACTAGCCCAAAACTACGACGCTTAAAAGGCATTTTTCCTCACAAACAGGGGCGATACCCTCGATGCCACGAAGCGATTAAGGGTTGGGTAATCTAGGACTTCGAGCAAGTTGAGAAACAAAAGCCCCAAAAGAGAAAAGAAAAGAAAACTGTGCGTACTTTCAGTCCCAAGGCCAACGAGATAACTCGCGCTTGGCACGTTATTGATGCTAACGACATTCCATTAGGACGTATTGCATCAGTTGCAGCAACCATTCTTCGCGGTAAACACAAAGCAATTTTTGCACCCCACGTTGACACAGGCGATTTTGTAATCGTTATCAATGCTGGCAAGGTTTCACTTTCAGGATCAAAGCGTCAACAAAAGAAAGCTTTTACTTACTCAGGTTTTCCAGGTGGTTTAACCGCAATTGGTTATGACAAATTATTAGAAACAAATCCACAACGAGCAATCGAAATTGCAGTTAAGGGCATGCTGCCCCACAACAAACTTGGTCGACAACTAATCAAGAAACTTAAAGTTTATGCAGACGCAAACCATCCACATGTTGCACAAGATCCACAGCCATATGAAATTAAACAAATCAAGCAGATTGCAAACTAAGAGGAAACTATCTTGAGCGAATCAGAAAACTACGTAACCAGCGAATCATCAAAAACTTTTGCCCCACTTAAGACTGGCGTGCAAGCACCAAGTGCAGGAACTGGTCGAAGAAAAGAAGCTATTGCTCGCGTTCGTATCGTGCCAGGTAACGGCAAATTTGTTGTTAACGGTAAAGAATTAGCAGTTTATTTCCCAAACAAATTGCACCAACAATTAGTTAATGATCCATTTAAAGTTTTGGGAATCGAAAAGAACTATGACGTTATTGCTCACATTGTGGGTGGCGGTTCAAGTGGTCAAGCAGGTGCACTTCGTTTAGGAATTGCTAGAGCATTAAACGCTGTTGACAGAGATGTTAACCGTCCAGTTTTGAAAAAAGCAGGATTCTTAACTCGTGATCCAAGAGTTATCGAACGTAAAAAAGCTGGCTTAAAGAAAGCTCGTAAGCGCTCTCAATACAGCAAACGCTAATCAGATGGGCCGATTATTCGGCACCGATGGTGTGCGAGGAAGTGCCAACAAAGATCTCACTCCTGAATTAGTTTTTTCCCTTGGTAAATCTGCATCATTAGTTATTGCTCAGCGTCATGGCAAAGGTAAAGCCAAAGCAGTTGTGGGCAGAGATCCAAGAGCATCTGGTGAAATGTTGGAAGCAGCTTTAATCGCAGGTTTAGCAACAGTTGGTGTTGATGTTTTAAAAGTTGGAATATTGCCTACTCCTGCAATTGCATATTTAACTCAATATTATGGTGCCGATTTAGGTATAGTTTTATCTGCTTCACATAACGTGTTTTCTGATAACGGTGTCAAATTCTTTTCTAAAGATGGTAAAAAATTACCTAATGAGGTTGAAGACGAAATTGAAAAAAACTTAGAAACAAAAGTACCTCATCCAACCGGTAGTGAAGTTGGTCGAGTAAAAGACATGGCAGATGCCTACGAAGCATATTTGGCTCACCTTTTAGAAACAGTAAAAATAGGTTCATTAAAAGGATTAAAAATAGCTGTTGATTGCGCTAATGGTGCGGCAAGTGAAGCTGCCCCCGATCTTTATTCCAGAGCAGGAGCCGAAGTTATTGCTATTCACAACACCCCAAATGGAATTAACATAAATGATAATTGTGGATCAACTCATTTAGAATCTTTAATTGAAACAGTAAAGAAAAACAATTGTGATTTAGGAATTGCTCACGACGGTGATGCTGATAGATGTTTAGCAATTGATGCTCAAGGAAATGTGATTGACGGTGATCATATTTTGGCCTTACTTGCTCATGATTTTAAACAAACAGGAAAATTAACTTCTGACACAGTTGTTTCCACTGTGATGGCAAATCTTGGTTTTAAAATTGCCATGAAAACAGCTGCAATTAATGTGATTGAGACAGCGGTGGGTGACAGATATGTTTTGGAAGCCATGGAAGCAAAGAATTACGTTTTAGGTGGCGAACAATCTGGTCATATTATCATGAGAAATCACTCCACAACTGGAGATGGTTTGTTAACAGCACTGCATCTAATGAACGCAGTTGCAACAACGCAGAAATCTTTGCAAGAATTAGCTGGAATTGTAAACAAGTTTCCCCAAGTATTAATCAACATTCCAGATGTTGATAAAACAAAAATTGGTAACACTCAATTAGTTGAAGCGGTAAAGAAAGCTGAAGAGTCTTTAGGTGACAAGGGCAGAGTCTTACTTCGCTCCAGTGGTACCGAAGCATTAATACGTGTCATGGTTGAAGCAGAAACAATGAAACAAGCCCAAGATGTGGCCGAATCATTAGCAAGTGTTGTTAAGAAAACTTGCTAGCTTTTCACAATCACATCTAGCAACCAACTTTTTTTACCTTCAGGTTTAACTAATTCACATTTGAATGCTTTAGCAACAAGTTTTTGTAATTCTTGAGCAGTCTTAGGATTTTTGGTTTGCATAACTAAGAACTTTGTTACATCTCCTCTGGTTTTTTTGGACATGTGTGTCACCACAGTTCGTTTACCAGCTTTCTCAGCAAACACCCTGATCGCTACTGTTTTCTTTAAATCAGGAGTCCACACACCTTGATATGTTGAAGATCTACAATCAACAATTAAATCTGTTTTGATGTTTTCTAATGCTTTGGTGACAATTGGTTTCCACAGCGCATTTAATGATCCAAGTTTGGGTAATGATTTGGCCATATCAAGTTTGTAAGTTGGAATTGAATCAGTTAATTTAAGTGCCCCAAATAATGCTGAAATAATTATTATAGATTTTTGTGCCCGTTTCTGGGCCGCGGAATTTAAATTATGGTAATCCAAGGCTTGATATAAAACCCCAGAATAAACATCAATAGCTTTTGCACTGGGGGCTTTGACAAGTGCAAGACCCAGTGCAGCAAGTGTTTTCTTTCTGGTGGGATTGAGTTCCTTGCCAAATGAAAGTGAAGTTAACGAGACCGGTTTACCCTTGTGCACAGTGTTCTTGCCTTCACTGGGCGGTAAGAGGATGAGCACAAGTTGAACACTACGCCAAATACTCTTTCGCGTAGGCTGTTAACACAATGTGTGGAATTGTTGGCTACGTAGGAAACAAGCAAGCCCTTACCGTGGTGGTGGACGGATTGCGTCGACTTGAATATCGCGGATATGACTCAGCAGGTGTGGCTGTTGTTAATAACCACAAATTAGATATTAGAAAAAAAGCTGGCAAATTAGTTAATCTGGAAACACTTTTAGGAAATGATCCACTGCCAGAATCCACTACCGCTATTGGTCATACTCGATGGGCAACTCATGGAATTCCCAATGATGCCAATGCGCATCCGCACACAGATGTTGCAAATGAAATTGCAGTTATTCATAACGGAATTATTGAAAACTTTTCAGAATTAAGAGCAGAATTACAAAAAGCTGGTGTGAAATTAAGTAGTGATACAGACACCGAAGTAGTGGCACATTTACTTAACTTTGAATACCCAAAATCAAATAATGATTTAGCTGAAACTATGCGAAGAGTTGTGCGCAGATTAAGGGGTGCATTCACCCTTGTCGCAGTTCATGCTCATCAACCAGATGTTGTGATTGGGGCAAGAAGAAATTCACCACTAGTGGTGGGTCGAGGTGTGGGAGAAAACTTTTTAGCATCAGATGTAGCAGCTTTTATTTCTCATACAAAAAATGCTATTGAACTTGGTCAAGATCAAGTAGTTGAACTTCGCCACGACAAAATAACGATCACTGATTTTGATGGCAAACCTGCGGTAACAAAAGAATTCGTTGTTGATTGGGACGCCCAAGCTGCCGAAAAAGGTGGATTTGATTTGTTCATGCTCAAAGAAATATTTGAACAACCAAAAGCGGTAGCAGAAACACTTGTTGGTCGAATTGGTGAAGATGGCAAATTGATTTTAGAAGAAATGAAACTTTCGATTGGCGAAATAGCAAATATAGAAAAAATTATTTTTGTTGCCTGTGGAACTGCCTTTCATTCAGGAATGATTGGTAAATATGCGATGGAGCGTTGGACCAGAATTCCTTGCGAGGTTGAGCTTGCCAGTGAATTTAGATACCGTGATCCAATTTTAAATAACCGCACACTTGTTGTGGCAATTTCTCAGAGTGGTGAAACTATGGACACCCTGATGGCAATTCGCCATGCTAAATCGCAAGGTGCCCGAGTGTTGGCGATTTGCAATACTCAAGGTGCCACAATTCCTAGAGAATCAGATGCAGTTTTATATACCCGGGGTGGACCAGAAATTGCGGTTGCTTCCACTAAAGCATTCTTAACCCAAGTGGTGGCAGTTGAATTATTATCTTTGTATTTTGCAGAGCTACGTCTTGATAAACCAACAGCAGAAATTAAGCAAGTAATGAATGAATTAGCAAACATTTCTCACCAAATAGATGTGGTTTTAGATACAACAGATGCGGTTAATGAATTAGCTAAAAAATATGTCAACGCCCAAAGCGTGCTATTCATTGGCAGACATGTGGGTTTCCCGATCGCACTTGAAGGTGCTTTGAAATTAAAGGAACTGGCTTACATGCACGCGGAAGGATTTGCTGCTGGAGAGCTAAAACATGGTCCCATTGCGTTAATTGAAGATGGTATTCCAGTAGTAGTTATTGTGCCAAGTTTAAGAGAAGAAAAAGAATTACACGAAAAAGTAGTTTCAAATATTCAAGAAGTAAGGGCAAGGGGTGCAAAAACTATTTTAATTGTGGAGGAAGGTGACGACTCAGTCTTAGATATCGCTGATCACATCATCAGAATTCCACAAACAAGTAGTTTGCTCCAACCATTGGTTGCCACTGTTCCATTACAAGTATTTGCCTGCGCACTGGCCACACTGAAAGGTCATGATGTTGACCAACCCCGTAATCTGGCTAAATCGGTAACTGTTGAATAGAAGGAATTAATTTCTCATGATTCTGGGCATAGGAATAGATGTTGTTGATACCCCACGTTTTCAAGGATCATTGGTTAGAACCCCAGGATTAAATACCAGGTTGTTTACTGAAAAAGAAATAAATTCACCCGGTGGCAAAGGCGAAAACGCTGTTTCATTAGCTGCCCGTTTTGCTGCAAAAGAAGCAGTAGCAAAAGCTTTAGGTGCTCCGGCAGGTTTGAGTTGGCAGGATTGTGAAATTTTAATTGGTGAACGCGGTAAACCTTATTTGGAATTAAGTGGAACTGTGGCACAAGAATCTAAACGCCAAGGAATAACTCATTGGCATTTGTCGCTATCTCATGATGGAAATATTGCAACAGCTTTTGTTATTGCTGAAAAACAATAACTTAGATTTATTTGAAATGATTAAATAATGAGCAATTTACGTGGCGCATATATTGATCTGGCGGTAATAAGAGAAAACGTTAAAGTACTACATAATTTGGCAAAAAATTCTGAAGTTATGGCAGTAGTTAAAGCTGATGCTTATGGGCACGGATTAATTCCGGTAGCCAAAGCTGCCAGACAAGGTGGCGCTTCTTGGTTGGGTACAGCACTTTTAGAAGAAGCAATACTTTTAAGAAAATCTGGTGATAAAGGAAGAATATTAACTTGGTTGGGTGCCCCACAAGATAATTGGCAAGAGTGCATTGATTTAGATATTGATGTTTCAGTTTCCTCAATAGATATTGCTTCTGAAATAATTGCTGCGGCCAAAAAAATTGGCAAAACTGCCAAAGTGCACATCAAAGTTGATACAGGTTTGGGACGAAATGGTGTGATGCCTCAAGATTTGGCTGACTTAACAAAGGTATTAGAAGAAGCCACAGCGACTGGTTTGGTAGAAGTTGTTGCGGTGTGGACCCATTTTGCATTGGCTGATGCTCCAAGTAGTCAAACCATTGTCAAACAATTAGAAGTGTTAGATGAAAGTTTCAAATTTGTTCAATCTCGTGGTTTTAAAAACCTAATGAAACATGCAGCTAATAGTGCCGCCACTTTAACTGCGCCACACACACATTTTGATTTAGTTCGACCTGGGATCGCAGTTTATGGAATAACTCCGGGTGGTGAAGTTGGCAAAGCTAGTCAATACGGTTTAGCACCAGCCATGTCATTGAAAGCCACTGCAACTTTAGTCAAAGAAGTTCCCGCAGGTCACGGAATTTCTTATGGTGCTGAATATGTCACAACTGCTGATACCAAGATTGCATTAATTCCACTTGGTTATGCAGATGGAATTCCTCGCATTGCCGGGAACAAAGGACCAGTGGTAGCTAATGGTAAAAAGTTCAAAGTTGCTGGCAGAGTGTGCATGGATCAATTTGTGATAGATATTGGAAAACTAGATTTTTCAACAGGAGATGAAGTTATTTTGTTTGGGGATCCTGCCAAAAATGAACCAGATGTTGAAGAATGGGCTCAAGCTTCACAAAGTATTGGTTATGAAATAGTTACTAGACTTGGACCAAGAGTTCCTCGCATATATCTAAACGAAATTTAATACTTAACTCATCATGACTTTAAATATCATCACCTCTAATGCTGCGGAAACTAAAGCCTTAGGAAAAAAACTAGGCGCTTTACTTAAAGCTGGTGATTGTGTCTTATTAGCAGGCGAACTGGGAGCAGGTAAAACTACTTTCACCCAAGGTTTAGCAAGTGCCTTAAAAATTAAAGGTGATGTCACCAGCCCAACTTTCGTGATTGCCCGAGAACATAAATCTTTAACTGATGGCCCAAATCTTGTTCATGTTGATGCCTATAGATTGAGTACCTTGGCAGAAATTTCACAGCTTGATCTAGTCACAGATATCGAAACAGCAATTTTAGTTGTGGAATGGGGTAAAGGTTTAGTGAACGATTTAGTTGCTGAGCCAATCCAGATAACAATTGATCATAATGATGAAGATGAAAATAAAAGAGAATTCACCATCAACGCAACTACTGCAATTCTTGAAGGACTTTCATGAAAGGTCCAACTAATTTATTAGCAATTGATACTTCCACAAACAGAATTGCTGTTGCACTATTGCAATTTGGAAAACCACCAGTTGTGGCAATGAAAGAAGACGGACTTGGTCATGCTGAGTTTGCTGCAGCTTTAATCAATCAGGTAGTAAAAGATTCAGGTTTAATGTTACAAGAATTAGGTGGAATTGTTTGTGGCATCGGCCCAGGCCCATTCACAGGTTTGCGAGTGGGAATAGTAAGTGCCCAAAGTATTGGATTTGCATTAAATATTCCAGTATTTGGTGTATGCAGTCATGACGCTATAGCTTTTGAATATGCACAACAAAATCCCAACAAAGATGTAACTGTGATAACAGATGCTCGTCGTAAAGAAGTTTATTGGACAAAATATCAAGGTATAAAAAGAACTAGTACGCCACGAGTTTCTAAATTAGAAGAAGTCACAAACACAGGGGTGCAACTACTTCATCAACCCCTTAATCCAGTTTCACTTGCCAATGCAGCCATTGAGGCGATGAACAGAACAGAAAAAGGGATTGAAATTAAATCTTTTGCCACAGATTCAGCTAAAGGTGATGGATCAACGGTGGCCTTACCTAACCAAGTATTACTGCCTCCCATTCCACTGTATTTAAGAAAACCAGATGCTTTAACTTTGGCTGAACGCTCATGAAATTAAACTTGGTGGAATTTTCTTGGTGGCATGTGGCCAAAGCTCATGAAATTGATAAAACAGCTTTCAATGCCACTGCCTGGACATTGCCAACTTTTTGGTCAGAGTTAACGCAACGAAATCGTTACTATTTAGCTTTGGTTGATGAGAAAAAGGAAATTGTGGGATTTGGGGGAGTGGCCTTCAACGGGGTCGATGCCGATATTCAAACCATGGTGATTAAACCTGAATATCAGAAAAAAGGTTACGGCAAGAAATTACTGGACGCACTCCTAGAAAAAATTAAAGAAAACAAAGTAAACCGAGTATTTCTGGAAGTGGTGGCTGATAATAAACCTGCTATTTCACTTTATTTATCCCGAAGATTTGAACAAATTGCCAAGAGAACTAATTATTATCCCAATGGCACTGATGCGGTAATTATGCAACTTGATTTGAGAACCAAATGACAAATCCTTTAGTTCTTGGCATTGAAACATCTTGTGATGAAACAGGAATAGGAATCGTTAGAGGCACAGAATTACTTGCTGACACTTTGGCCTCCTCTGTAGAAGAGCAAGCAAGATTTGGTGGAGTAGTTCCCGAAGTTGCTTCCCGGGCACATGTTGAAGCAATGTTGCCAACCTTAAAAAAATCTATTTTGGCCGCAGGAATTAATTTAAATCAACTCGATGCAATCGCTGTTACCAGTGGACCCGGATTAACAGGAGCATTAGTGGTTGGTGTTGCAACTGCTAAAGCATTAGGTGTGGCCTTAAATAAACCTGTTTATGGAGTAAATCATTTAGCTTCACATGTGGCAGTAGACACTTTAGAAAACGGCAAACTTCCTGAACCAGTATTAGCTTTACTAGTAAGTGGTGGACATTCTTCTTTATTGAAAGTAAATAATATTACTTACCAAATCGAATCATTAGGAAAAACTCTTGATGATGCAGCTGGAGAAGCATTTGACAAAGTAGCCAGAGTTTTAGGTTTACCATTTCCTGGTGGACCCTGGATTGATAAAGCAGCCAAAGACGGTGATCCTTTAAAAATTGATTTCCCCAAAGGTTTAATGAGTAAAGAAGATCTGGTCGATCACACTTTTGATTTTTCATTCTCAGGATTAAAAACTGCTGTTGCTAGATGGGTGCAGGCGTGGGAAAAAACTGGGGTAGCAATTCCGGTAGCCGATGTAGCCGCATCTTTTCAAGAAGCAGTTGTTGAAGTGTTGGTAAAGAAAACTTTGTTAGCAGCTAAACAAACAGGTATAAACACTGTGGTGATTGGTGGTGGAGTTGCCGCTAATTCAAGATTGCGAAGCCTGGCAGTAAGTGAAGCAGAAAAAGTTGGCATCACCGTGCGAATTCCTCGACCAGGACTTTGTACAGATAACGGAGCCATGGTGGCAGCTTTAGGCTCACATTTATTTAGTGCAGGAATTGAACCCAGTGAACTCAGCTTCGAAGTTGATCCGATCCTGCCCGTCACCCAGGTCAAAGCCTCCTAATTTCCCCAATAAATAAGCAGTTGCTGGCACTCAACTTGAGAGAGTGCTAAGGCCTTGGTAAGTTAGGGCTTAAGTCTTTCCCTACTTTTTCAAAAAGTTGGGTGAGAAAAACATTCCGATAAAAAAATCCCATGAAGGGGAGTAGACCGTGGCGGTCCAAATTAAACCACTCGAGGATCGAATCCTTGTTGAAGTAATAGACGCTGAAACAAAAACTGCGTCAGGCCTAGTAATTCCTGACACTGCAAAAGAAAAACCCCAAGAAGGAAAAGTTTTGGCAGTTGGTCCAGGTCGTTTTGATGAAGACGGCGAAAAGCGTATTCCAATGGATATTAAAACTGGCGACACCGTAATTTTTTCCAAATACGGCGGAACTGAAGTTAACTACGACGGCAAAGACTATTTGCTGTTGTCAGCACGCGATGTGCTTGCAATCGTTTCCAAATAAGAAACACTAAATATTAAGGCTCCGGAAAAGAACTTTTCCGGAGCAAATAAAAGTTAAATAGCTGAAGAGGAAATAAAAACAAATGGCAAAGATTCTGGACTTCAATCAAGAAGCCCGTCACAAATTAGAAAATGGCGTTGACATTTTAGCCAACACCGTTCGAGTAACACTTGGACCAAAGGGCCGCAACGTTGTTATTGGTAAAAAATGGGGTGCACCAACAATCACTAATGACGGTGTCACTATTGCTAAAGAAATTGAATTAGATGACCCATTCGAAAACTTAGGTGCCCAACTTGTTAAAGAAGTTGCCACCAAAACAAATGATGTAGCAGGAGACGGTACAACCACCGCAACAGTATTAGCTCAAGCAATGGTGCACGAAGGCTTACGCCAAGTTGCTGCAGGTGCTAACCCAATGGGAATTAAACGAGGCATGGATGCAGCTGTTTCAGCCGTGAGCGAAGAATTGCAGCGTTTAGCAAAACCGGTTAACGGCAAAGAAGAAATTGCCCAAGTTGCCACAATTTCTGCGCAAGATCCAAAACTTGGTGATTTAATCGCACAAGCTTTTGACAAAGTCGGTCGTGATGGTGTTATCACTGTTGAAGAATCTTCAACTATGGATGTAGCACTGGAATACACCGAAGGTATGCAATTTGATAAAGGTTATATCTCCCCATATTTTGTGACCGATGCTGAACGCATGGAAACAGTTTTGGAAGATGTTTTTGTGTTGCTAGTGCAAAACAAAATTGCTTCAATTAATGAACTACTTCCTTTGATGGAAAAAGTTGTGCAAGCTGGCAAACCACTAATTGTTATCGCTGAAGATGTTGAAGGCGATGCTTTGAGTGCCATGATCGTCAACAAAATTAAAGGCACCTTCACCTCAGTTGCGGTTAAAGCCCCAGCATTTGGTGATCGTCGCAAGTCTATGTTGGAAGATCTAGCAATTTTGACTGCTGCTCAAGTTGTTTCACCAGAAGTTGGTTTGAAACTTGATCAAGTTGGTTTAGAAGTATTAGGTAAAGCCAAACGTGTAGTTGTCACCAAAGACAACACCACAATTATTGGTGGAGCAGGCGACAAAAAAGCTGTTGAAGCTCGAGTTGCTCAAATCCGTGCCGAAATGGATCGCACAGATTCATCATGGGACAAAGAAAAACTTCAAGAACGCCTAGCAAAAATTTCAGGTGGAGTTGCTGTTATTCAAGTCGGTGGCGCAACTGAAGTTGAATTGAAAGAAACAAAGTTTCGTGTAGAAGATGCAATATCTGCAACACGTGCTGCAATTGAAGAAGGAATTGTGGCTGGTGGTGGATCTGCATTAACTCAAGCAGTAACAGTTTTGAAAGATAAATTAAACAAAACTGGTGACGAAGCAGCCGGTGTTGAAATTATCCGTATCGCAAGTGTTGAACCATTGCGTTGGATTGCTCAAAACGCTGGAGCTGAAGGTTACGTTGTAACCGCTAAAGTTGCCGAAATGAAAACTGGTGAAGGCTATAACGCAGCCACCGGTGAATTCGGAAATCTTTTGAAAGCTGGAATTGTTGA
>JAEMSA010000025.1 GCA_016463095.1 Candidatus Nanopelagicales bacterium
ACGATTTCGCTCGCCAGCATTCAAAATAACCTTACGGATGCGCACCGTGGCCGGTGTTACCTCGGCACATTCGTCTTCTCTTAAGAATTCCAGAGCTTGTTCCAAAGAAAGATTACGAGCTGGAACTAAATGAACTGTGTCATCAGAACCAGATGCTCTCATGTTTGTTAGTTTCTTTTCCTTGGTGATGTTTACATCCATGTCATCAGCACGAGAGTTCTCACCAATAATCATGCCTTCGTAAACTTCAATTCCGGGACCAAGAAATAGTGAGCCTCGTTCTTGGATTGAGAATGCTGCGTAAGCAGTTGTTGCTCCTGCTCTGTCTGCCACTAATGATCCGTTAGCTCTGGTTTTAACTTCACCATGCCATGGTTCGTAACGTTCAAAGACGTGATGCATTAATCCGGTTCCACGAGTTTCAGTTAAGAATTCGGTTCTAAAACCAATCAGGCCTCGAGCTGGAACCAAATATTCCATTCTGACCCAACCACTGCCGTGGTTTGTCATTTGTTCCATGCGACCTTTTCTTAAACCTAACAATTGTGTTACCACACCCACATAATCTTCCGGAACATCAATTGTTAATCTTTCAACTGGTTCAGAAAGTTTGCCATCAATAGTTTTGGTCACAACTTGTGGTTTTCCTACTGTTAATTCAAAGCTTTCCCGACGCATAATTTCAACCAAAATTGCAAGTTGTAATTCACCTCGACCTTGAACTTCCCAAGTATCTGGGCGATCGGTGTCAAAAACTCTTAACGAAACGTTACCGATTAGTTCTGAATCAAGTCTGTTTTTTAACAAACGGGCAGTCATTTTGGTTCCTGATTTTCCTGCTAAAGGAGAAGTGTTAGTTCCAATAAACATAGAAATACTTGGCTCATCAACTGTGATCAGTGGCAAGGCAACAGGATTATCTGGGTCTGCCAAAGTTTCACCAATGGTGATTTCTTCAATTCCTGCTACTGCAATTAAATCTCCCGGACCAGCTTGATCAACTGGCACTCGTTCTAATGCTTGGGTGATTAGCAATTCACTAATTTTTACTTTTACTACTTCGCCATTAGTTTTCATCCAGGCAGCTGTTTGACCTTTTTTGATGTAACCATTTCTTACCCGACATAAAGCTAAGCGACCAAGATAAGCAGAAGCATCAAGATTTGTCACGTGGGCTTGCAGTGGCGCACCTTCTGTATAAGTTGGTGCGGGCACTGTTTTAAGAATTGTTTCAAACAATGGTCTTAAGTTTTCTGAATCAGGTACTGTGCCATCTCCAGGTTTAGTCAAGCTTGCTTTACCAGCTCTAGCGGAAGCATAAATAATTGGGAAATCTAAAACATGTGCCATGGAATCGTCAGCTAAATCAATAAATAGGTCATATGTTTCATTAACTACTGCATCTATTCTTGAATCTGATCGATCTGTTTTATTAATTACCAAAATTACGGGCAATCTTTTTTGGAAAGCTTTTCTTAACACAAATCTTGTTTGTGGCAGTGGTCCTTCACTTGCGTCCACTAACAAAACCACACCGTCAACCATTTCAAGTCCGCGTTCAACTTCGCCACCAAAATCAGCGTGGCCTGGTGTGTCAATGATGTTGATGATTACGCCATTTGGGGCAAGTTCTGGATCTGTGTAATTAATGGCAGTATTTTTTGCCAAAATTGTGATGCCTTTTTCTCTTTCTAAATCTGTTGAGTCCATGACTCGTTCGTTCACGTCTTGGTTAGCTCGGAAAGCACCTGACTGCCATAACATCGCATCAACCAATGTTGTTTTGCCATGATCAACGTGGGCAATAATAGCTAAATTTCTAATGTCATCTCTTGTTTTAATGTTTGTCATTTATCCCTTTAGACGTTGAACCTGAATTCAACTACGTCACCATCTTGCATGACGTAATCTTTTCCTTCCATTCTTACTTTTCCTTTTGATTTTGCTTCTGCCATTGAACCGGCTTCAACTAGATCTTTAAAAGAAACTATTTCTGCTTTAATGAAACCTTTTTGGAAATCAGTGTGAATAACACCCGCAGCCATAGGTGCGGTGTCTCCCTTATGAATTGTCCAGGCTCTTGCTTCTTTTGGCCCGGCCGTTAAATAAGTCTGTAATCCAAGTGTGTCAAAGGCAACTCTAGCCAGTCTTGCTAAACCTGATTCACTTTGCCCAACAGATTCCAACAATTCTTTTGCTTCTTCCTCAGATAATTCAGCTAAATCTGTTTCTAATTTTGCATTCACAAAAATGGCCTCAGCAGGTTCCACCAATTTTTGTAAAGGGGCTTGTAGTGCTTCATTACCTAAACCTGATTCATCAACGTTAAAAACGTACAAAAATGGTTTAGCGGTCAATAGAAACAACTCTTTTAATAGTTCCATATCAAGTTTGGCCGCAAAAACAGTTTTGCCTTCATCCAGGAATTTTCGGGCTTTTTCTGCTTCTTCTAATAATGCGGTCTTTTCTTTGTTTCCGCGAGCTTCTTTTTGTAAACGAGGAATCGCTTTATCAATTGATTGAATATCAGCAAGTATTAATTCAGTATTAATTGTTTCAATATCATCAAGAGGTGAAACTTTTCCATCAACGTGTACCACGTCTGGATCAACAAAAACTCTGATTACTTGGCAGATCGCATCTGTTTCGCGAATATTTGCTAAAAACTTGTTTCCTAACCCTGCTCCTTCTGATGCACCTTTAACAATTCCTGCAATGTCTACAAATGAAACCGAGGCTGGTAATAATTCTTTTGATTCAAAAATTGTGGCAAGAGTTTTTAGTCTTTCATCAGGTACACCCACGATTCCCACGTTTGGTTCAATGGTGGCAAAGGGGTAATTAGCTGCTAAAACATTGTTTTTTGTGAGTGCATTGAAAAGGGTTGATTTACCAACATTGGGTAAGCCAACGATGCCCACTGACAATGCCATATGCCCCATCTTACGGGCGTGGCCAAAATGAAATTGTCTGCCCATTAATACAGACTTATATATATGCAAACTTCGTCATTAATTCTTGGAATTGTGATTGGTGTTGTGGTTGCGACACCTTTTGCTTGGTTTATTGGTCGACAAAGATCTGTTTTACTCAGTGGCAAAGTGCAGTCTTTAGAAGAAAGAAATAGTGCACTAGAAAAAGCTTCTTTGGCCTCCTCCACTATTGATCAAATGCTCAAACCGGTGCAAGAAGCACTTTCGGAATTAAAGACCAAATCTGAAGATGCTGATAGACGTCGCAGTATGGCTGAATCAATGTTGAAAACAGAAATGGAATTAGTTAGAGAGAGAAACGAATCTTTAGAGGTTGCCACCAGACAAATTGCTTCAGCAATGGGCAAAGGTCAAACTCGTGGCCAATACGGTGAAATGCAATTAGAGCAACTACTTAAACATGCAGGTTTACTGGAAGGCACACATTTTCAAAGACAAGATTCTCGAGCAGGAGTTGATGGGGTAGCTCGTCCCGATATTTCTATTTTGTTAGCAGGTGGTGGCGAAGTATTAATTGATGCCAAGTTTCCCTGGGATGCTTTCTTTGAAGCCATGGGCACAAATGATCAAGCTGAAAAAGCTTTACTACTTGATAAGCATGCTAAAGATTTAGGTAAAAGAATTAATGAATTATCTGCCAAGGAATATCAAACCACTTCAGCAAAATCACCTAATTTTGTGATTTTGTTTCTTCCGTTTGAATCACTTTTAACCTCTGCCCTTGATTTTGATGGTCTTTTATTAGAAAAAGCGTTTGGTAAAAATGTGATACCGGCAACTCCTACCACCATGTTGGGATTGTTAAGAACAATTTCTTTTGGGTGGAGTGAAAGAGATTTAAATAACAACGCCGAAGAAATCAGAAACATGGGTGCTGAAATGTTGAAGCGCTTAGTAAAACTGGTGGAACATATTGACACTATGCGTTCTGGTTTAAGTAAAGCAGTGGATGGCTATAACTCTTTTGTTTCCTCCTTTGATCGTCAAGCAGTTTCGCAAGCTAAACGTTTGGCACAAAAAGGTGTGCCCACCACTAAACAAATAGAAGCACCCGCAGAAGTATCCACCGGGTTATCTAAATCTCGTTTCAGTGGAGAAAATGCGCGCTTGGAACTTGAGGGTCTGGAAGATTAACCAACTTCTTATTTGTTATGTGGGCTTGGTATGAAAGAATTTTTATCCTGGGTTTGCCACAAAAACACGAACAATTAGTGAACTTTAAGCCTGCTCCACTGTTAGATTCTGGATTAGTTCGCTAAGGTCTTAAGCGTGAGTGAAGAAAACCGTCGCGAATTAGAACCCCGCTTTTATCGAGCAGTGGGAGCAACTGGACCACAAAGTGAGAAAGCGTTTCCAGCTTTGGCTAGAAGACGGGAAAAGAACATTGAAGATAAATTTGCTGACTCTCAAGAAATTGCCAAGAAAGTTGAAAGTTTTTATAGAGGTACTTCTCCCAATCAAGTTATTACCGAAAATTTGACTTCCAAAGCTAATGCTCGGGATGATAATTCCGAAAGAGTCTCCGGGGTGAAATCATCCCTGTCAGCAAAAACTGCCGCAGTATTAATACTTGTCTTGCCCCTAATTGTTGGTTTGATTGATGTTTTGGTAACTGGTCGTATCGGAATAATTACTAGTCTTGCTTATTCGATTACTTTGCTTTATCTAGCTACAACAATAAATATGAGAAACGCTTGGGATCCGGTAATTGCTGGTCCTGTTGCCTATCTAATTGTTACTTTAATTTTGGGGCAACTAACACTGGGTTCAGCTGGATCTTTTATGTTGAAACAAGTTGCCATGATTTTGACCACTTTGGCATTTAATGCACCCTGGATAGTGGGTGCAACCGTGATTGCTTTTGTTATTGCTTTGCGAAGAATAAGAAGAAGCGCTTAAGCTTTTCCTGCTGCTTTCAAATCTTTTCTGATTTCAACTGGCAACGAAAATGTGATGTGTTCTTCAATTGTTTCAACTTCTTCTACGTCCCCATAACCGTTAACTTTCAACCAAGCAAGTACCCCATCAACAAGTTCTTCAGGAACTGATGCTCCACTAGTTAAGCCGACAGACTTTGCGCCTTCAAACCATTCATGTTTTAATTCACTTTCAGAATCAACTCGAAAAGATTTTTTTACTCCTGCTTCCAGAGCTACGTCAACTAGTCTTACCGAATTGGAAGAGTTACTTGAACCAACCACAATTAATACGTCTACTTTAGGTGCAATATTTTTTACAGCTGCTTGCCGGTTTTGGGTGGCATAACAAATATCGTCAGAGGGCGGATCCATTAAAAGCGGAAGTTTTTTCTTTAACGCATGAACTGTTTCTAAAGTTTCATCAACAGACAATGTGGTTTGAGATAACCAGGCAATTTTTTCGCCTTCCTTGACTTCAAGTTTTTCAACTTGATCTAGTCCATCAATTAACACCATGTTGTCTGGTACTTCTCCCATTGTTCCTTCAACTTCTTCATGTCCTTCGTGGCCAATAAAAATAATTTTGTAACCGTCTTTAGCAAATCTTTTTGCCTCGTTGTGAACTTTGGTCACTAGAGGACAGGTGGCATCAATAGTTTTAAGGTTTCTTTCCTTAGCTTGCTCATGCACTGCAGGAGAAACTCCATGTGCACTAAATACCACTAAAGAACCTTCTGGAACTTCACTTAATTCTTCAACAAAAATTACGCCACGTTTTTCTAATGTTTCAACCACATGCTTGTTATGCACAATTTGTTTTCTAACATAAACCGGTGCACCGTGAACTTCAAGTGCTTTTTCAACAGTGACAACAGCACGATCAACGCCAGCGCAATATCCTCTGGGGGCTGCTAAAAGTACTTTTCCAGTTGTGGTGGTCACGATAATTATCGTAGGCGTTCGCGTTGTCATAAGCATCTTGAGCACCTACGCTGTTTCCTATGGCAACGGGACAATCACCAGAAGATGCAATCCAAGTTAAGGATGCGGCTAGGGCTTTATCAGAAATTGTTACTCAACTTCCATCTGTGTGGATTGAAGGACAAATAACTTCTGTGAAAATCAGGCCTGGTTCTGACTGGGTCTTTATGGATTTAAGAGATGTCTCTGCTGATGCCACACTTAATGTTGTTTTTAATAGATCGGTAATTGAGAGTTCTCCTACTGAAATTACTAGCGGATTACGAGTGCTAGTTCATGGCAAACCAGAATTTTGGATGAATCGTGGTTCCTTAATAATTAAGGGCAAAGCAATTTCACCTGTTGGTTTAGGTGAATTGATGATTCAGTTAGAAAAATTAAAACAAAAATTGGCTGCGGAGGGTTTGTTTGCTCCGGAGAGAAAAAAACCAATTCCGTTTTTACCTAAAAAAGTTGGTTTAATTTGCGGCCGAGCAAGTGCAGCTATGAAAGATGTTATAGAAAATGCCAAACTTCGTTGGCCCGGAATTGAATTTGATGTGCACGAAGTTGCTGTGCAGGGAGTTAAATCATCTGCCGAAGTAAGAGCTAGTTTGTCGCAATTAAATGCGGAAAAGAAAGTTGATGTAATTGTCATAACTCGTGGTGGCGGTTCATTTGAAGATCTGCTTCCCTTCTCAGATGAATTACTAATCAGAGCAGTTGCAGCATCCGTGATTCCAGTTGTTAGTGCCATTGGGCATGAACAAGACACTCCTCTGCTTGATTATGTTGCCGATTTAAGAGCATCAACCCCAACTGATGCTGCTACAAAAATCGTTCCTGATTTAGAAGATGAGATTGATTTAATAGATAGATTTATTGACTCAATGAGAGAAAGAATTAGTAATCGAATAGAAAGAGAACAAGTATCTCTGGAAAGATTATTGGAAACCTCAGCACTTAATTCACCAAGTGAATTCATTCAAACTCACAGAGACCTACTATTTGATCTCAAAAGTGGTTTAAGAGAACTAATAATTTCCAAAGTAAACAATGAACAATCTTGGTTCAAGCCGCGTTTAGCTCAATTGAGAACTCTTTCTCCTCTGGGAACACTTGCTCGAGGATTTGCCATTGTGCAAGGTAAAGATGGCAAACTGATCAGGAAATCTAGTGATGCCACAATTGGTGATTTACTTGATATTCGTGTTGAAAAAGATTCCCTCAAAGCACAAGTAACTAAGTAGAAGAAATAGAGTTAACCTATGGCAAAAGATGCAAACATGTCTTATGAGCAAGCAAGGACTGCTCTAGAAGAAATTGTTACCCAACTTGAATCAGGCAACCTAGCTTTAGAGGAAACTTTAAAACTATGGGAAAAAGGCGAAGAGCTGGCAGCTTTGTGTCAAACAATTTTAGATAATGCTCAAGAAAGATTAGAAGAACTAACTCAAGACGACGAAGAAGACGAAGAGGAATAACTACTTAGTGGGAACTTTTAAGTTCTCCACAAATTTTGTAATTTCATCCCAGTTAGCAGTTGAATAAATTAAAGTGTTGATTCCTGATTCAGAAATATACAAAACTCTGTTCTCTTGATCTTCTAGAGCTGTGTAAGTTTTAGATCCAATTACTTTAGTAGTTTCAGTTTCGCTTTCAATATTTACATATGTCTTAATAAGTTTCTTTATTTCGTTTTTTGAAACAATTACGCTGACATATTCTGTCGTTGGAGTAACAACTCCCACTCGCCAAACTTCACTGTCCCCCACAATTTCTAAACGAGCGCTAGTGGCAACCCAAGTTTTATCTAAACCAACAGGTCCAAGGGTTGGAAGATCTGTTCTGGTTTGAGCACCAATGGCAATTCCTTGCCAATCAACTTCTCTTAATACCTGTTCTGAATCAGTGCGGGTTAACCACACAAATGTTGCCAGCAAAGCAACCAAAAGCCCAACAGCTCCTAAAGATCGGATCATGTCTGAAACTGACTGTGCCGATCTTGGTTTTTTCTCACTCATGAACACCATTGTTACCGATATCTCACGTTCTCACATCTTGTGAATAGGCTAAGAGGTGAAAAGGTGCTGTCAGAAAGGAAAATTCATCATGGCTGAGTTCAAATACACCGAACTTCTTCCACTAGGTGAAGATTCCACCCAATATAGAAAAATTTCTGATTCTGGTTTCAAGGTTGAAAAACTTGGTAACAAAGAATTCTTAGTAATTGAACCAGAGGCCATTAAGAAGTTAACTTTTGAAGCACTGCATGACACTCAACATTTATTAAGAACTAGTCATTTAAAACAATTGAAAAAGATTTTAGATGACCCAGAAGCAAGTAATAATGATCGTTTTGTGGCCCTTGATTTATTAAAGAATGCCAACATTTCTGCTGGTGGCGTATTACCAATGTGTCAAGACACCGGAACTGTAATTATCACCGGAAAACGTGGAGCTAATGTCATAACTAATTCTCATGACGAAAAAGTAATATCTGAAGGAATTTTTAATGCCTTCCAAAAAATGAATTTACGTTATTCCCAACTTGCCCCACTTTCCATGTGGGAAGAAAAAAATACTGGCACAAATCTTCCTGCCCAAATTGAAATTTATGCTGATACTAAACCAGGACATGAAATGGAATATTCATTCATGTTCATGGCTAAAGGTGGAGGTTCAGCTAATAAATCTTTAATGTTTCAAGAAACAAAAGCTTTGCTTAATTCCCAAAAATTAGATGAATTCTTAGATGAAAAACTTCGTTTACTTGGCACAGCAGCTTGTCCTCCGTATCATTTAGCAATTGTTATTGGTGGACCAAGTGCTGAATATTCATTAAAAGTTGCCAAGCTTGCTTCAACCAGATCTCTTGATACTTTGCCTGTTCAAGGCACAATTGATGGTCATGGGTTTAGAGATTTAGCAATGGAACAACATGTGTTGGAGATGAGTCAGAAATTTGGGATCGGTGCCCAATTTGGTGGAAAATATTTCTGTCATGATGTTCGAGTTATAAGACTTCCCCGACATGGTGCATCTTTACCGGTTTCCATAGCGGTTTCTTGTGCTGCTGATAGACAAATTTTAGCCAAAATTAACAAAGATGGGGTTTTCTTAGAACAACTAGAAACTGAACCAGCACAATTTTTACCCGAAGTAATTGATACTCATCTAAACGATGACATGACAAAAATTGATTTGAATCAACCGATGAAAGCAGTGTTAGCTCAACTAACCAAACTGCCAGTTAAAGCAAGAGTTTCTTTAACCGGGTCAATGATTGTGGCCCGAGATTTAGCGCACGCCAAAATTAATCAAATGCTTGATGAAGGCAAACCAATGCCCGAGTATTTGAAAAATCATGCTGTTTATTACGCAGGTCCAGCTAAAACTCCAACTGGCATGGCCTCTGGTTCATTCGGGCCAACTACTGCTGGTCGCATGGATTCCTACGTTGATCGTTTCCAAAAAGCAGGTGGCTCAATGATCATGCTTGCGAAAGGAAACAGAAGCCAAGTTGTCACCAATGCTTGCCAAACAAATGGTGGTTTTTATTTAGGTTCTATTGGTGGACCAGCAGCATTACTGGCCCAAGAATGTATTACCAAAGTTGAAGTGTTGGATTTTGAAGAATTAGGAATGGAAGCTGTTTGGAAAATTGAGATTAAAGATTTTCCTGCTTTTGTGGTGGTTGATGATAAAGGAAATAATTTCTTTGATTCCACCACCAGATCTTTAGGAAAAACTATTCCGGTGGGACCTGATTCAGGCTGAAATTAAACTGGTTGATCTTCTAGTAATTCAGTAACAAGAGCTGCGATAGGTGATCTTTCAGATCTAGTTAAAGTAATGTGGGCAAATAGTGGATGTCCTTTAAGTTTTTCCACCACAGCTGCCACACCATCGTGTCGTCCAACTCTTAAGTTATCTCTTTGCGCAACATCATGAGTTAACACAACTCGAGAACCTTTACCGATTCTGGAAAGCACTGTTAATAAAACGTTTCTTTCTAAACTTTGTGCCTCATCCACAATTACATAAGCATCATGCAAAGAACGTCCACGAATATGTGTTAAAGGTAAAACTTCAATTAGATTTCTGGCAATAACTTCTGTAATTACTTCTTGGCTTGTCACAGCACCGAGTGTGTCAAATACTGCTTGAGCCCATGGACTCATTTTTTCACCTTCTGAACCTGGCAAATATCCTAAATCTTGTCCACCCACTGCATACAGTGGTCTAAACACCATAACTTTTCGGTGATTATTTCTTTCCAAAACATGTTCTAAACCTGCGCACAATGCCAACGCACTTTTTCCAGTTCCAGCTCTACCACCAAGTGAAACAATTCCTATTTCTTCATCAAGTAATAAATCAAGTGCTAATCGTTGTTCGGCACTTCGCCCATGAATTCCAAATGCGTCAATGTCTCCTCTAACAAGTTTTATTCTTTTATCATTGGTGATTCTGCCTAAAGCACTTCCCTTAGAGGAGGTAAGAATTAAACCAGTGTGACAAGGTAACTCTCTGGCTAAATCATGATCAATAAGTCCAGTGGAGTAAAGATCATCTACTTCGCTATCTTCTAAATTGATTTCAGAAATTCCGGTCCATCCAGTGGAGGTAACAAATTCTGCGCGGTATTCCTCAGCTGATAAACCAAGTGCTGATGCTTTAACACGCATCGGTAAGTCTTTACTTACTACATAAACATTTGCACCTTGAGTTGACAAAAGTTTGGCGCAAGCAAGAATTTTGCCGTCATTATCAAGGGGCAAGAATGCGGTTGGTAAAAGGGAAGGATCTGCATGTGACATATCAACACTTAATTCGCCACCATCATCATTTACTTTCATGGGTTGATCTAGGCGACCATGTTCAACTCTCATTTCGTCTAATTGACGAAGTGCAGCTCTGGCAAAAAATCCTAATTCAGGATGAGTTCTTTTAGCTTCTAATTCGGCAACAACTATTAAAGGAATAACTACTTCATGTTCAGCAAAGCGATACATCGCTTTTGGATCTGAAAGTAATACGGAGGTGTCGAGCACGTAGGTGCGAATGTTTGGTTCGGCTCTGCGAGCAGCTGACACTAAACCACTTCCTCACACGTTATTTCAGTTGTATAGAAGGTATGAAATAACGCTAGAGGAAATTTGCTGATGGGGTGAGTAAGACTCGCCCAAGTTTAAGTTAACGGTTAAGGGCAGAAATGATGACGCTTATTCCTAAAACGATGATGATTAAGCCTCCTGCTCCACTTATCTTTTCGATTCGAGTTGGTGTTCCAGCTAACCAATGTCGGGCGGTTCCTGCGACTATCCCCCAGGTGCCATCACTTAGTACGGCGATCACAAAAAAGATCATGGCCAGAAAAATCATTTGCAAAATTACTTGGCCTTGGCTTCGATCAACAAATTGAGGTAATACTGCGGCAAAGAAAACTAGAGATTTGGGATTTAAGAAACCCACCACAAAACCTTGTCGAAATAGTTGCCCCATTGGTTTTGGATCAGATTTAGTAATTAAAGCTTGGGCAACATCTTTTCTGGTTTTAACAGTATCTAAACCTAAATAAATTAAGTAACCACCACCAAGTACTCCTACTAATGCGTATGCAATTTCAGAATTTTGGACAAAAGTGCCAATTCCAATTGCCACACCTAGTGAACCTGTCAACATGCCCACAGAGTTTCCTGCAACGTTAACTAAAGCTGCTTTTCTTCCAAAAGATATTCCTCGCCCGATAGTAAATAAAACACTTGGTCCGG
>JAEMSA010000054.1 GCA_016463095.1 Candidatus Nanopelagicales bacterium
GTAGGAGCCGTTTCAGCTCTAATTGAAAAATCTTTAGAAAATGGTGGCCCGGATAATATAACAGTAATTGTTGCTGAAATTCAGAATGAAAAATATGAAAACAAAATCATTGTACTTGGTGCAGCTGCTGAACCAAGAAATAGAATTAAACTGCCCGGTTTAGAGTTTCCCATAGATATTCACCCGTTTATTACCTCAGAATTTCCGGCTTTAAAATCTGTGACTTGGTTAAGAAAGTTTTACCATGTTTTCATTTCAGCCTTGTTGGCGTTTTTGATTTCGTGGGCTGGTACTAATTGGATTTCCAAACAGTTTTACGTGAGCAACTTGGGAGATAATTTAGCCATCTTTCAAGGGGTTAACTCTTCACTTGGACCAATTTCTTTTTCAAGACCTGTGCAAAGTTTTAATCTTGGAGTTGTGGTACTAACTCGAAATGACCAAGAAATATTATTAAAAGGAATTACAGCTAATTCATTAACTGAAGCAAGATTTATTGTCAGAAGACTTGATCAAAGGGCTCTTTGTTCAAAGGATTATTCCTATTCTTTCTGTTCTGATGTTGTCAGTTCAATTAAGCCGCAATAAATGACTATTCTGACTAAACTAAACCTGTGGAGATATTAACTTGAACGACAATAGAAAACTTGCTAACAGATACGAATTAGGCGATCTAATTGGTCGCGGTGGCATGGCTGAAGTTTTCGAAGCTGTTGATACCAGACTTAATCGAACTGTTGCTATCAAAATTCTTAGAGATGATTTAGCAAGAGACCCTGCTTTTATTGCAAGATTTAGAAGAGAAGCTCAAGCTGCTGCTTCACTAAATCACCCCACAATTGTTGCAGTTTATGACACTGGTGAAGAAATTGAAGGTGAAGGTAGAAGTGCCACAAATGTTCCCTACATTGTTATGGAATATGTAAATGGCACAACTTTAAGAGACATTGTTAAAAGTGGTAGAAAATTACAAACAGAACGTGCTTTAAGAATTTCTGTTGGCGTTCTAGATGCACTTGCCTACTCACATGCTCACGGAATTATTCATAGAGACATAAAACCGGCCAACGTTATGATCACCAAAAATGGTGACATAAAAGTTATGGATTTTGGAATTGCGCGAGCCTTAGCTGACACTAAAGCAACAATGACAGGTGGCAGCACTGTTTTAGGAACTGCACATTACTTATCCCCCGAACAAGCAAGGGGTGAAAGTGTTGATGCTAGAAGTGATCTTTATTCGGCTGGAGTTTTACTTTATGAGTTATTAACAGGGGAGCCACCATTTAGTGGGGATTCACCAGTATCAGTCGCGTATCAACATGTCTCTGAATATGCCCCAGCCCCTTCAACACTGGATTCTCAAATACCAGATGTGATAGATACAGTTGTATTACATGCACTTGCCAAATCACCTGATGATCGTTACCAAACCGCAGAGGATTTCCAATCAGATGTTGAAAGAGTTTTACAAGGAATCCCAACTGAAGCAAGTGTTGCCCCGAAACCTAAAAAAATGAGTCCAAACACCAAATACCCCAGAACCAAACCCCGTGGTAATTCTGTTTTGGTTATGTTGGCAATTGCTGGATTATTCGTTGGTGGACTGACTGTTTGGTTAGCTACCCAAATATTTGGTTTAAGTTCTGGGGATCGAATTACTGTTCCTTCTCTTGATGGTTTAACTATTGAGAAGGCAACTGTTTTACTTATTGAAGAAGGATTAGTTTTAGGTGAAGTTTCCCCTGAAAATTCGGAAAGACCAATTGACACAATTATCAATCAAACTCCGCAAGCCGGAAATTCAATAGTTTCAGGTAAGTCAGTAGATGTGGTCGTAAGTGCTGGAAAATCTAAAGTGGTAGTTCCTAAACTAATTGGTTTATTGTCGGTGGAGGATGCGCGAAGAATATTAAGTGATAAAGGTTTGAAGCTTGGCCCTGTAATTGAAGTGGAAAGTGATAGTGACAAAGGGGTCATAATTAGTTCAGATCCTGCGGCAGGATCAGCTGTTAGTGCTGGAACTGAAGTTTCCTTATCAATTTCAAGTGGACTAAAAATTGTTCCCCAGGTTGTGGGTTTAAGTGAGGCACAAGCCAGAGCCGATTTAGCTAATCTTGGATTCCAAGTTCAAATCTTGCAACAAGTTGTGAACGAACAAATTGGAAGTATTTTGGCTCAAGCTCCGAAACCTGGTACTAAATCAAGTGGAGGAGCACTTATTACTATCACTGTTGGTGTGCCACCTGGAACAACCATTGTTATTCCGCCTACTCCAACGGTTAGTCCTTCAGTTTCACCTAGTACAAGTAGTAGCCCCACGCCTTAAAGCTTAACTAAAACTGTAGGTGCAGCTTTTTCCCAAGCATCTTTCCATGATCTAAGTGGGGTTAAACCGGCACTCTGCCATTTCTTATTTGAAAGCACAGAGAACTTTGGTCTAACAGCTGGTCTGACAAAAGATTTTGAATCAGTTGGTTTGACTAGATTTTCGTCAAGATTTAATGTCTTGGCAATTTCTCTTGCAAATTCAAACCAAGAACAACTTTCACTATTTGTAACATGATAAATACCAGGTTTTGATTTTTTTTCTAAAATTTCAACTATTGCTAGAGCTAAATCTAAAGTCCAAGTTGGTGCCCCGATTTGGTCATTAACAATATTTACTGACTCATTATTCATCAATTTCTTTGCAATGGTTTTGGGGAAATTATTACCATATGCTCCATAAACCCAAGCGGTTCTTAAAATATATGCCAGAGGGTTTTTTTCTAGTGTTTCTTTTTCTCCTTGGGCTTTAGATTTACCGTAAACAGATTGTGGGTTAACTTCATGATCTTCTTGGTAAGGATTAATTTCTGTTCCATCAAATACGTAATCAGTTGAAATATGTACGAAGGGTAATTGTTTTTCGTGGGCATATTTTGCAATAACGCCAACTGCTTGAGCGTTAATTAAATTAGCTAATTCTATTTCTTCTTCAGCTTTATCTACCTGGGTATAAGCCCCACAATTCACAATGTGAGAGGGATTTAATTTAGCTATTTTTTCAGTTATTTCATTTAGCTTTGTAAAATCAATTTCATTTCTGTCTGTTCCTACAG
>JAEMSA010000055.1 GCA_016463095.1 Candidatus Nanopelagicales bacterium
ATTATGTGGCAAGAATTAATCGGACAAGAATTTAGTGTCAAAGCTTTACAACAAGCTGCCCAAGATTCAAAAGAAGCATTAACTGGAAAAGTAATGCCAGGTTTTTCCCAAGCATGGTTATTAACTGGACCACCGGGAAGTGGTAGATCTACTGCGGCCAGACTTTTTGCAGCAACTTTGCAATGCGAAGAAAATGGTTGCGGTAAATGTGTTTCCTGTATTTCTGTTAAAAATGGAACCCATCCTGATGTGCACGTTGTTGCACCGCAAGGTTTGAGTTATGGAATTGATGACACAAAAAGTTTAGTTAGAGAAGCAGCACTTATGCCAAGTTTAAGTCAGTGGAACATCATTATTTTAGAAGACGCAGATCGACTAACCACAGAAGCTGGAAATGCTTTGTTAAAAGCAATTGAAGAGCCAGCAAAATTAACTATGTGGATTCTGTGTGCACCATCCAGTAAAGATGTGTTAATTACCATCAGATCTCGTTGTCGCATAGTTTCTTTGAGAACACCACCAGCTGATGCTATTGCTGAATTATTAATTAAACGAGACGGTATCGATAAAGCAATGGCACATTTTGCCGCTCACGCCTCCCTTGGTCATGTGGGAAGAGCAAAACTTTTAGCAACAGATGAACAAGTAAGAGAACGAAGAAGTTTAGTTTTACAAGTCCCTTTTGAATTAAAAGATTTACCTTCATGTTTTGCGGCAGCACAAAGATTGGTTGATGCCGCCACTGAAGATGCTGATATTGCTACTGATGAAATGGATGAAAAGGAATTAAATAATTTGCTTCGCGCCTATGGCGAAGGGGCAGAAGGTGTTACCAAGAGAAAAGTGGAAAGACTTGCTTCAAGTGCTAAAAAAGAATTAGAAGAAGGCCAAAAGAAAAGGTATAAAAGAATTACTAGAGATCGACTTGATTTAACACTTCAAGAATTAGCTGCCTTTTATAGAGATGTGCTGGTTTTACAAACCGGTGCTGATATAGAACTATTTCACTCAGAAATGAAAGGCTCAATTCAAAGATTTGCTGATTCATCCAGTATTAATTCAACAATTAAAAGGCTTGATTCGGTTGAAGCAACCAGACGAATGCTTAATAGTGAAGCAGCACCACTTTTGGTTTTGGAATCCCTTACTGTGCAACTAGCTCGGGCATAGTTTTATCTCTTTAGATACACTTTAAATTAAGATGAAAAAAATAATTCCAATTGTCACAATTTGGACATTACTGTTATCAAGTTGTGCAACCTCGAATGATTCAGCAAAAGATGATTCTATAGCAAAAAATTTTACGAGTCTTGAATCATATTATTCTCAAGAATTAGTGTGGAAAGATTGTAAGGATGACAAAAAATTTCAGTGTGCAGAAATATATGTCCCTATCGATTATCAAAACCCGGGAGATGCATCGTTAACACTTGCATTAAAAAAGCTTTCTGCAAAACAATCAGCAAATAAAGTTGGTTCCCTATTAATTAATCCAGGTGGTCCTGGTGGATCTGGAACAGATTATGTAACTTATGCAGAAGATGCTTTTGGTAAACGTTTAATGGACTCTTTCGACATTGTTGGTTTTGATCCTCGCGGGGTAGCTCAATCAACCCCGCTTGATTGTTTAACAGATCAAGAAGTGGATGAATTTATTGCTTTTGACGGTACTCCTGACAATGAGCAAGAGTTAAAAGCTTCTTTGGAGATTTCTATTAATTTGGCTAACAGTTGTGAAAGTATTGCCAATAATTTGATTGCTCACGTTGGAACTCAAGAAGCTGCCCGAGACATGGACATAATTCGTGAATTAGTTGGGGATGAAAAACTTAATTTCCTCGGTGCTTCTTATGGTACTTATTTAGGTGGAATGTATGCAGAAATTTTTCCCGACAAAGTTGGACGCTTAGTACTTGATGGCGCAGTTGATCCAAGTTTGAGTGGCGAAGAACAATCTTTTGATCAAGCAGTTGGACTAGACACTGCTTTAAAAAGATTCGTAGAAGATTGCCCTCAATATGATGATTGTCCTTTAACTAAAAGAGGAGACGGTGGAGTTCAAGAGATAAGAGAATTTCTTGATTCCCTTGATGCCAAACCATTGAAAACCGAAGATCCAGATCGACTTCTTACCCAAGCTATGGGTGTTTATGCAGTTGCCGGATTTTTGTATAGCGATGAATGGTGGTCATATATGCGCCAATCTTTAGCCACAGCATTTAAAGGTGATGGCACAGATCTACTTTCGATAAATGATTTATTTAATGAACGAAACGATGACGGAACCTATGCCACTAATGCTACGGAAGCAATTTATGCAATTAATTGTTTTGATGAACCATCAACAAGTACAGAAGAACAAGTTCGTGAATATGCCAAAACTTGGATTAAAGATGCACCTGTGTTTGGAGATTATCTTGCTTGGGGAAATCTTTCCTGCTCTATTTGGCCGGTTAAAGATCCCAACCCAATTAACAAATTTGTAGCCCAAACTGCAGCACCAATCGTGGTGGTGGGAACAAAATATGATCCTGCAACACCGTATAAGTGGGCAGTTGGTTTGAGTTCCCAACTGGTAACAAGTGTGTTATTAACTTATGAAGGGGATGGGCATACAGCTTACATGCGCGGTTCCAAATGTATTGATAACGAAATAGAAAACTATTTAGTTGATGGAATAGTTCCATCAAAAAATATAACTTGTCCTGCTATTAGGAAGGCAGAATGAAAAAATTATTTAGGTTATCAATTATTTCTTTAGCATTTCTCTTAACAGCTTGTATTTTTAACACCACAAAGATCTCATTTGAACCAATTCCTTATGAAATGAAAGTCCCCAAAAATATTGCCAGTAAAATAACTTTGGAACCAATGACAGGTGATTGGGCTAAACAACTATCTCAAGCTGGGGTAACTGCAGCCTTGTATATGAATTACCAAGCAGAAGATGGATCTCAACACGGTTTCGCTGGTATTTATTACATGCCCCAAGAAAAATTTGATGGTGCCGCAAATCCCAATGAGCCACCTGTGTTTGGAACAGAAGTTTCCCGAAAAGATGGTTATGTGTTGGCTGTGGCAGGACCACAAGATTCAAT
>JAEMSA010000056.1 GCA_016463095.1 Candidatus Nanopelagicales bacterium
GTTAAAACCACACCTCGAACAACGTCATTTTTGAAAAGTTTCTCGATCGTTTCAGTAATTGGAATAGTAAATAGCCAGTCGTAGGTTTCTTGATCAGTTGTTTCAATTACCAGCTGTTTTAGGTCTTCTTGACTAATTAGGGGATTAAGCAAGGTGGGAGCAATTACTTGAGCTGCTTTTTCGATCCGAGAATAGAAATCACTCCAGGTATCAAATTCCTCCATTGATCCGGTTACAGATTTGAAGGATTCTTTAGTTCTTTCACCCCAAGTTCTTTCAACAAGCAATCCCGTTTCTGTGCCATCGATGTTTACAGGGGTGTAGGAACCAATTGTTCTTGAAATTAAATTAAGTTTGAGATCTAAGTCATCAATTATTTGTTGGGGTAATAGGGAAACAAGATAGGAGTAACGAGAAAGATTGGCATCAAGACCTTTGAAAGGTTTAACAGAAACTGCAGCGCCACCTGTGTCTTCTAAGGCTTCTAAAACAAGTACTGACTTATTTGCTTTTGCTAAATACGCAGCACTGGTCAAACCGTTATGCCCACCACCCAAAATGACGCAATCAAATGACTCAGACATGGATATGAGGCTACTAGATACTTAGGGGAACTTTGAATCAAATCTATTTTCTCACCAAAAAAGCTTCTTTCTAGCAGATCATTTATTTCAATTCACTTGAATATTGGGAAGCGGGTCAACTAATCGATCTTGATAATTTCCATATACATTTAACCCATGATTACCATCTTGGACTTAATCGCAACCTTCGCCTTTGCCTTGGTTGGTGCTCGAATCGCAGCTGATCGTCGGATGGATTACGCCGGAATTTTATTGATTGCCTCTGTCGCATCGTTAACTGGTGGAACACTTCGTAACTTGTTTCTTGGTGAGCGCCCAATCTGGCTGCAAGAACCTTGGTACTTCTTGTCTATCTTGATCGCTGTTGGCATAACTATTGCACTTAAAATTAGGAAACCAGTTGGAAAAGTTGTATTAGCATTAGACTCTTTAGGTTTAGCAGTTGCAACAGTTTCTGGTGTGCAATATTCACTTGATAATGGTGCTCCAAGTTATGCAGCTTTGATTTTAGGAGTTTTAACAGCCGTTGCTGGGGGATTGCTTCGCGATGTGCTTTGTCAGGTAGAACCAATCTTGTTACATCGCGAAACTATTGGAACCTCCTGCTCATTAGGTGCAGTTGTGTATATCTTTCTAGAATCAACCGCACTGTCCAATGCAGCAGTTGCCTTAATTGCCGGATTAGTGATTGTTTTATTTCGCTCACTTTCAATTAAACAAGGATGGAATTTGCCAAAAGTTAGATAAATGTAAGAAATAGTTTGACTACTGGTATATCCGGCTTACAGGGCGACTTTTCCTTTTATTCCTTATCTATGGAAAATCTATAGTTTGCTTAATGGGTAGTGGCTGTGTGTAATTGTGTGCCTTCTATCACAATTTGATTGAGAGTTTTTCTTTAAAAGTCGCAACTGGTAAAGTTTTCTGTACATATGGTAATCAAAAAGAATAAGCGATCGGCACTCTTTGTTGCAATTGTTATCCTTTTAGGGTTTACTAATAATGCAAGTGCGTCAACTTTAGATTCAGTCTCACATATCCATCACATAAAAGTTGTGGAGAAAAAAGTACTTGTTTTAACTCACGAGGGTCTTTTTGAGCTAGTTGGCAAGAGCGAAATGAAGTTAGTTGGAAAAGATAAGTTTGATGTTATGGGATTTACAAATTTAGGTAAAATTTTGGTTGCAAGTGGACACCCATCCCAAGGTTCTAAAATGCCAAACCCTATTGGTCTTGTAAAATCACTTGACGGTGGTTCAACTTGGAAAACTGTCTCATTAATTGGAAAGGTGGATTTTCATTCTTTAGAAGGGGCTGGAAGTGATCTCTATGGCGCAGATTCACAAACTGGAAATTTAATGTACTCAGCTGATTCTGGAAAGTCATGGAGATCTCTAGGTACTAACATTTTCACAGACATAGCAGTTTCACCCAACATGCCAGCAATGGCTATCGCTATTAATAATTCTGAATTACTACTTACCAAGAACGCATTTAAATCAACGACTAAAATTAAAAACGCTTTAAAATTTTCTCAAATCGAATGGCGTAATTCAGGTCTCTACGCTTTGAGTGGAAGTGCGCTCTATAAGTCAACGAATTCTGGTAAAACTTGGACAAAGCTGAGCACATTTAAAGGGGTGACCGGAATCCTTAGTGCTAGTGATCAGCTAATGCTAGTAACTGTTGGCTCAGATATATATACCTCATCAAATGCTGGCAAAAAATTTAAAATAGTTTCTTAATCCGGCTTATAGGACGACTCTCCAGTAAATTAGTTCAGATTTCGGCTGATTATGTTTATCTCAACGCTGTGAGGTGATAACTTTTCTTAAGAGAATTGTGTTATCCAACTTTAAGTTGGTTGACCAGACAATTGATGATCCTGATGTCCAGGTGTAATCAAAATATCCCTCTTTCACACCAACTGCCGCTTTAGAATATTCACTAGCGGATTTCCAAGTTGAGTCTTTGTAGGCGGTTGTAGCCCACCCATTTGGAATTGCTGTATTGATATATCTGCAATCAGTAGTTGGATTTTTTGACTTAACACAATCCGCATTCACTGGAGCTTTATTTACAACTAAGACTTTCCAATCTTTTGAAGTGTAACCCACAACTTTTCCGGAAGATATTTCTCGAATCTGAACAATAATTCCACCATCACCAATTTGTTGTCGACTGGTGCCAATATATTCAAGGCCGGAAGAGTTTTCAGTGTAATCCTTTGCAATGATTCCGATTGTAAAAGGATAAGCAGCGGTGAATTTTATTTTGCTACTATTAAAAGATTTCTCAGTAGTTATAGGTACAGAATCCTCGCCAACTTTCTTGCCGTTTACATAGAGAGCAAACCAGTTATCCGCCCAAACCTCAGCCTGAAATGAAAGAGTGCTTGATGTAGCTGCTGTTGTTATTGGCACCGGTGAGACAAATGTAATTAGTAATAGAACCGCACTAAATTTAAGCATCGAAAACTTGGTG
>JAEMSA010000026.1 GCA_016463095.1 Candidatus Nanopelagicales bacterium
TAAACAGCAATTAGAAAGTGATTTGTTATTGAAGAAGTTTGATGCAAAAATTTTTATTTCAGAGATTTCAACTGATCCTTGGAATTTTAGTTTAGGCTCAATTTAATGAAAGCTACGGTTGAATCCCAAAGATTATTACTTGATCTAAATTCAATTGATCAAAGTGTTTCCAAATTAGATTATCAGAAAAAGAATCACCCACAATTAATGAAAATTACAGAATTAACAGCCAGGGTTCCTTCTATCGAGGCCTCAATTGTAGAAAATGATTCGCAAATAACAGAAACAAAAAAAGAAGTTTCAAAAGCAGAAATTGATGTTGAAAATATTTCAAAGCGAGTTCAAAAAGATAAAGAAAGAATGTCGTCAAGTCAGACAAGTGCTAAAGATTTGACTCAAATTCAACATGAAATCGGCACCCTAGAAAGCAAGCAAAAAGAACTTGAAGAAGTGCAAATTGAATATCTAGAAAAAGTAGAAGACCTTGAACACAAAAAACGAGGTTTGCAAGATATTCTTAATCAAGTTAAATCTGAAATTTCTGTACTGAACACTTCAATTAAAGCAGATTTTGAAAAGGTAAATAAGGAAATAGCAACTTTTGCAACAGAGAGACAGAGTGTTGTTGGCAAAGTTGAAAATGAACTATTCAAGCTTTATGAAAAAATCAGATCAGAACACGGAATAGGAGCAGGACTTTTTAGTCATGGAACTTGTAAATCATGTCAAATACAAATTTCACCTTTGGAAATAAATAACATCAATTCAACAGATCTTGAAGAAATAGTTCGCTGTGAAAACTGTCGTTGCATATTGGTACGAAATTGAAATTAATTATTGAAGCAGATGGTGGTTCAAGGGGAAATCCTGGTCCTGCCGCTTATGGTTGTTTAGTGAAGGACGCACAAACGAATGAAGTGTTATTTGAAGAAGGTAAAACTTTAGGAATTACCACCAACAATGTTGCCGAATACAGTGGACTAGTCGCAGCACTTGAAGCTGCGCATGAAATAGACCCAAATGCACAAATCGAAGTACGAATGGATAGCAAATTAGTAGTTGAGCAAATGAGTGGTAACTGGAAAATTAAACATGTAAACATGAAAGGGCTTGTTGAGAAAGCTAGAAAGGCATTTTCCCAAGCTCAAGTTAAATATGTCTGGGTTCCTCGAGAAGATAATTTAGCAGCCGACACATTATTAAATATTGCTTTGGATGCTGAATTAAATCAATGACCTCGAAGTTTATTAAGTAATCCTGTCACAAAAGTTTCTGTTTTAAATTTTTGTTCCACAAAGTCAGCAATTTTTGCCAATTGCAGAGTGCCGTTGACGCCAATCCATCTAAAAGGTTCAATTTCCCATTTTTTAGATTTGTGATTTACCCATGGCATGGAAACTAATTCTGAATCTTTATTTAGGATCAAATCTGACAAAGTTCTTCCTGCTAAATTTGCTGTTCCAACGCCATCACCGACATATCCTCCAGCACTTGCAATTCCGGTGTTTGCATCGAGGGATGCATGGGCTGCCCAATCTCTGGCAATCGATAAAGGGCCACCCCAAGTGTGCGTTACTTTGACATCTTTAATAATTGGGAAAAGTTCAGCTAAAGTTCTAAAAAGTTCAAGATGAGTTGGTTTGTGTTGATCGAACTTGTTATCAATTTTTGAACCAAAATGATAAGGCGCACCTCTGCCACCAAAGGCAAATCTGTTGTCCTTGGTTCTTTGTCCATAAATAATTACATTTCTATAGTCTGCAAAAGTTTCTCTATTTCTTAATCCAACTTCATCCCAAATTTTTTCACTCAATGGCTCTGTCGCAATCATTAAGGAATAGACAGGAATACTGGAACGCTTTAATCCTGGCAGATCTGAACGATAACCCTCAGTGGCATTAACAATATATTTAGTATTAACATTTGCTGAAGTAGTTTTTACTTCATTTTTTGAAAAACTCAAGACTTTTGTATTTTCAAATATTTGAGCACCATTAGCTTCCACAATTTCTGCTAAAGATCTAACTAGTTTTGCTGGGTTAATAGCTGCACAATGTGGAGTAAAAGTGGTTCCTAAAATATTTGAGGCATTGATTCTAGATTGAGCAGAATTTTGATCTAAAAATGTGAAATCAGAATCGCTAAATCCCCACTCTTTGAAGTGGTTTGCTTGATCAATTGCTCGATTTAATTGGATTTCATCTCTTGCGATTGAATAACTTCCACCTTTTTGCCATTCAGCATCAATATTTTCATTTTTAATTACATTGCCCACTTCATCAACTGTTTCAAACATAATTTGTTGCATCCGTATTGCTTTTTCTTTATTGGACTGCTGAGATAGTTTTTCTAATTCAACTGGGAATAGTGATGAGCACCAACCACCATTTCGACCACTTGCTCCAAATCCTGCAACATTTGATTCTAAAATTGCAACTTTAATATTTGGAGATTTCTTCAATAAGTAATAAGCAGTCCAAAGACCTGTGTAACCAGCTCCGATAATTGCCACATCAACATCAATATCTTTTGTTAATGATGGCCTGATTTGAACAGGTTTTGGTAAGGAATCCCACCACAGTGAGGTTGGAGGCATAGTCATAATTACTAAATAGTATGCCTTAGTTCTACAATTGAAGTATTAAACGAGTTGGTCGGGCAATCGCTGTATGAAGCAATTTATGCAGAGGAAAGTCCGGGCTCTACAGAGCAAAGTGGTGGATAACTTCCACCCGGGGCGACCCGCGGGAATAGTGCAACAGAGAGTAAACCGCCAAAAGAAATTTTGGTAAGGAGTGAAACGGTGGTGTAAGAGACCACCAGCATTGCAAGTGATTGCAGTGGCTATGCAAACCCCACTTTTGAGCAAGATCAAGAAGTTGCAAGCAATTGCAATGGAGTGAATGTTTGAGAACTGCTCGTTCGAGTTCACAGGTAGATCGCATGACATATGTAGCAATGCATATGCAAGATGGATGATTGTCCCTCAGCAATGAGGACAGAACCCGGCTTATAGATCAACTCGTTTATTTATTTTTGTGAGACTTGTGGTTTCAACTTGACTTAACTTGAGTAGTCGGGTCTATAGTCTTACTAGTGCTTGATGCACTTGGTTATCTAGTTAGTTAGGGGTGAGAGCCGGACGCATAGCACGGCCTAGTTGCCGTTGGCGGTCCGTAATCACCGATTTATTTCGTAAGTAAATACGAAACCAAATCGTAAAAGAAAAGTTAAATACCAAATTCGGTATTTGGCTTACCCCAACTATTTTTCGAGGTGTTTTTAAATGACTGCAACTGCAGTCGCATTCGTGGGTAATGACTTTCCCTATGGTCGAGTCACATCCCAAGAAGCGAAAGAAGCAATCGCAAAAGCTAAACCAAGATCTTTTTGGTTAGATTCGAAATCACGCCCAACGGCTGCACCTGGTTTGGCAAAGGATATTTCTACAGGTTTAGTAATTGTCGGTGGTGGCTTCACCGGTTTATGGACAGCAATTAATGCCAAAATTCATCAACCTAATTTAGATGTTGTATTAATCGATTCTCAAAGAATTGGTGATGGGGCAGCAGGTCGAAACGGCGGTTTTGTTTCAGCTTCATTAACTCACGGGTTTCCTAATGGTTTTGGTAGATGGGAACATGAGTTAACTCAATTAGTTGCTTTGGGTCATGAAAACTTGGATGAAATTGAAGAATTCATAAAAGAACACAGTATTGATGCAGACTTTGAATGGTTTGGCGAGTTTGATGTGGCCATAACTCAAGAGCATGCTGATGAATTAAAAGAAATGACTGCAACGGCAAAAAAATATGGTGAAGATTTTACTTTCTTTGATGCTCAAGAATTTTCTAAATATGTTAAATCACCTCTTTATAAAGGTGCGATGCTTGATGCTGATTGTGCTTTAGTAAATCCTGCCAAACTTGCTTGGGGATTAAGAAAAGTTGCGTTGAAGCTTGAAGTAGAAATTTATGAGAATTCACCAGTTCTAGAACTTGACCAAAGTGTTAATGGGATAAAACTAAAAACTGCAATGGGAAGTATCAAAGCCAGACGATGCATTTTGGCAACAGGGGCTTTCCCATCATTGATTCCTAAAGTAAATCGAATGATCGCACCGGTTTATGACTATGTATTAGTAACTGAACCTTTAACTGAAGAACAAAAACAATCAATTGGTTGGAATGAACCTTTTGGTTGCAGTGATGCTTTCAACCAATTTCATTATTTTCGTATGACAAAAGATGGAAGAATGTTATGGGGCGGATACGACGCGATTTATCATTACGGCAACGAAGTCATAAAAGAATACGAACAATCAGATGAATCTTTTGTCATGTTGGCAGAACATTTGTATCGAACTTTTCCAAGTTTGCGAGGAATTGGTTTCTCTCATAAATGGGGCGGAGCAATTGATACTTGTTCCAGATTTACTCCCTTTTGGGGAACTTCATTGCGCGGCAAAGTTGCTTACGTTGCAGGTTTCACCGGTCTTGGTGTTGGTTCTTCAAGATTTGCAGCTTTAACTTTGTTGGATTTGGTTTATGGTCGAAAAAGCGAGAGAACAAAGCTTTCCATGGTCAGAACCAAACCGTTACCTTTTCCTCCAGAACCATTTAAGTCATGGGTGATTGCTTTAACTCGCTGGTCTATCGATAAGGCCGATCACAATGGTGGAAAAAGAAATTTATGGCTAAAACTGCTTGACTGGCTTGGCCTAGGTTTTGACTCCTGATTACTCTTAACACCACGATAAGTTTTAATTAAGCAACATCAAAGGGGATAAAGAGAATGACTAATCACATCACTCATTGGATAAACGGTTCAAGTTGGACTGGTAAAGCCGATCGAAAAAGTGATGTTTTTAATCCTGCTACAGGCTTAAAAACTGGTGAAGTTGATCTTGCTGATATTGCCACCATTGATGAAGCAGTTGAATCTGCTGCTAAAGCATTTCCGATGTGGCGAGATACCTCTTTAACTAAACGTTCCCAAATTGTTTTTAAATTTAGAGAATTATTAAATAACAAAAAAGAAGAATTAGCAGCAATTATTACCAGTGAACACGGCAAAGTTTTATCTGATGCGTTAGGTGAAGTAACTAGGGGACAAGAAGTTGTTGAATTTGCTTGTGGAATCCCACACTTATTAAAGGGCGGATTTAGTGAAGGCGTAAGTAACGGTGTTGATGTTTATTCCATAAGACAACCTGTTGGAGTAGTTGCAGGAATTACTCCTTTTAATTTTCCCGCCATGGTACCAATGTGGTTTTTCCCAGTAGCTATTGCTGCAGGAAATACTTTTATATTGAAGCCAAGTGAAAAAGATCCCAGCGCAGCAATTTGGTTAGCAAAACTTTGGAAAGAAGCAGGATTACCTGATGGAGTATTTACTGTCCTTAACGGTGACAAAGTTGCTGTGGATCGAATCTTAGAACACCCAAAAGTTAAAGCTATTTCATTTGTTGGCTCAACTCCAATCGCCAAATATGTTTATGAAACAGGAACAAAAAACGGTAAACGAGTTCAAGCACTAGGTGGAGCAAAAAATCATATGGTTGTTTTGCCTGATGCAGATCTTGAATTAACTGCTGATGCTGCAATTAACGCTGGCTTTGGTTCTGCAGGAGAGCGCTGCATGGCAATTTCTGTTGTGGTGGCCGTTGAACCAGTTGCTGATGAATTAATTAAAAGAATTGTTGATCGTATGGGCAAACTTGTTACTGGTGATGGCACCAAGAATTCTGATATGGGTCCATTAGTTACTAAACAACACCGAGACAAAGTTGCCTCTTATGTTGAGGCCGGTATAAAAGCAGGGGCAACAGCTGTTGTTGATGGTCGAAACGTTCAAGCAGATGGTGCAAAAGAAGGTTTTTGGCTAGGACCAACTTTATTTGACAATGTGAAAATCAATATGACTATTTACACAGATGAAATATTTGGACCAGTTTTAAGTGTGGTTAGAGTCAAAACTTATGAAGAAGCCTTAAAAATTGTTAACGATCATCCTTATGGAAATGGAACAGCAATCTTTACTAACGATGGTGGAGCTGCTCGAAGATTCCAAAATGAAATCGAAGTAGGAATGGTGGGAATAAACGTGCCAATTCCAGTTCCGGTTGCATACTATTCATTTGGCGGATGGAAGAACTCTTTGTTTGGGGATTCCCATGCACATGGCACAGAAGGTGTGCATTTTTATACCAGAGGAAAAGTCATAACTTCCAGATGGCTTGATCCAAGTCACGGTGGAATCAATTTAGGTTTCCCACAAAACTAATGCGCTACGGCTCAATGTTTGGCCCAAACATCACATTCTTAGGAATTCCGGAATGTGATGTTGATGAAGTTAGCACTTATAAAGATGCAGATGTTGTAATTATTGGTGCACCTTTTGATGGTGGAACCAGTTATCGATCTGGGGCCAGACTTGGTCCTTCAGCTATTAGAGGCACAGATTATTTACCTCATGATGGTTCCCGTCCACATTTAGCAACTCGAATGGATGGATTAAAAGACATTGTTGTTAAAGATGCCGGGGATGTGGAAATGTTTTCAGGGGATATTAATAAATCATGTGCAGCATTAGAAGTTGTTGTTGAAAAAGTTGCAAAGTCTGGGGCAATCCCGGTAATTCTTGGTGGAGATCACACCGTTACTTGGCCAAATGCCACAGGTGTTGCAAAAGCTGTTGGTTGGGGAAAAATTGCAATTTTACATTTCGATGCACATGCTGACACCGGAGAAATTACTTTTGGATCCTTAGTAGGCCATGGTCAACCAATGCGCAAATTAATTGAATCAGGTGCTGTTAAAGGAAATAAATTTTTTCAAATTGGTTTAAGAGGTTATTGGCCACCTGCAGATATTTTGGCGTGGATGGCAAAACAAGAAATGCGATCATATGAAATGAGCGAAATAGTTTCTCGGGGCTTTGAAGTGATCATGGATGAGGTTATGAAAAATGCAATCAAAGATGTTGATGGCATTTTCTTAAGCGTTGATATTGATGTAGTAGACCCAGGTTCAGCTCCAGGTACTGGAACTCCTGAACCAGGTGGTCTAACTTCTAGACAATTACTTGATGCTGTTAGAAAAATTGCTATCGAATTGCCAGTTGTCGGAATGGACGTGGTGGAAGTTGCACCTGCCTACGATCACGCAGAAATAACATCTTTACTTGCCAACAGAGTTGTATTAGAAGCTTTATCAGGAATTGCTGCGAGACAAAAATCGATCAAAGATGGTAAACCCGTTAATCACGCTAGACCGGTATTAGAAGGCCGCTAAGAAATAAAGTGACATGAAGTCACCCATTTCCTACTCTTAAAAGTTTTCAGAAATTTCCGGGCCTAAAACTTATCCACAATCGAAGGTTATACACAAATTTAGTAATAAATGATCTTTATGTAATTCAAATTAGCCATTATTGACTAATGAACAAAATAAAGAATGTAATAACAGAAAATGATGCCTATCTAGTCTTAAGTTGGATTTCAGATATTTGTGATGTAAACATATTTAATTCACTAAAAAAATATGGAGCAATTGAGACCCTAAATTTGCTGGAGAGAAATAGCCCTAGAAATGCAATTGAAAAAAGAAGAAAGACCAGATTAAGCAGTTTGATAGATGTACAAGATCTGCAAAAAATTCTATTAAAATATTCCATAAATTATATCTGCCCAATTGACCCAAACTGGCCTCAGTGTTTCCACGACTTGGGATTTAATATGCCCCTAGGAATATTTACTAAGGGGAATGCTGATCTATTACTAAACGAAAGCGTTTCAATTGTGGGAACGAGAAAATCTTCAGTTTATGGCAACAGCATTGCTGGCGAATTTTCATTTGATTTAGCCTCTATGGGGTTTAATATTGTTTCTGGTGGCGCAATTGGTGTAGACACTGCAAGTCATCATGGGGCACTCAATGCAAAGGGAAATACTATTTGTGTGCAAGCAAACGGTTTGCATAAACTATATCCCTCAAATAATGCCCTTCTTTTTGAAAAGATAAATAAAGCTGGCTTAATGGTAAGTGAATATCCACCGGGTAGAAATCCTGCCAAGAATTATTTCCTTGATAGAAATCGCATCATTGCCGCTTTGTCTAAATCCACCTTGGTAATTGAGGCTGGTGAGATATCAGGCGCTCTTTCAACTGCCCGTCATGCCTTAAGAATGCAAAAATTAGTACTCGCTGTGCCTGGCTCAATTAATTCCAAATCAAGCGTGGGAACAAATGAATTAATTAGAAATCGTGAAGCTGAATCAGTGACAAACTTGCAACAGGTTTTGGAATTGATTTTGCCCCTCGGACAAATCCCGCTAGGGGCAAGTTTAGAAAGGTAATTTGTTCAAGATGTGAGAATATTGAATCATGACAAATTCAAACGATTGGTTTGCACCTATTGTAGAAGATTTTGTCAAATATCTTGCTGTTGAAAAAAATAGAAGTAGCAATACAGTTCGAACGTATCGAACTGATTTGGAACTATTTTTACAATTTGCCTCAAGTCAGGGGTTAAAGAAACTTACAGAGCTAGAACTCAATACTTTCAGACTCTGGTTAGCAAATCAGAAAGAAAAAGGATCCTCCAATTCAACAATTTCTAGGCGCAGTAGTACTGCCAGAGTTTTTAGTACTTGGGCGTTTCAAAAAGGATTAATTGATTCAGACCCAGCTATCAGGCTAATTTCTCCCAAAGTAAATAAGACTTTGCCTAAAGTGTTAGGTCAAAAACAAGCAACAGCTTTGATGCAAACCGCTGCAAACTTGGAAGACGAAGAAAACTCAATGGCTTTACGTATGCGCGATCACGCAATATTAGAAGTGCTTTATTCATCAGGCATAAGAGTTGGGGAATTAACTGGACTCGATATTAAAGATCTAGATTTTACTCGCTGCACTATGAGAGTAATTGGTAAAGGAAATAAAGAAAGAGTTGTTCCATTTGGCCAACCTGCTAAAGAGGCACTTCGAAGCTACCTTGATGAATCAAGACCTGAATTTATTAATGAAAAATCTGGTGACGCATTGTTCGTTGGCTCCAGAGGTAAAAGATTAGATACCAGGCAAGTTAGAAGAATTGTGACAAGCGCAATTTTGAGAGTTGAAGGTGCTCCAGACATTTCACCCCACGATTTAAGACACAGTGCGGCGACTCATATGTTGGAAGGGGGAGCTGATTTAAGAATCGTGCAGGAATTATTAGGTCATTCATCTCTTGCTACAACCCAAAAATATACACATGTGACCATAGAAAGACTAAGAGAAGTTTTTGCTAACGCGCATCCCAGAGCTTAGGAATACAACGGTAATAATCGAGGATAATTTCTATTATTCTTAATACTGGGAATTAAGTAAGCCTTTCCTTCTTTGAGTCCAAAATGCAAACAACTTTCAGGAAAACAGTGCGATCCAGTTTGTTGTAAATATCCAATAATTTGTCCTTGCTTCACAAATTCTCCAAAAATTATTATTGGTTTTACCGGTTCATAAGTTGTTCTCAAGTTGTTGTGGGTAACAGTGATTGTCCAACGATTTGCAATTAGTCCAGCATGGGTGATCACCCCATCAGCTGCTGCCATCACTGGGGAGTTAAAAGTTGAAAGATAATCCACTCCTCGATGACCACGGGAGAAAGTATTGATCGGTAAATCAAAATCTTTAACCTGTGGTGCACCAGGAATAGGAGGAATCAAAATCAGGGAGGCAAGCAGTAGAAAGAAGGGCATATAGACATTCTTCAGAAAATCATCCTTCGGGTTGTGATTCTCACTGTTTAACTGTGTACAAGGCAGGGCTGTGGAAGATTTTGAGGGGCAAGCGAAATGGGCAGAGTTGCACGTAAGTAATATTTCTTTCTAGCACCCGAACCTAAAAATTCAGGTGACTTCGCACATCCGGTAGCTGGAAGAAATTCACCCCAGACCACTTGCGGGCACGGTCTACAGAATTTTTGTAGCGCTAATGCAAATGAGCGGATGTCAGGTGAATTAATCAAATTGATTAATTCAAAACAACCAAATGGTTTATTTAGTTAAAACTAAATAAACAGAACAAGGATATGTTCATGGCCGTAGTAACAATGCGCCAATTGCTTGAGTCAGGTGTTCACTTCGGGCATCAAACCCGTCGTTGGAATCCAAAGATGAAACGTTTCATCTTGACCGAACGCAATGGCATTTATGTAATAGATCTAACTCAATCATTAGCTTTCATCGATCAGGCTTATGAATTCATTAAAGACACCGTTGCTCGCGGAGGTTCCATCATGTTTGTTGGAACAAAACGTCAAGCACACGAAGCAATTCACGAACAAGCAAAAAGAGTGGGAATGCCTTTTGTTACCCAACGTTGGCTAGGCGGAATGCTCACCAACTTTGGAACAATCCAAAAAAGAATTCAAAGATTAAAAGAACTTGAAGTAATCAATTTTGATGACACTAGTTCTGGTTATACCAAAAAAGAACTTTTAATGATGCGTCGTGAAAAAGACAAATTAGATTCAGTGCTAAGTGGTATTCGCGATATGACCAAAGTTCCTAATGTGCTGTGGATAATTGACACCAAGAAAGAACAAATTGCTGTTGATGAAGCTCGTAAACTGGGAATTCCGGTTGTAGCAATTCTTGACACAAATTGTGATCCAGATGAAGTTAACTTCCCAATTCCAGGAAACGATGATGCCATCAGATCAATTTCTTTATTAACAAGAGTTATTGCTGATGCAGTTGCAGAAGGTTTGCAACTTAGATCTGCAAAGAATGCTGATGCAGCAGGAGTTATTGCTGAACCTTTAGCTGACTGGGAAAAAGAATTATTAGCAGGAAACACAGAAGCCGTAGTTGAAGCAGTAGCTGCAACAACACCTGAAGAAAAGTAACTAACTAAAACGCGAATAGGAAACGAAAAGTAAATGTCAAATTACTCTGCAGAAGATGTAAAGAAGTTACGCGAAAAAACCGGTTCAGGCATGATGGATTGCAAGAAAGCCTTGGATGAAACCAATGGCGATTTCAATGCAGCCATTGAACTCTTAAGAGTTAAAGGTGCCAAAGACGTAGGTAAGCGCGAAGGAAGAAATGCATCTGCAGGAATTGTTTCAGGAATAGTAAGTAATAAGACAGATGGTGCTTTCGTTGAAGTTAATTGCGAAACAGACTTCGTTGCTAAAACTGATGACTTCATCAAATTAGGTGACAAAGTTGCAAGTTTGATTTTGAGTGAAAAACCTAAAGATGTTGAAGCATTAATGAATGTGCAATCAGATGGAAAA
>JAEMSA010000057.1:0-1147 GCA_016463095.1 Candidatus Nanopelagicales bacterium
CTAAATCTTCAGTAACAGTTTTACTTGGCCCATCTGGTTGTGGCAAAACAACTTTGATGAGAATGATTGCCGGATTAGAAAGCCCAACGCAAGGACGAATCTTCTTTGGCGAACACGATGTAACCGATGTGCCAACTAGAAGAAGAAACATTGGCATGGTTTTCCAATACCCAGTAATTTATCGTGGTACCAGTGTTAGAAAAAACTTAGAATTGCCTTTGTTGTCTGAAAAACTTAGCAAAGCCGAAATGGATAAGCGGATTGACGAAGTTGCCGAAATTCTTGATTTGCAAGATGTATTAAAACGTCAAGTAGAAGAACTAGATAACGGAACTCGTCAAAAAATTGCGGTAGGTCGAGAAGTAGCTCGTCAACCTAGAATAATTTTATTTGATGAGCCGATTACTAACATTGATTTAACTTCTAAATTAGAATTAAAGCGAAGCATGAAAGAACTATTTGGTCGCTTACAACAAACCATTGTTTATGTAACACATGATCAAACAGAGGCAATGACTTTGGCAGATCAAATTGCTTTGATGCAAGACGGCGTTATCACCCAATGCGATACACCTAAAGAAATTTATGATAAACCAAACAGCCAATTCGCTGGTTGGTTCCTGGGAAATCCGGGTATGAATTTTGTGTCACCAGAATTTATTAGTGTTTCAGGTTCCAAAGTAACTTCACCATTGTTTTCTCAAACTATTGAATTAGGTGGCAAAGCAGCAAGTGCTGACACATTCGGAGTAAGAGCTGAAGGAATTAGTGTTTCCACAACTGAAATTAAAGGTGCAGTGCAAGCAAAAGTTACCCATAAATCAATTGGTGCGGGTGGACAATATTTGCTTGATCTAGCGGTGGGCAGTTTATTAGTTAAAGCTCGAGTGTCTCATTCAGTAGGTCGAGACGCAGTAGGCACGGTTTGGACCACAATTGAATCCGAAAACATCACATTCTTTGACAAATCGGGCAAGGCAATCTAGTTCCCAATATTTGCGTTACTTTAGCGATACTAGGATAAAAATATGTTTTATTTTGGAACGAATACTAAACAACAACTAAGTTTAGAATTGCATGAAGAAATTGTTGAAATTGCTGCGCTCTTAGCAAAAACTCAAAAAAATACCCAATTCTTTGTGCTACC
>JAEMSA010000057.1:1247-3038 GCA_016463095.1 Candidatus Nanopelagicales bacterium
GTTTTGAAAGATCTAAATATTAAAAAAGCCTTAATAGCTTATGAGCCTGTTTGGTCTATTGGAGAAAACGGGACACCTGCTGAAAGCAGTTACGTAGAAAAATCATTCTTAGCAATTAAGTCTGTTTTGAAAGACTTAGAATTGAACGTTAAAAATTTCCCGTTACTTTATGGTGGTTCTGTAAATCTTCAAAACGCTAAAGAGTTAGGTGCTCTTGCTAGTTGCGATGGACTATTTGTGGGTAGAAGTGCTTGGTCTAAAGATGGTTTTAGAAATGTTTATGAAAAAGCTCTTTCGGGACACAATACTAAAAAAAATAAAACTGCATAATGCTTGTTGCTGCAAGAGTTTTTAGTCTTTCACATTCAGCGCCCAGAGAAAATGGTTTAAAAGCTGCCCAAGCAGCTCTTGCTGCTGGTCGGGCAGTAGTTTTTCCCACTGACACCAGTTATGCCCTCGCCGTAAGAGCAATGGATGAATCAGCTGTTAATTTGTTGTGGAACATTAAAGGCCAAACACCTAAAACACCCTTAACAATTTTTGTTGCCGATATTGGGTTAATAAATAAATTTTGTGCAGGGATCACCGATGAGGCAAAACTGAAATACTTACATTTCTGGCCCGGATCTTTAACACTTATTTTGAAAGGTTTAAATAACTTATTATGGAATAAAGGCATTGTGCCTAATGTTGTTTCCGTAAGAATGCCATTGCACCCAGTTGCTCATGAAATAATGGGAGATCTGGAAATACTTGCCACCACAAGTCCCAACAAAGTTGGTCAAGTTATGGGTAAAAATATTGATGAAATCAAAGCACAATTTGGTAATGAGGTAGCAGTTTATTTAGATGGTGGTGAATTAAACACCAGCACTCCATCTTCAATTCTTGATTTGACTTCACCATTACCCGTACTGGTTAGGCAGGGAAGTGTTTCCTTAGCAGAAATTGCGTTAGTAATAGAAAATGTTGTTATGGAAGTTGAAGATTTATCTGGGAATAAAGAGCAGCAAGCCAGCAATTAAAGTTGAAGTTAGTGCGCTGTATTCAAAGGCTCTTTGATTGATGCGTTTCATGATTCTTTGCCCAAAAAGTCCACCTAAAATTACAAACGGGGATAGCAATAATGCTAGGGCTAGGGTTTGGGTGGTAATAATTCCTAACTGAACATTTAAAGGAATTTTAGAAACATTGATGATGAAAAACAACCAACTATTAGTCCCCACAAATGTTTGCATAGGCAATTGCAGCTGGAGCAAATACAGTGAAAAAATCGGACCCGCTGAATTAGCTGTCATAGTCATGATTCCGACCAGCACACCCATTAACTGAGCAGTTATTTTAGATCTTTGTTTTAAGTTACTCTTTTCTAAGTCATCCAATTTGTCATGCTTTAATCTTTTACGAATTTCATAAATGGCTGTAAAAACCAGGATGCTACCAATTAGATAAGCAACTTCTTTGGAAGATGATTTCGATAACAGGAAGTAACCAATGAACATTCCCACGAACACAGAAGGCAATATTTTGTAAACAATGTCTCCTCGACCAGCTTTTCTGAATGCCAATAACGCCATCACATCACCCAGAATTAATAATGGCAATATCGCACCGACTGATAATTTTGCTGGGATAACTAAAGCAAATAATCCCACTGGCATTGTGGCTGCTGCTGGAACTGATGATTTAGCAAGACCAATTACAAAGACTGCAAAAGCGGCGATAACAAAACCTGCAACACCTAATTCAAGGGGCAGGGTGAAATTCAAACCAGACCCACGGGGCGATCTA
>JAEMSA010000058.1 GCA_016463095.1 Candidatus Nanopelagicales bacterium
CAAGATCTAAACGAATCTTGTCTCCAGTTTGAGCTAAAGCAATTGGGCCACCATCTGTTGCTTCAGGGGCAACATGTCCTATACAAAAGCCTGCGGTCGCTCCACTAAATCTGCCATCGGTAATCAACATGACATCTTTTCCTAAACCAGCACCTTTAATGGCTGCTGTTACTGCCAACATTTCACGCATACCTGGTCCACCTTTTGGACCTTCGTAACGAATAACTACGACATCGCCTTTGACAATTTTTCCATGGGTTACTGCATCCATGGCAAATTTTTCGTCATCAAACACTTTTGCTGTTCCTTCAAATATGGGAGATTCGATAGAAGCAGCTTTAATAACCGCACCTTCTGGAGCAAGAGAACCTTTCAGGATTACTAAACCACCAGTTTTGTGTATTGGATTATTTACCGCATGAATAATTTTTCCATCAGGATCTGGTGGATTTATTTCTTTCAAGTTCTCCGCAACAGTTTTTCCAGTAACAGTTAATTCATCACCATGAATTAGGCCTGCATCTAATAAGGCTTTCATAACTACTGGTACCCCACCAATTTTATCTAGATCATTCATTACATATCGACCAAAAGGTTTAACATCAGCTAAGTGAGGAGTTTTATCTCCAATTCGGTTGTAATCATCAATGTTTAAATCAACGTTTGCTTCATTAGCAATTGCTAGTAAATGTAGAACTGCGTTTGTTGATCCACCCAATGCCATGACCACTGTGATCGCATTTTCAAATGCTTTTTTAGTCATAATGTCTCGTGCAGTTATTCCTAAACGAATTAGATTAACAACAGCTTCGCCAGCCGCATAAGCATCCGCATCTCTTCTGCTATCAACTGCTGGTGCAGAGGCACTTCCTGGTAATGCCATTCCTAAAGCTTCTGCAACTGAGCTCATGGTGTTAGCGGTAAACATTCCGCCACATGCACCTTCTCCTGGACAGGCTGCTCGTTCGATTTCTTCTAATTCAGATTCAGTAATTTTTCCTAAAGCACATGCTCCCACACCTTCAAAAACATCTTGAATTGTTAAATCTTTACCATTTAAATTTCCTGGCATAATTGATCCGTTATAAACAAAAACGTTTGCTAAATCTAATCTGGCTGCAGCCATTAACATTCCTGGCAATGATTTATCGCAACCTGCCAAGGTTACTGATCCGTCTAATCTTTCTGCATGCATAACGCATTCAACTGAGTCGGCAATAATTTCTCTACTAACTAAAGATGCGCGCATTCCTTCATGTCCCATGGAGATTCCATCGGAGACAGAAATTGTATTAAAGGTCATTGGGAAACCACCTGCTGCAAAAACTCCTGCTTTTGCTTTTTCTGCTAAACGTCGAAGAGACATATTGCATGGAGTGATTTCATTCCAAGAAGAGGCGATACCAATTTGTGGTTTTTTAAAATCTTCATCTTTCATTCCCACAGCGCGAAGCATTGATCTTGCTGGGGCGCGTTCAAAACCTTCAGTTACATCTTTACTGCGAGGTTTCATATCGCCAGGTTTATTTGCCATATTTAAACCCTATCTATATAGCAGAAATATTGCTTACTGACCTAAAGTTTTAAGAACTAGCTCTCTTACTTTGGCCGCATCGGCACTGCCCCCGGTTGTTTTCATAACCGCTCCAACTATTACTCCAACTACTTGAACTTTGCCTTCGCGAATCTTGGCAGCAGCATCGGGGTTGGCGGCAATTGCTTCTTCGATTGCTGGGATCAATGCTGAGTCATCTGAAACAACTGCAAGATTTCTTTTTTTGATGACTTCGTCAGGATTTCCTTCACCATTTAAAACAGCTTCAATAACTTGACGGGCAAGTTTGTCAGTTAATTTGCCATCATTTACTAAGGCATCAATTCGGGCAATATCTGAGGGAGTAATTTTTAAATCAATTAACTCCACACCAGCTTTACTGGCTTGACCAGAGAGTTCTCCTGCCCACCATTTACGAGCTGATGCAGGCGATGCTCCTTGGGCAATAGTTTCAGCAATTAAATCAACTCCACCTAAAGTTGCCACATCACGCATTTCTAACTCTGTGAAGTTCCACTCTTTGGCTAAACGTGTTCTTCTAATGGAAGGTTGTTCAGGTAAATCTTTCTTAAGTTTTTCAATCCAGGCTTTATCAGGTGCGATTGGTACTAGATCTGGTTCAGGAAAATATCTGTATTCTTCGGCAACTTCTTTACTTCTTCCACTTCTGGTGGAACCTGTGTCCTCTTGAAAATGTCTGGTTTCTTGTTTAATCTTGTTTCCTTTATCAAGTTCAAGTGATTGTCTTTCAATTTCACTTCTTATGGCTCTTTCCACACTTCGAAGTGAGTTAACGTTTTTAGTTTCTGTTCTAGTTCCCCAAGTTTTTGATCCTTTGGGGGTGAGTGAAAGGTTTACATCACAGCGAAGGGATCCTTCTTCCATGCGCACATCTGAAACATTTAAACCACGCAATAAATCTCTTAATTCTGTTACATATGCTTTTGCCACCAGTGGTGCATATTCTCCAGTATCAGGAACGGGTTTGGTAACAATTTCTACTAAGGGAATACCTGCTCGGTTGTAATCAACTAATGAATAATCTGCGCCATGAATTCTTCCAGTCGCACCACCGGCGTGAGTTAATTTTCCCGTATCTTCTTCTAAATGTACTCGTTCAATTTCAACTCTAAAAGGTTTAGCTCCATCTTCGGTGTCAACCAAAACATCTAAGTAACCGTTGGAACAAAGTGGTTCGTCATATTGACTGGTTTGAAAATCTTTAGGCATATCAGGATAAAAATAATTCTTTCTGGCAAATCTGGAATATGCAGCAATTGAGCAGTTAAGTGCTAAACCAATTCGAATTGTTGACTCAATACCGATGGCATTTGCTACCGGTAAAGATCCAGGTAAACCTAAACAGGTTGGGCAAGTTTGAGTATTTGGCTCAGCCCCAAATTCTGTGGAACAACCACAAAACATTTTTGAATTAGTTGATAATTCAACGTGAGTTTCTAAACCTA
>JAEMSA010000013.1 GCA_016463095.1 Candidatus Nanopelagicales bacterium
GACTTCTTGCACGCCCGAAGTGTGTGGAGCAGTAACCACGAAAGCTCTCATAATGCAAACAATATAGATTGAGCAGTAATACGACCAAACACCAAGTTGTCTCGATAGTGAGGTAAAAACTTCTAATGCGAAGTGATGCTTGGTACAAAGGTAAAGATAGAGACTCCTACATCCATCGTGCATGGATGAGAAGAGGTCTACCTAATAACGCTTTTGATGGTCGCCCTCATATTGCAATAGCAAACACAGCTTCAGATCTTGCTCCCTGTAATTCTCATTTAAATGAAGTAATGGAATATGTAAAAAACGGAATTTGGGAAGCAGGTGGTGTTCCCTTAAACATGCCAGCTGTTTCTTTAGGTGAAACACAAGTTCGCCCAACTGCAATGTTATGGCGCAACATGTCTGCCATGGCAACAGAAGAATTACTTCGCGCAAATCCAATTGATGGTGTTGTTTTACTAGGTGGTTGCGACAAAACAATTCCTGCACTCTTAATGGCAGCAGCTTCAGTTGATTTACCAGCAATTGTGGTGCCAGGTGGACCAATGTTGACAGGAACTTATAAAGGTAAAGCATTAGGTTGCGGCACAGATGTCTGGAAATTCAGTGAAGAACTTCGTGCCGGAAAAATGAGTGAAGAAGATTTCCTCAAATCAGAATCATCAATGATTAGAAGCCGTGGACATTGCAACACCATGGGAACTGCTTCCACCATGGGTTGTGTTGCTGAAGCTTTAGGTATGACAATTCCAGGAGTTGCTGGAACACCTGCACCTGATTCAAGATTGTTACAAAGCGCGCAAGAAACTGGCAGATTAATTGTGCAAATGATAAAAGATGACCGCAAACCAAGTGATGTGATGACAAAGGGTTCATTTATTAACGCCATAGTCACTCTCGCCGGCATTGGTGGTTCCACAAATGCGGTTGTTCATTTATTAGCAATTGCAGGGCGATTAGGAATTAAATTAACTTTGGATGATTTCGACAAAATCGGATCAAATGTTCCACTTCTTGCTAACTTGCAACCTGCTGGAACTCATTTGATGGAAGATTTTTTCAGAGCAGGAGGTCTACTTGCTCTACTTAAAGAACTAAAAGATCTGTTGGATCCAAAAGCAATAACAGTTACCGGTAAACCTTTAGTTGATTATTTAGCTGATGCAGAAATTTTTGATGAAACAGTGATCAGCAAAAGAAGCAATCCTTTGAAAGATTCTGCAGGAATTGCAGTATTAAAAGGAAACCTGGCACCTCTTGGTGCAGTAATCAAACCAGCTGCAGCCAGTAAAGAATTACTAAAACACAAAGGCAAAGCTTTAGTGTTTGATTCCATTGAAGATTTCCATACCCGAATTGATGATCCAAACTTAGCTGTTGATAAAGATTCAGTTTTAGTTTTAAGAGGATGTGGTCCTAAGGGATATCCCGGAATGCCAGAAGTTGCCAACATGCCAATGCCGCAAAAACTTCTTGCACAAGGGGTAAGAGACATGGTAAGAATTTGTGATGGTCGAATGAGTGGCACTGCTTATGGCACCGTGATTTTGCATGTGGCCCCAGAAGCAGCAGCATTTGGTCCTTTAGCCCTAATCCAAACAGGTGATGTAATTTCACTTGATGTTGAAAAAAGAACCTTAAATGTTGAACTAAGTGATGAAGAATTAAAGAATAGAAAACCAAGTCAAAAGATGATTGATGCTTTAGCTAAACCTGATCGTGGTTGGCAAAAGTTGTATGTCGATCATGTCAATCAAGCAGATACTGGTGCAGATTTAGATTTCCTAGTGGGATCAAGTGGATCCCAGGTGTTGCGTGAATCGCACTAAAAACCTCAACCAAGATTTACTTCACGATTTAAAGAAAGTTTTACCTGACCAAATCTCGGATGAACTCTTTGACCGAGTAAGTATTGCCAATGATGCCTCTCACTACTTATTAACCCCTACTTTGGTAGCAAAACCAAAAACAGCTCAACAAATATCAGAAATATTTCAAATATCCCAAAAGCATGATTTAGGGATAACTTTTCGATCCGGGGGCACCTCCTTAAGTGGCCAATCTGTAACTGATTCTTTGCTGGTTGATACTCGTAAAAACTTTAAAGAAATAGAAGTATTAGCAAACGGTCTCAAAGTAAGAGTCCAACCAGGGTTAACCGTAAATAGAGTAAATGCCAGTTTAAAAAAATACGGTCGAAAACTAGGACCAGATCCAGCAAGTGAAATTGCTTGCACCATTGGTGGTGTTATTGCCAATAATTCCAGCGGCATGGCTTGTGGCACAGAATTTAATACCTACAAGACTCTTTCATCCCTTGTTTTTGTATTACCTTCAGGAACACTGATTGATTCAAGTAAGGCGGATGCTGATAACCAATTAAGAATCAAAGAACCAGAAATCTATGCCGGTCTACTTGAGTTAAGAAAAAGAATAGTGGAAAAACCACAACTGGTAGAAAAAATCAATAACGCTTACTCGATAAAAAACACTATGGGCTATGGCCTTAATTCTTTTGTTGATTTTGAAAAACCTATAGATATTTTGACCCATTTAATTGTGGGTAGTGAGGGAACCCTTGCCTTTATCGCTGAGGCCACGTTTAACACTTTGCCGCTGTTAGCAAAATCTGCCACAAGTTTACTGATTTTTGATGAACTAGAACTTGCCACAAAATCATTACCAGCACTTAAAAACAGTGATGCTGCTGTTATTGAGCTGCTGGATATTTCGTCTCTAAAAGTTGCCCAACGTGAACACATGGCTGACACAGTTCTAAAGCACTTAGAGTTCAAAAATCATGCTGGCCTGTTAATTGAATATCAAGCTGAAACCGAATCCCAACTTGATGCCTTGATTGATAATGCCCACCAAGTTTTCAAAAACTTACCAATAAAAAGTGGTGAGTTAACAAAATCTGTAGAGATCAGAAACGAACTATGGCATGCCCGCAAAGGCCTTTATGCCGCTGTTGCTGGCAACAGGCCCAGTGGGACCACTGCACTACTCGAAGACATCTCTGTGCCCATGAAACATTTACATGAAACCACCACCCATTTAGGTGAGTTGTTAAAGAAGCATCAATATTTAGATTCAGTGATTTTTGGTCACGCCAAAGATGGAAATCTTCATTTTCTTTTGAATGAAAAATTTCATGACCCATCATCTTTACAACGCTATGAAGATTTCACCCAAGACATGGTGGAACTGGTTTTGTCCCACGATGGTTCCCTAAAAGCAGAACATGGCACAGGTCGAATCATGGCTCCATTTGTAAAAAGACAATTCGGCGCTGAGTTGTATCAAATAATGGTTGATTTAAAGAAACTCGTTGATAAACGAAATATTCTCAACCCCGGAATCATCATCAACGAAAATGAAAACATTCATATTGAAAACCTAAAAGTCTCACCCGTCATTGATCAGGAAGTTGATAAATGTGTGGAATGTGGATACTGCGAAACAGTCTGCCCAAGTAAAGACCTCACCTTGACCCCCCGCCAAAGAATCACCATCAGAAGAATAAAAAAGGATGCGGAAAGAAATAACGACCAAGAACTAATTGAAGCCATAAATGCCAACTACGACTACCAAGCACTTGATACCTGTGCCGTTGATGGCATGTGTGCCACTGCTTGCCCAGTTCACATCAACACCGGGGATCTTGTGAAAAGACTACGCAGTGAACAACAAAGCTTTGTTTCTCAAAGCTTTGGCTCATTGGCTGCGAGCAAATGGTCAGCCACTACTACTTTACTTTCTGGTCTTTTGACTACAGCAAAAAATATGCCAGCCCCAATTGTGGAAACAGTAAATAAAATCCTTCGCCAAATCAGTGGAAATAATTCGATGCCCCTGTGGAATAAAGCTTTACCAAGTGGTGGAAAAAGTCGTTTGGCTCTTCACTCAGATAATCCTGATTTGGTTTATTTTCCCTCTTGCGTTAATTCCCTATACGGGGAAAGTGATATTCAAAGAGCTTTCTTGAATTTGTGTGAAAAAGCAGGATTAAAAGTTTTGATCCCGGCAGGTATTCAAGATCTTTGTTGTGGCACACCGTGGGCTTCTAAAGGATTAACCCAAGGCTATGAAGTTATGGCCTTGAAAACCAAGCAGGAAATTATGCGACAAGTAACCAAAGAGAACTTGGTGGTGGTTTCAGATGCCACTTCCTGCACCCATGGTTTAACCCAAATTTTTGGTGAAACCCAAATCCCAATTGTCGATGTTTTACAATTTGTGAACGAAAAAATTCTTCCGCTGGTGAAAATAAAAACCAAACTCACCTCCCTGGTTCTTCATCCCACCTGTTCAGGGGTGGAACTAGGGATCAATAAACACATGACTGCTTTAGCTGAAGCAATTAGTGAAGAAATAATAGTGCCCCTTGATTGGACTTGTTGTGGTTTTGCCGGTGATCGAGGTTTACTCCACCCAGAGCTAACCCAAGCCGCGACTAGCACCCAGGCACAAGAATTAAGTAGTCACAAATATGTGGCTTATGCCTCCAGTAACAGACCTTGCCAAATTGGGCTAAGTATTGCCACCGGTCAAAACTATGTTCATTTGGTTGAACTAGTCGACCAAGTCTCTTAAAACCTCATATCTGTCTTACTTGTATTGAAGAATTGATCTATTTAGTGGATCTGCAGATGGAACTAAATTAGAGATGCGTCTATATTACGCATACATTTCGACTGGAATTTCGTCAAATTCTTGCAAAATATTAACAATTTTTGCAACTGAATTAATTAGCAAAATATAAAAAATTTCAATAAAAATGCTGAAAATATGAATGTTTTTACAAAAAAAATAAAAGATTTTTGTGAAAAAATACAAAAAATGGACACAACATATAGCACTTTTATCACACTCAAGAAATTAATGTGAAAATTATGACTTGGCAAAAACCCCCTCTGACCTGCGCAAATGCACCTTTTTTTTGCATATTTTTAATCAAATAATTAACAAATATTTTGTGTTAAAAACTTAAAAATTAGTGAAAAAATAGTTGCGACACGGCGCGTCGAAATACGCGTTACTTAGAGACAATATGCATTTCTTCTGGAACGATTGTTCTTAACGTTCTTCTGTGATTTCCGGAACAGAAGACACTCGCCAGGAGGAATTGTGGCTAAAAGAAGAAAAAAAGCAGCAAAGAAAGCAGCACCAAAGCGCCGTCGTAAGAAGGCAGCAGCTGCTCCAAAGCGTCGTCGTCGTAAGAAAGCAGCTAAGAAAGCTGCTCCAAAGCGTCGTCGTCGTAAGAAAGCTGCAAAGAAAGCTGCACCAAAGCGTCGTCGTAAGAAAGCAGCAAAAGCTGCTCCAAAGCGTCGTCGTCGTCGTAAGAAAGCTGCTTAACCTTTATAGGTTTGCTGAAAAAACCCCGGTGCTTGCGCCGGGGTTTTTTAATGCCTAAAACTGATTAGTTCAAGAAACTCGGCGGCGATAGATCGCGTAAGCACCACAACCAAGTGCGAATAATCCCATTAGTCGTGCTCCGATTCCGATCGGCAAACTGGCTAACCAGATACCGGTGATAATTGCTAAAGATCCGAATACGAAAGTTAAAATTCTTGCCAACTTTTTCTGGCTAGCAAAGGAGCAAGCAAGAGCAATAGGTCCAAATAAAAGTACCGAAAGAAGTATCAGGCTCACAAGAAGCGCTAAAGATTGCATTAAAGTAGTCTTACATCACATGAAAAAAATATCTACTGCTTTGATAGCAATTTTCTCTTTATTTATCAGCCTTTTTTCGACTTCAGCCAATGCGGTTGTGGGTGGCGCTGATGCCACAGGTTCAGGCTTTGTGGTTGCAGTCAGAGTTGATTTACCAGGTGATTTACAAACAGCTTGTACTGGTGGTTTATGGAAACCAAAAATTGTGGTGACTGCTGCTCATTGCGTTGTTGCTGAAGGCACATCCACTGTGGCTACTGCTTCTGACGTAAGCATTTATGCCCAAGGGGTAAATGTAACTGGGGCTAGACCAGTTGCCAAAGCTGTGGCCGTAATTCTTACTGGTGGATATTCAAATTCCAGTACCGGATTTGTCGAAGACAATGATTTAGCTTTCTTGATTTTGGACAAAGAAATCGGCACTCCTTTGGTTGCACGTTTAGCAAGTGAGTCAGAAGCTGCTTCAGCTACCTTGTTGGGTAAAAAGTTGAACTTTTTTGGTTATGGTCAGACTGCCAAAGAAAGTGATGTTTCAATGATTCCTTTAACCCTTTCGCAAACTCCTTTTCAATTCTTAGGTGGCAAGACTTATTTGTATGGAAAATCAGCTAGCGGATCTGGTGCCTGTTTTGGTGACAGTGGTGGGCCAGTAATTTTGCAAACTGAAACTGAAAACTTATTAGTCGGACCAGTTGCAGGTGGGAGCGGTTCTCCTTGTTACCCGGAGATAAAAAATCGCGCAGTGTTAGGACTGGTGGCAAGTAATTTCACAGATTTAGTTAAAACAGCGCTCACTACTGCCGGATATTCAGCTGACGAAGCTTTCACTACGCCCAGACCAACTCTTTCCAAAGGCACTATTTCAGTCAAAAGCGTGCTTAAAAAGATTGGTGTTCAAACTACAAGTTCCACCAGTGTCAAAATTGTGGGAGTTAAGGCTAAACCAACAAGTGCCTGCAAGGCCACTGCTTCCTCGGTAATAGTTAGTGGCAAGGGCACCTGCACTTTGACCTTTACGGTCAAAAAATCAGGCAAAACTGCGAGGACAGCTAAAACTACTTTCAGCGTTGGCTAAGTTTTAATCCGATGGCAACTAATTACAAACCCGTTCCAATAACAATTACTAAGCCTGAATATGTGGGCAAAAGTGCACCAACCCCCTATAAAGGTAGTGATGTGCAAAGTAGTGAAACTGTAGAAAAAATGCGCATCGCTGGAAGAATCGCAGCAGATGCCATGCATTTAGCAGGATCCCAAATCAAAGCTGGCATGACCACTGAAGACTTAGACCAAATAGTCCACGAATTCATTTGCGATCACGCTGCCTACCCCTCAACATTGGGGTATCGAGGTTTTCCTAAATCTTTGTGCACCTCAATTAATGAAGTGATTTGTCATGGCATCCCTTCTAACCAAATAATTAATGAAGGTGACATTGTTAATTTAGATGTCACCGCTTTCAAAGACGGAGTTCACGGAGACACTAACTACACATTTCTAGTTGGTGAAGTTGCAGAGGAAACAAAACTTTTAGTACAAAGAACTCAAGAAGCACTAGATCGAGCCATTCAAGTGGTTGCCCCGGGCAGACCCATCAACGTTATTGGTCGAGTAATTGAAAGTTATGCCAAAAGGTTTAACTACGGAGTAGTTAGAGATTTCACCGGCCACGGAGTACACACCTCCTTTCACTCCGGACTAGTAATCCCACATTTTGATGATCCAACTGCAACTCAATTAATGCAAGAAGGAATGACTTTCACTATTGAACCCATGCTCAATTTGGGTACACATGATTACGACATTTTGGATGACACTTGGACTGTGTTAACCAAGGACAGAAAATTATCTGCCCAATTTGAACACACCCTAGTTGTGACAAAAACAGGGGCAGACATCCTTACATTGCCTAGTATTAATTTGTGAACATCCCTAAGCACTTGGAATACGCCTATTCCAGGATTGTTGATGTTGCCGATTTTCCAAAACCTGGAATTTTATTCAAAGATATAACACCTGTATTGGAAGATGAAAAAGCTTTTGCAGCAGTGGTGGATGATCTGGCAAGTCATTTAAATGGGGCAAATAAAGTTGCCGGTATTGAATCAAGAGGATTTATTTTTGCAGCAGCCATAGCTGCCAAACATAATTTAGGTTTAGTGCTGTTAAGAAAACCAGGAAAATTACCACGGGAAACTCATGTCATCCAATATCAACTGGAATACGGCTTTGATTCATTGGAAATGCATATAGATTCACTAAATCAAAAAGATTCAGTTATTTTAATTGACGATGTTTTAGCCACCGGTGGAACGTTATTGGCGGGAAGTGAACTGATTGCTAAATCTGGTGCCAGATTAACAAATTCTGCAGTATTTATTGAAATTTCAGCATTAAAAGGTCGCACTCGCCTCTCTTCAATACCTGTTCACTCCAGCATCATAGTCTAAATTAATTACTAATTCAATTAAAGGAGTTTGTAAATGGAAAACGCACCTGCCCGTTTAATGGCGGAATTTGTCGGAACTTTTGCACTGGTATTACTTGGTGCCGGATCAATCTTGAGTGGTGCTGATATCACTGGTATTGCACTTGCTCACGGTATTGCCATCTTTGTTTCAGTTTCAGCTTTTGCACACATTTCAGGTGGAGCATTTAATCCTGCTGTCACTATTGCACTGTGGGCAACTAAAAGAATGAAATCTTTAGACGCACTTGCCTATATTGTGACCCAATTACTTGGTGGATTATTAGCAGCTTTTCTTTTGAAAATTGCTTACGGATCATATGCTCAAACTGTTGGGGTTCCAACACTTGCTCAACCAATTAAACCAATTTATGGTTTGGTAGTTGAAGCCATTGCTACATTTCTTTTGATGATGGTAATTATGGGTGTAGCAATTGATTCTCGTGGCACATTCTCCGCTGTGGCAGGACTTCCAATTGGTTTAATCATCTCAGCAGATATTTTGTTCTCCGGTCCATTAACTGGTGGAGCAATGAACCCAGCACGTTGGTTTGGTCCAGCTATTGCTTCAGGACAGTTAACAAACTTCTGGATTTGGATTCTTGGTCCAATTCTGGGTGCCCTTGCTGCAGTATTTCTTTACGATGGGCTAGTTAAACCAAAAAAGTAACTAGGACATAATTAGTTCATGATCAACTGGCCAGCCGATACTTTGACGCTGGCCATTGACATTGGTGGTTCAGGAATTAAAGCCAGCGTCATAAATAAAGATGGCGAAATGGTTTGTGAACGTATTCGAATGGAAACTCCCTATCCTTCTCATCCTGAAGGTTTCTCAAAAGTAGTTGCTGATTTTGTGAAAAATTTACCACCAGCGCAAAGAGCAAGTGTGGGTTTTCCTGGTTTAGTTAGAAATGGAATTGTAGTTATGGTTCCTTCCCTTTCTCGTTTAGTTAAAGATGGACCAAAAGATCCTGAATTGGTTACTGCTTGGGAAAACTTTGATTTACAAACTCCCATGACCAAAGCTTTAGGGATTCCCACCAAAGTTGCCAATGATGCAGATATTCAAGGCGCAGCCGTTATTAAAGGTGAAGGTTTGGAATTTGTGATGACACTAGGAACAGGTGTTGGTACAGCATTATTTCAAAATGGAATACTACTTCCCCACTTAGAACTTGGACATGCACCATTTAGACAAAGTGAAGAATTTGAAGAACAAATTGGTAATGCGGCAAGGGAACGAATCGGTGTTGAAAGATGGACTAAGAGAGTTATTAAAGCCATTGCAAAATACAACCAATTTCTTTACTACGATCACTGTTTTGTTGGTGGTGGAAATGCTAAACATATTAAAGGTTTAGATTTGGGACCAAAAGTTACCAGAGTCAGCAACAGAGCTGGACTTGTTGGTGGGGCCAGGATCTGGGACTTAGAAGCTAGTTAAGTATTTTGGGAACTAGTTTTATGTGTTTGCTTAGGGTGTGGAAGTTGAATTTGTTGGATTAATCTTGTAACCCCAGCTTGCACTTGCTCCTGAATGACCCGCCAGTATTGAAATTGCTATTGCAGCTAATGCAAAAAGAATTCCTACATAGCCTAAAAGTTTGCTAATGAAGGATTTCTTGTCCTTTAATTTTGTCCAAATTAGCGCCAATAATAATAAAAACGCCGAAACTATAACTAATCTTTCGCCCCACCAGGCATGATTTGTAGGATAGCCAACTCGCAAAGATAAAGCTTCTCCAGATTGTTTGGCGATAAACGCTGAGACAAATGCTACGACCAAACCAATGTTGGTAATTGTGGAGTAATTTGATCTTAATTTTTCAAAAAATACTATAAGTATAAAAGCTACTGAAAAAAGTGGCACAAAAACAATCACTAGGTGATTAATTAAAACATGGACTGGAAGACCCAGAAATAAATCAAAAATTCTTTCCATGCTTACATTTAAGCATCCCTTTGATAAAGCCTGGTTTCTAAGGTGCCCGGTTGTACAGATTTCTTCTAAATTGTAAGACTAATTTTGAAAAGTTTTCCAACTCACCCGGTGATACTTCGTGGGCCCAAAACTCTTTATTGCTTCTAAATGTTCAGGTGCAGCATAACCTTTATTATCAGCCCAAAAATAAAGTGGAAATTCTTTACTCAACTCAGTAATCATTTGATCTCTGGTAGTTTTTGCCACAATTGATGCAGCTGCAACTGAAGCACAAGTCATGTCTGCCTTTATTTGAGTAATTATTTCTAAATCAACAGATAAAGGTCCATCATCAAATTCTTGTTCAAACATGTTTTGTATTTCTTTTTCTGGCATCAACCAGTTATGTTTTCCATCCAGAATTAAGTGATCTGGTTTAGTTGTTAAGCCAGCTAAAGCACGTCTGCCAGCACGTCTTAGTGCTCTAGTCAGCCCTATTTCATCTATTTCTTGATTAGTGGCATGACCAACGAATGAATCAATTACCCATGATTTAACTAACGGTAATAGTTCCTCTCTTTGTTCATGAGTTAATAGTTTTGAATCTGCTAAATTTTCAGGTGGATTAACACAATCAACATTTATTACCGCAACTCCCACACTGACTGGTCCTGCTAAACAACCACGACCCACTTCATCCATACCTGCAATTAGTTTGGCACCGCGAGAAAAAAGTTTGTTTTCGAAATCGAGAGTGGGACGGTTCTTTTTAGCTCTGGGCATCAGGAATTATTTTAAACGCATCAGGAATACCTAAAGTGGCAAATCTGTTGAAAGGCCAAATCCTAATTTGCACAGGTCCGACTACATTTTTAACCGGCACAGTGCCATAAGCAGTTTCTAAATGAAATCTGGAATCTCGACTATCTGGTCTGTTATCGCCCATCACGAATATTCTGTTTTTAGGAACTGTTATTTCAAATTCGACTTGATTTGTTTCCACCCCAGGTTTAATAAAATCAGTGTCAAATAATTCTGTGCCATTGATGAGAATTTTTCCACCCGGTGAACAACATTTAACGTTGTCTCCTGCTATACCAATAACTCTTTTTACTAAATCATCTCCTGCATCCGAGGGTAGTAATCCCACCACACTTAACAGATGAAGAAATGTATTTTTATTTGTATCAAATACTGGTAACCAATCACCTGGATCTTTGAAGACCACTATTTGGCCACGTTGAATATCTGTGAAAGGTTTAGTTATTTTGGTGGCAATAATGCGATCTTCTAATAAAAGTGTGTCTTCCATGGAAGCACTAGGAACATAGAAAGCTTGAAAAACAAATGCGCGCACAATGGAGGAAAGAATTAAAGCAATTCCAACCACAATCAGCAGTTCGCGAACTGCTGCCCATAGGGCGCGCAATTTAATTATTTGTCAGTATCAGCAGGAACATCAGCGGCTGGTGTTTCAACAACTTCAGCAACTGGTTCTGCTGCAGGAGTTTCAGTAACAACTTCCTCTTTTGCTACTGGAGCTTCTGCTTGAACTTCTTCAATAATTTCATCGTTCTTAACCTCTACTGATTCATCAATTGCTACTTCAACATCTTCGTCAGTAACAACTGCTGCAGCCAGATCGCCACGAAGTTCTTTAATCTTGGATGCTTTACCACGTAGTTCGCGTAAGAAATACAACTTGCCACGACGAACATCACCACGTGATACAACTTCAATTTTTTCAATTGTGGGTGTGTGAATTGGAAAAGATCTTTCCACTCCTGTACCGAAAGAAACTTTTCTTACAGTGAAAGATTCTGCGATTCCGGCTCCTTGTTTTCTAATAACAATGCCTTGGAATAACTGGATACGTGAACGAGTACCTTCAATAACTTTCACATGTACTTTGACTGTGTCACCAGTTCTAAATGCTGGAACACCTTTTTTAAGACTTACGCTATTTAATGCATCTAAACGGTTCATTTTTACTCTTCTGATCTGCAACGCTCACAGGTCGTTCAGTCTTTGTTCGGTTAAAGCCGGATGTTTACTACTTATATAGCTCTTATATTCCCCTGTGGCGAAATATGAAGCTCATATCAATCCGTGAAACCCCTATTCTGCCAAGCCGACTTCTCAAGCCTGAAGTTCGGGTCGAAACTTCCTCGTACGCTTTAACGCCTCATCTTTTCGCCATTGGGCGATCTTGGCGTGATCACCACTCAAGAGCACCTCTGGCACGTCTAGGCCTTGCCATGAGGGTGGACGGGTGTAAATGGGCCCTTCCAGCAGGTTGTGCATTTCACCTGGCGCAAATGAATCATTGGTCACTGAATCTTCATTACCTATAACCCCATTAATCAATCGTGAGGTTGCTTCCAAAATAACTAGTGCTGCTACTTCCCCGCCTGCGAGCACGTAATCACCAATGCTTACTTCTATTACGTCACTGAATTGGCCACTTTGTTGATAGTGCTCCACAACTCGTGAATCAATTCCTTCATAGCGACCGTTAATAAAAACAAGGTGATCATAAGAGGCCAACTGGAGAGCCATTTCTTGATTAAAAACTTTTCCGGAAGGTGTTGGTACCACTAGAACGGGTTTAGTTTTTGCTTGTTTTAGGACTGCCTCAATTGCTTCTCCCCACACAACAGGTGACATAACCATTCCTGGTCCTCCCCCATAAGGGGCATCGTCAACAGTTTTGTGTTTATCAATGGTGAAGAATCTTAGGTCATGAATTTCGACTTCAACTAATCCTGCTTCTTGGGCTTTGCCAAACAGAGACAGTTTTAACGGTGAAAAATACTCTGGAAAAATAGTTATTAGATCAACGCGCATCTTCAGCGTTTTCTTCATCAAATAGGCCAGCTGGTGGGTTCATCACAACTCTTTTGTTTTTGATATCTACTTCTGGCACAAGTTGGTTAACAAATGGGACCATTACTTCTTTGTTATCTATTGTTTTGACCACAATTAAAGCTTGCGCACTGCCCGGTAAAACTTCTTTAACAACACCAAGTTTTTCATTGTTAGTATTGAAAACTTCCAAATCAATTAACTGAAATTCATAAAATTCGTTATCACTGGCAAGGGCGTCTTCTGGATTAAACTCAACTACAAGCAATTTACCTCGTACTTTATCCACTGCGGTGCGATCTTGGATTTCCTCAAATTTTATTAACAATCTTGATAAATGCCATCTAGTTGCTGCAACTGTTAGTTCTTGATTATTTTCTTTGACTGTGATTTTCGCACCGATGGCAAATCTATTTTCCGGATCATCGGTGCGAACTTCAACACTTATTTCGCCATGAACACCGTGCGGGCGGCCTAAGCGGCCAACAACAACGTCCATATTGGTGGCGCTTTTTATTGCGCGTCTACGTCCACGAAATCAATTCGAGTACTGCGGCCACCTTGTAATGCGTTAACCACAGTTCTAATTGAAGTTGCGGTGCGACCATTGCGACCAATTACTCTACCTAAGTCTTCGCCATTAACTGTAACTTCTAAAGTACGACCACGCTTTGTTGTTTTTTGTTCAACTTCAACATCAGATGGGTGATCAACAATTCCTTTTACCAAGTGTTCTAAGGCGTCTTCAATCATTCTGATTTAGCCTCTTCTGCAGCTGGTGCTTCTGCTGGAACTTCTTCTACAACAACTTCTTCAGCTGCTGGGGTTTCCACAACTTCGGCAACTGCTTCTTCAGCTACTGGTGCTGCTTCTTCTTTTACTTCAGCAACAACTTCTTCAGCTTTGGGTTCTTCAACTTTAGCTGCAACAACTGGTTTTGGTCTTGGATTCTTTTCTTCTTCTTCTCTTTCAGCCAAGTTTTCTTTCAAAGCTTTTTCATATTTTGCAAAATGATCTGCTTTTGGTGGAGCAACTCTAACTTTGCTGGTGGTGTCTTTTTCACCTTTAAATTTTTGCCAGTCACCAGTTAGTTTTAACAGTGCGACAACTGGTTCAGTAGCTTGTGCACCTACTCCTAACCAATAAGCAACACGTTCAGCATTAATTCTGATAATTGATGGATCTTCTTTTGGTTGGTAAATTCCAATTTCTTCAATGGCACGACCATTACGTGCGGTACGAGAATCAGCAACAACGATGCGATACATCGGTTGGTGGATCTTGCCTAAACGCTTTAACTTAATTTTTACGGCCACGAATTTGTTCTTTTCTGCTTGGGAGGTTTGTAACCTTGGAATACCTATATTGGCAGAGACTAATCTCAGACACCCCCAATACCCCTACCCCATAGAACATATATGTTCTATATGCTGGGTTAATGGACCTCGATTTAGAGAATTTAAGACTCAGATTGCGGCTAACTCAATCAGAATTAGCTGAAATCATGGATATTTCCCAAAGAAGGGTCTCAGCCATTGAAAACGGGCCAGATATTCAATTGAGCACTTTAAGAAAATATGTGGAATCTCTAGGTGCAAATCTGGAAGTTAACGCGATCATGAGGGGCGAACGTATTGCAATTCTGCTGGATTAATTTAAATTAAAACCAGAACCCATTTCGTTTTGTGCAGGTAATTGAATTCCTTGTTCTTGCAAAGCTCTTTTGGCAGGATTGCCACTTCGTTTAGCACCTTTACCTGGCTTCGGTTTTGATTTTTGTTTCACAAATGTTTGTCCACCCGTACCAGGAATCCCGCCCCCAGCTTGAACCCTTTTCATCATTTTTTGGGCCTCAGAAAATCTAGTTATCAAAGAATTAATATCTTTAACTTCACAGCCTGCTCCTTGCGCAATCTTTATTTTTCTGGCCGCATCAATACCTTTAGGGTTTTGTCTTTCTTCTGGTTTCATTGATTGAATGATGGCTTCAATTCTGGTTACTTCACGGTCATCAAAGTTTTCTATTTGTTTCTTAGCCTGTTGCATCCCAGGCAGCATGCCTAACATTTTTGACATCGAACCCATTTTTTTGATGGATTGCAATTGCTCTAAGAAATCATCCAGAGTAAAAGATTCACCACTAGCAAGTTTTGCTTCAAATCTTTCTTTTTGCCCTTGATCAAAAACTCTTTCAGCTTGTTCAATGAGTGTTAAAACATCACCCATGTCTAATAAGCGATTGGCTAGGCGATCTGGGTAAAAAATATCAAAGTCATCTAGTTTTTCACCATTTGAAGCAAACATCACAGGTTTGCCAGTTATTTCTCTTAAAGAAAGAGCAGCACCACCTCGAGCATCACCATCAAGTTTTGTTAAAACAATGCCATCAAAACCAACTTTGTCTAAAAAGTTTTGGGCTGTGACAACAGAATCTTGACCAATCATGGAATCAATTACGAGCAATGTTTCTTGCGGATTAACAGCTTTTCTAATACTTTGGGCTTGTTTAGTTAATTCATCATCAATAGCAAGACGACCGGCAGTATCAATGATGACCATGTCGTGAAGATTTTTTTGTGCTACTTTCATTGCTTCTTTAGCAACTTTTACTGGATCTCCTACCCCGTTGCCAGGCTCTGGAGCAAATACTTGAACACCTGCTTGGGTAGCAACAATTTTAAGTTGATCTACTGCATTTGGTCTTTGTAAATCAGCAGCTACTAGTAAAGGAGTATGGCCATCTCTTGCTAAATATTTTGCTAGCTTTCCTGCCAGAGTGGTTTTACCAGCTCCTTGCAAACCTAACAACATAATTATGGTGGGAGGATTCTTGGCAAAAGTTAATCTTCTGGTATCTCCACCCAAAATATTTATTAATTCTTGGTGGACAATCTTGATCACTTGCTGAGCAGGATTTAAAGACTGAGAGACTTCAGCACCTAATGCTTTTTCGCGAATTTTTTCACTGAAACTATTTGCCACAGCTAAGGCAACGTCAGCGTCAAGTAAGGCTGTTCTTATCTCTTTTACGGTCTCATTTATGTCTGTTTCAGACAAACGACCTTTACTTTTAAGTGCTTTAAAGGTGTTATTTAGGCGATCCGAGAGCTGTTGGAACATGATTGCAAGCGTAGCCAAGTACTTAATGCAAATGAAATCAGCGCCACATTTTTATTGTGGCGCTGATTTCAGCTAACAACGCATTAGCTAAATTGCGTCAGATCCTCGGTCTCCTGTGCGAACTCTAATAACTTCTTCAACAGGTGTCACCCAAATTTTTCCATCACCAATTTTTCCAGTTTTAGCAGCAATAAGAATTGCATCAACGACTTTTTTAACTTCTGAGTCATTAATTAGCGCTTCAATTCTTACCTTGGGCACAAGCTCAACTGTGTATTCGGCACCTCGATAAACCTCAACGTGTCCGCCTTGTCGCCCATAACCAGATACGTCAGAAACAGTCATGCCATTAACGCCTTGTTTCTGAAGAGCATCCTTTACATCTTCCACCTTGAAAGGTTTGATAATTGCGGTAACTAGTTTCATGCATTTCTTCCTTTGCTTGAACCTTTTGAGCTTCCAACTAAGTCATAGGCAGACTCTGCTTGTAAAGCAAGGTCAACTCCTTCTAACTCTTGATCGTTGGTAACTCGAAACCCAATTGTTTTATCCAAAATAGTTCCCAGAATATAGGTCACAACAAATGAAAAGACCATCACAATTGTTGCGGCTTGAATTTGTCTGACTAGTTGGGTTGTTCCGCCGCCATATAAAAGACCATTTGCGCCAAATTCGTTAACCGAAGTTGTTGCAAAAACACCAATTAATACGGTACCGATAATTCCACAAACTAGGTGAACTCCAACCACATCTAGTGAATCGTCGTAACCAAATTTGTGTTTCAAATCAACAACTAGTGCTGAAACACCACCGGAGATAACACCAATTGCTAGTGCTCCCCAAGTATCGACATAGGCACATGCTGGAGTGATTGCAACTAGTCCTGCAACAATTCCGGAAGCAGCACCAAGTGATGTGGCATGACCGTATCTAAATCTTTCAATCAATAACCATCCTGCAACAGCCGCACAAGTTGCACTAAATGTGTTTATGAAAGCAACTCCGGCTAATCCATTTGCACCAAGTGCTGAACCGGCGTTGAAACCAAACCATCCAAACCAAAGTAAACCTGCCCCAATCATGACTAAAGGCAAATTAGAAGGACGAAGTAACATTTTTCCAAAACCAATTCGTTTACCTAACACAAGTGCAAGTGCTAAACCTGCAGCACCAGCATTGATGTGCACCGCAGTTCCGCCTGCAAAATCAAGAGCTTTAATTTTGGTGGCAATAAATCCACCACCATTTGCTTCTGCATCACCAAAATAAAACACAGCTCTAGCAACAGGGAGATAAACAATTGTTACCCAAATTGCAGAAAACACTAACCATGTTCCAAATTGGGCACGATCTGCAATGGCACCAGAAATTAATGCCACCGTGATCACAGCAAACATTGCTTGAAACGCAACAAAAGCTGAAGCTGGAATTGGATAATAGGCACCATTAACTGCAAGTGCTGAAGAATTAAGAAGTCCTTTAAGCCCCAGAAATGCTGTTGGATCTCCAATGAAACTTCCAGCATCTAATGCGGGACCAAAGGCAACCGAGTATCCAAAGATAACCCAGATGATGCCCACCACAAATAAGGCACCAAATGACATCATCATCATGTTCAATGTCGATTTAGCACGAACCATGCCACCGTAGAACAAAGCAAGAGCTGGTGCTGTCATAACTAAAACAAGCGCCGTACAGACCAAGACCCAGGCGGTGTCTCCCGCACTGATTTCAGGCATAAATTTAGTTCACATCCTTTTAAAGAATTTGATTGATTTTTAAACCCATGCGCGCCATTGCGACCAGGTATGAATCAAAGATTGCCCTGTTTAAGTTTCAAGGGTAGTTGATTTGTGTTACAGGACTGTTAATTTTAGTAACAGAATTCCCGCTATATTTTGGACCAATTACAATTTGGCCAATAATGGTTTATTCAGTTTTGCGAAATTGCTAACACTGGTAATAGGACAACTGCTCGTTTTGATGGGGTCAAACTAGAGCATTAATTTGAAGTTAAGATCTCTTGTTTGATAGGACTTCTCCAAGCAAATGAGATGTTGAATACATCATCTGTGTCAACAGTACTGTGCCTTAAAGCCTTAAATCCGTCTTCAAAAAGGTTCAGTAAAATAATTTCCAAATATAGTTTTAATCTAATGGCATATCCTGAAGAAATTGATCCCAGACGAAGTGCATCTTTAACTAATAAATAGATCAAAGCTGGTAACAAATCGATGCTGCGACGGGCGAACCACTTAAGCCCGTTGGTGAGTAACCATATTGTTTTTGCTTTTCGTTCGTGATTTGTAGTGGTTGGTAATTTTTCTTTTGATCTTCTAGGTAAAGATAGTTCTCTTCTCACCAAATCAGCTAATATTTGGTGACCTCTTGGACCTGGGTGCATGCGGTCAATATGCCAATTTTTTCTATCATAGATTTCTTCACGATCAATAGTTTCGATTAGAAACGCATTAGTTTTAGATACCGCCCATTTCAAGGCCACATTTACTTGTAATGCTCGGTCTAACAGCACACATTTAATTGATTTAGGGGCAGGTGCAATTCGAGAAGGATCATGAATTGCTAACAGCACAACCACTGTGCCGTTGGCTTCTAATTCGCTGATGACTTTGTAAACGCTGTGAGCAACTTTCACTGGATCAAAATTATTTCTTAAAGCGTCATTTCCGCCTACACAAATCACCGCAATATCAGCTCTTACCGCTAAAGCACTTGGTAATTGTTCAACTAATACATCGGCTGCGCGTGCACCATTTTTACTTAGATTCAAATATTTTGTGGCTTGTAAATCATGAGCCAGGCGACCTGTCCAACCATAACCAACTTGAGATTCTTTTCCACCAATATCGCCAATTCCATAAACTGAGCTATCACCCAAGGCCACCACTCTTAAATTTTGCTTCAATCTCAGTTGCAAAATTCTTTGACCAACAGAATTTAGTTCAAGTTCGCTTTGTGCTGTGTTCATGCGACTAACTCCTTTTCTAGTTGGATTACTTGGTATAGCGATAGCAGTGCTTTTGCGGTTTTCGTCCATGAATAGTTCTGAGAGTTTTCAAGAGCAAGTTGTCTGATATCGGTTCTGGTGGTGATAGTGCAAATTGCTTCAACCCAATTTTCAATTTGATCATCCACATATGCCCCACCGCCATTAACCAATATTTCTTTAAGAGCACTTTTATCTGAAGCAATAACTGGAGTTCCGCAAGCTAATGCTTCTAATGCTGCTAAACAAAATGTTTCGTTTGGTCCAGGAGCAAGTACTGCATCCACTGAAGCAAGGTAGGTGGCTACTTCTTGACGATTTTTTAGGTAGCCCACAAATTCGATTGGTAAATTCTTATATTTATTCATCAATTTTTTCTTAAGCGGTCCAGCCCCAATAACATAGAGTTGTGGATTTAAACCATGGGCAATTAATTCTTTGACAACCTCAAAAGCCACTTCAGGATTTTTTTCCTTAGATAATCTGCTGCATAGAACTAACTTAGGAAAACTAGTATGAGTTCTGAGATCCAAATTAAATCTATTTTCATTAAAAATATCTGAGTCAACCCCTAAAGGTATTACTGACAAATTATTTGCCCCTACGTTCCTAAATTCTTGAGCGGCAAAATTGGTTGTTGCGATAACATGATCAAATTTTCTGAATGTTTTATCATTATGTTTCTTCACAATTTGATCTAGATTTGGGATAAACGGGAAGAAAGCCTTCAACACATTTGTGAGAATTTCGTGAGCAAATAAAACTGATTTGATGCCGCGTTGATTTGACCAGGTTGCGACACTCAACAAAGTCAATCGATCATTGATTTCCACCACGTTTGGTGAAAATTCTGACAATACTTCCTTGATTTTACCTGTTCTAAGAATTATTCGATAGCCACCACTAAAGGGAATCTTCCAACTAGGAATAGTTACAACTTCTGCATAACTGGTACGAGATCTAGAAAATTCAATTCCTGGAATTATTTGTAAACATTCAATATCTCGCAAACTGTATTGCTTAGCTAGTTCAATCATGCTGGTTTTCAAGCCACCAGAACGAGGACCATAAAAATTTGCAATCTGAGCAATTTTTGTCATCAGGCTACCTCAGCCAATTTTCTACCCAAAGCTTTTTGATAATTATCAACTAATTGTTGGCACACATAATCCCAAGTATTATTTTCAACAGATGCTCTAGCTTTCATTGAAATGTCTTGAATTAATTGTGGATCACTTAATAATTCTTTGAAAATATCCTTGAAAGCTAAATCATTAGCATTTTCATAAATAAAACCAGTTTCTTTGTTGGTTATTAATTCTTGAGTTGCCCCTTGATTAGGGGCCAAAACACACAATCCTGCGGCTAATCCTTCTTGCGCTACTTGACAGAAAGTTTCATTTCGGCCTGGTGCAATCAACACATCAAGTGAGGCATAAGCCTGACTTAGTTGTGCACCCGTTAATCTGCCGGTAAAAATCGCATTAGGCATATCTTCTTGCAATTTGTATTTACTTGGTCCATCACCAATAACCACAACTTGAATACGAGGGGAATCTGGAATAAATTTAAGATCTTCAATATTTTTTTCAGGTGCTAAGCGCCCTACGTAGCCCACAAAAATATCTGCTCTTTCATTCCATTTTAAACGCAAACTTAAATCTCGGTGTTTAGGATTAAAGCTTTCTGTATCTACTCCTCTACCCCAGATTTGTAAATTTCTTACATTCAGATCATTAAGTTTTTCCATAGCCCATTTGGAGGGAACCAAGTTAATTGATGCCAAGTTATGAATGTGAGCTAACCAGAAATCAGTGAACTTACTTACAGATGAATATCCATAGTATTTGGCAAAACCTGTTACATCAGTCTGGTAAACAGCAACTGTTGGGATATTGATTTCTTTGGCTGCTCTTAAGGCAATCTCGCCTAAAACAAACGGTGAGGCAATATGCAATACATCGAATTGTTTACTGCTAAATATTTTTTCCAACCGACGTTTAGTGGTGATAGCCAGGTCATATTCATGAATGGAAGGAACGGAGACACCACAGATTCGAATGACTTCAATGTCTAGTGGTTCTTCACCTTTATTTTGACCTGCCGCAATTATGATTACTTCGTGGCCTAAAGATTTTAAATATTTGGCACTTCGTAGGACAGAGTTTGTTACCCCATTGACTCTGGGCAAAAATGACTCCGCCACTATTCCAATTATCACACCATAATTAAGTCGTCCTGAGGTCAAATTTTGTCGATATTTAGGTTAAGTGTTCATTAACTAATCTTTAATATCAAGATTTAAGCGGGTTAGGCTATTCCCTTTTGCTAACAAGTTGAAAAGATTGTCCTATGAGCGTTGCGTTCTTCGATTTAGATAACACCCTGGTCAAAGGGTCATCAATGTTTTATTTTGCCAAACACTTAGTAAAACAAGGGTTTTTCACTAAACGAGAATTAGCCAAATTTGCCACAGCTCAAGCAAGATTTATTCGCACCAGAACCGAAGACAAGCGAATCCAAGAGATCATCACAGAAAAAGCACTCAAATTAGTTGCTGGTAGAGAACAATCTGAATTGATTCAATTGTGTGATTCTTCCCTGGCTGACTCCCTCAATGAGGCCCTCTACCCAGAGGTCTTGGCTTCCCTGAGATGGCACCAGGAGCGTGGACAACAAACATGGATAGTCACCGCTAGCCCAATAGAGATTGCCAGTGGCATTGCCACTCGACTCAACATGACCGGTGCACTGGGCACAATTTCTGAAATTGAGAACGGTAAATATACCGGAAAATTACTAAGTGGAGTGCTTCACGGAAAAAACAAATCAAAAGCGGTAATAAAGCTTTCTGATTCGATGGGCATCAATCTTGACCACGCCTATGCCTACAGTGATTCTTTAAATGATCTTCCACTCTTAAGTGCTGTGGGAACTCCAATTGTGGTCAATCCGAATAAAGAATTATTAAGAATTGCTAGAAAAAATGATTGGCAGGAAATCTCCACCAGCGCAACTGTTGCCAAGTCAGCTTAAATTGTGGATTCCATGGTCACCGAATACATAATTCTGGCCTTGCTTTCATTTGTCGCAGGTGGACTGACTCTTTTCACCGGTTTTGGTTTGAGCACCATTTTGCTTCCAGTTTTCATGATCTTTCTCCCAGCTACTATCGCAGTGCCCTCCACTGCGATAGTACATTTTTTGAATAATTTCTATAAACTATCTATTTATTTTAAAAAAATAGACATCAAGGTTTTGCTTAGGTTTGGTGTTCCAGCTTTATTGGCTGCCGTTGGAGGAGCACTTTTATTAAATAAGTTATCCAGTGATGAAAGAAGTTTAGAAATCCTGCTGGGAATACTAATAATTTCTATAGCCTTCTTAGAAATGCTGCCATTCGTGAAGAAACTAACCATTGACCTTAAGTGGGCTCCCGTGGGAGGGGTTATCTCAGGATTTTTTGGTGGACTAAGTGGACATCAAGGATTATTCAGATCTGCATTTTTACTGAAAAGTGGATTGAATAAGACCAGTTTTATTGCAACAGGTGTTGGTATAGCGGTACTAGTTGATATCACCAGATTAAGTGTTTATGGATCAACATTATTTACTACCTCAATTATCTCAACCCAAAATTTCTGGTTACCAGTAATAATTTCTACTGCCTCAGCACTTTTTGGGGTTTCTCTGGCAACTGATTTGGTGAAGAAAATGACCATAGATTTGATTCGAAATATGGTTTATGTATTTATTTTCGTAACTGGAGTGCTACTAATTTTGGGAAAGATTTAGTTTTCATATCCTTGAGGCATATTTTTATCATGCTCTGCAGGAACTGAAAGTTTTAAAATATCTTCTTTCCGATCTGGAAAATCTTTTATTAAATCAGAGTAGTAGCCACCTTCAAATATGTCACCGCTAAAACCAGGAGACATAGTGCAACCAAATAATCCCCACTCCCCACCTTTAACAATTTCTCCTGCTTGCCAAACATCTGCCGGAACGGTGAATTGAATCAATTCACCGTTGGTGAAATCTGAACCAAGAATTACTTCTTTACTGGTTTTATCTGGGTAAAGTAAAACTAATCTGATGGGATCTCCGGCATAGAAATGCCACACTTCCTCATATTTCAATCGATGAAATAACGAACAACTTCTAGGTTCATCTGCATAAAGTGCGATGATGGCGCTACCGTCAGCTGTTCCATCTGCTCTGCTTGTTTTTGATCTGTAAGTCTTAACAAAATATGTGCTTTCCACAGGCAAAGTTGTCATTTGAAAATGCTCAATGACTTGCTTGGTGGTTGGTCTCAATTTAGTAATCCATCCACAAAATCCTCCGCATTAAATTCAATCAGATCATCAATTGATTCGCCTACCCCAACAAATTTCACAGGCACATCCAATTCTCTTTGCACCGCGATTACTATTCCACCTTTTGCTGAACCATCTAATTTAGTTAAAACAATTCCTGTTACCTCAACTGCTTGGGTGAAAACCCGGGCTTGAATCAAACCATTTTGACCGGTGGTGGCATCAATTACTAACAGGGTTTCAGTGACCGTGGCATGCTTTTCAATTACTCTTTTTATTTTGCCCAGTTCATCCATCAAACCTGATTTGGTGTGCAATCTGCCTGCGGTATCAATTAACACAACTTTTGCACCTACTGCTAATCCTTCTTGGACCGCATTGAAAGCCACCGTTGAAGGTTCAGAGTTTTCTGGTCCTGTAACAACTGGAACGTTGCTTCTTTGGCCCCAAGTTTGTAATTGCTGACTTGCTGCTGCTCTAAAAGTGTCAGCAGCACCTAGCACACATTTGTTGCCTGCTTGAGTTAACTTGTGGGCCAGTTTACCTATCGTGGTGGTTTTCCCAGTGCCATTAATTCCCACCATAATTATTACTGAGGGTGTGGCTGAAATATTTAAACTTCGATCACTAACACTAAGTGAACTAAGTAATTGATTTCTCAAAACTGCTTTACCTTGTTCAGCACTATGAGCTGATTTTAAAGTGGGATTATTTTTTAACTCTTCTATTATTTGCTGAGTGGTTTTAATTCCAATATCAGCCATAATTAAGGTATCTTCAATTTCCTGCCACGCTTGTTCATCAAGTGTGGAACGAGTGAAGATATTTAGCAGTTGGGAACCAAAAGTTGAACTAGTTTTTAAAGGTATTTCACCTTTATTTTTTCTGCTAAAAATACCCATGACCAGATTTAAGCTGGTTGATTTTCTCGAACTTCACGAATTCTTTGACTTACCACTGTTGAGATGCCATCCCCACGCATTGAAACCCCATATAAAGAATCACAAATTTCCATGGTTTTCTTTTGATGCGTCACCACAATTAACTGGGAATTGACTCTTAGTTCTTCATAAAGTTCCAATAAGCGACTCAAGTTAGTATCATCAAGTGCTGCTTCAACCTCATCCAAGATGTAGAACGGTGATGGTCTGGCTTTAAACAAAGCCACCAAGAAAGCCACCGCGGTTAAAGATTGTTCCCCACCAGAAAGAAGTGACAAACGCAAATATCTTTTACCTTGGGGTTTTACTTCGATGTCAATACCGGTGGTGAGCATATTTTCAGGATCAGTTAAAACTAGGCGACCCTCTCCCCCTGGAAAAAGTCTTGGCAACACTGTTTCGAATTCTCGACAAACATCTTTATATGCTTCGTTAAATACTTGTTGCACTCTTTGTTCTACTTCAGCAATAACTTCTAACAAGTCTTTACGAGTCTTTTTAACATCTTCTAGTTGTTCGGTTAAGAATTGGTTTCTTTCTTCCAAAGCGCTGAATTCTTCTAATGCCAGTGGATTAACTCTTCCCAGCAACGCTAATTTCTTTTCAGCATCAAGGGCCCGTTTTTCTTGTTTCTCACGTGAATATGCTTCTGGTTCTTTAGCAGCTGGAAGTGGCATATCAGGATCAGCATCTTCATCGATATGAACTATTTGGGGCACAAGTTGATCAGGTCCATATTCCTTCAACAATGAATCTGCTTCGATACCGTAATCTTCTAAGCCTTTAAGTTCTATTTGTTCAATTCTTAATCTTTGTTCCATCCGAGCAACTTCATCGCGATGAACAGTGTCAACCAGTCTCTCTAATTCAGATCCTAAATCTCTAATGGCATGTCTTACTTTTTGAACTTCTTGTTCCATTGCTTGTTGCTGCTTAGTTGATTCGTCTCTTTCATGTTCAGCCGTAATTAGCGAATTTTCCAAATAAGACATGGCTGTTTCCACACCTTGGAAAACAGCATTTGCAATGTGGGCTTCTCGTCTTCTTTGTTCACGTCGTTGCATTGCTTTGGAACGGGCAACTCTTTCACTGTTGGCAGTGCTCTCAAGTTGATCTGCTCTTTGTACAACTGCTGCCAATCTTTCTTCAGCAGTTCTCATTGTTAGGCGTGCTTCAACTTCTGTTGCTCTTGTTGTAACCAGTAAATTACTTAATCTTTCTAATTCATTGGAATCAATTTCAACTATTTCTTCAGGTTCAGTTCCCGATTCTGCTAAACGGTTTTCGATTTCACGTAAAACTCGTTCATCATCAGCACGTGCTGTGTGCGAGGCGCGAAGTAAACTATCTAATCTTTCTGCCTCAGCTTGTGAAGATCTGTTTTGTTCACCTAATGCTGCCAGTTTTTCAGCAATGGCTGCAAGTTCAGCATCTGATTCATAAAGTAGAGCAAGAGCAGCTTCAACTTTTTCAGAAGCTTTTCTTTGTACATCTTTTGCATTTTGTAATTCAAAGCGAAGTTGGTCAGCTAAAGCACTTGCTTGATCTCGGTCAGTTTCTGCTTTTTCAACATTTGCTATAGCTTCAATACGTGAACGTGTATTGACCGTTCCACCGATTACATAATAAGAAGTTACTTTGTCACCATCTCTGGTAACGGCAGTTAGTCTTGGTTGCAATCTTACTGCTTCTTGTGCATCTGCCAAAGTTTCAACAATTACTACATCTTTTAATAATTTCTTTAATGCATTTTGTAACTCATAGGGTGCGTTAACTAATTCAATTGCATTTCTGGAAAATGGTGGAGCAGCTGGTGCATTATTTTGTTCATAGAGTGCATCTGCCAATAACACAGCTGCTCTACCAGTTTTATTATTCTTAAGTTTGTTAATAGATCTAATGGCATCATTTACAGATTTTGCAGCAATTGCATTTGCAGCATCGCCCAAGGCAACAGCTACTGCTGATTCCCAACCGTTTTCAATTCTTAATAATGTGGCAAGGGATCCAATTAAAGAATCATCACCAGAATTTAATAATGAATCACCACCATCGACTTCTTCTAATAACATTTGCTGCAAAGCTTCAGCTCTAGCAGTAAAAGCAGCTTTTGACTTAGCGGTTTCTTGAGATTTAAATTCTAATTCGGCAACTTTTTCATCAGCTGCTGTTAATTCTTTTGATGATTGTTCAAATTGAGTATCTAATCCTTTTTCCACACCATCTAGTCCTGCGATTTGAGATTCAAGAGCTAAAAATGCAGTTCTAGCTTTCTCAGCACGTTCACGTGCTTCTCTTACTTCAACTTCTAATCTGGTTGCTTCACTTGATCTTGCTTCAATTCTTGATTTTGCGGCATTTACTTGACCAGTTAATCTAGCAAATTCTTCACGCTTATCTGCCGCAGATTTAACTGCGTTTGTGTGACGTGCTTGTTCGGTTTGAAACAATTGTTCTGTGGCAGTTCTTTCGCCAATTGCTTTGCTAAGAAAACTTGTTGCATTCTCAACATCTTTTTGTAATTCATAAGAGTTTTCTCTGGTTGCTTTGGCTTCTTTGTCTAATGCTTCAGGATCTGCACCAGTTGTTTGTTCTTGAATTTCTTCTTCCACAAGTTTGGCTCGTTCCAATGCAAGAGATCTGGTACCAAAGAAACGTTCACGCAAAGACGCAAGTTTGAACCAGGTTTGTTGTGCAGTTTGCACCCTGGGAGTTGCTTCTAGTAATAATCTTTCAAGTTCAGATTCACGAAGTTTCTTTTCATTCATTTGTGTTTCAACTTGAGTTTGCTTCTCACGCAAAATAGTTTCGTCAGCAACTTCTCTCATCATGTTGACGCGCATCTGTGTTAAATCGTCAGCCAAAATACGTAATTTTGAATCTCTTAGCTCAGCTTGAATGGTTTGTGCTTTCCTAGCAACATCTGCTTGTCTAGCTAAAGGTTTTAATTGTCTTCTAATTTCAGTAGTTAAGTCTTGTAAGCGCAGCATGTTGGCTTGAGTGGCATCAAGTTTTCTTTCTGCTTTTTCTTTTCTTCTTCTATGTTTTAAAACACCTGCTGCTTCTTCAATAAAACCTCTACGATCCTCAGGTGTGGCACTTAAAACAGCTGCAACTTTTCCTTGACCAACAATGACGTGCATTTCTCTACCAATACCAGAATCAGAGAGCAGTTCTTGTACATCAAGTAATCGTGAAGAGTTGCCATTTATCGCATACTCTGAACCACCATTTCTAAATAAAGTTCTAGAAATTGTTACTTCCGCATAATCAATTGGTAAAGCACCATCGGTGTTATCAATTGTTAACACAACTTCTGCTCTACCTAAAGGAGCTCTGCCCGCAGAACCTTTGAAGATCACGTCATCCATTACGCCTCCGCGTAATGCTTTGGCGCCTTGTTCACCCATTACCCAAGCAATGGCATCAACCACATTTGATTTACCGGAACCATTTGGTCCTACTACTGCAGTAATACCTTGTTCAAAATCTAAAGTTGTGGCAGAAGCAAAAGATTTAAATCCACGGATAGTCAGACTTTTTAAATACAAGATCTGCCTCCGGATTTAGTGGGTTGGTCTTAACCCTCTAACTCTATCTATGAGGGCTAAAGCGAGGTTGGCAACTTGGACAGATTGTGGAACTTCTGTTGTTAGAAAAGGCTTCCCGGACCATTTCCAAATCACACCTGTAACACCTTTCACCTTCTCGCCCATATGCCTTTAAATCGTTTTCAAAGTAACCGCTTTCACCATTGACGTCAATGTAGAGATCATCAAAGGAGGTTCCACCTTTTGCTAAAGCTTTAGCCATCACTTCTTTAGCACTTAACAAAATTTCTTTAATTTTTTTCTCACTTAAATCTTCACAAACATTTGCCCAATGTGTTTTTGCCATCCATAACGCTTCATCGGCATAAATATTTCCTACTCCTGCCACTATTTCTTGATTCAAAAGAGCCTGTTTAATGATTGTTTTTCTTCTTTTTATGTTCGCAATAGTTTTATCCAAATCAAATGTTTCTTCAAATAAATCAGGTGAAATATGAATGACTGATTGTGGTACTAGTCGTTTATCAGGAGCTGCGACTAGTTCTTCAAGATTTATCCAACCAAAGGTTCTTTGATCAACAAAATGCAGACTTCTTTTATTATCAGCAAAATCAAATGTTACCCGTGCATGAGTGGAAGGTTTTTCGTCTTTTTTTACCATCAGCATTTGACCACTCATGCCCAGATGCGCACTTATTGCTTGGGAGGAGTTCTTTAAAGTCATCCACAGAAATTTGCCTCGACGTTCAACTGAATTAATGGTAAACCCGCAAACTGTTCTTTCAAAAGTTTTGGTGCTAAATTCAAAGTTTCTTAAAGCTCGATTATTTCTAACTTTAACTTTTTCAACTTTTCTGTTCTTAACATGTTGAGCTAAACCTTTTCTGACTACTTCAACTTCCGGTAATTCAGGCATTTATGGTCTTAAGTTATTTATTTCAGTGTAAGCAGACGCTGCAGCGTGCTGTTCTGCTTCTTTTTTGCTCTTACCTTCACCGTTACCAAAAAATTCTTCACCAACTCTAACTTTTGCCATAAATCTCTTGTCATGATCTGGACCTGATTGTTCAATCACATATTCAATTGCACCTATTGATTTGGAATGAACTAATTCAGCCAAACTTGTTTTCCAATCAAGTCCAGCACCTAGTTCAGCACTTGCGGCCAAAATAGGAGCAAATAGTTGCAAAATAACTTCACCAGATTTTGTTATGCCGTGCTCAACATAAATTGCACCTAATAATGCTTCAACAGCGTCAGCTAAAATACTTGATTTATCTCGACCTCCGGTAGTTTCCTCACCCTTACCAAGTAAAAGAAATTCACCTAAACCTATAGTTCTTGCCACATCAGCTAAAGCTTTAGCGTTAACAACAGCAGCCCTTAATTTAGCTAATTGTCCTTCTTGTGCATCAGGATTTTTTCTATAAAGTTCATCAGTAATAACAATTCCTAAAACAGAATCGCCTAAAAATTCAAGTCTTTCGTTAGTGGGAATGCCACCATGTTCATAAGAGTATGAACGATGAGTAATGGCTTGTTTTAAAATTTCTTCCGAAAGTTCAACGCCTAAGCGCGCTACTAGTTCGCGCATATTACTTTCTTATTTACGGATTAGTAACTTGACGTTTTGCGTATGTACCGCATGTTGGACATGCAGTGTGTGGAAGTTTTTCGGAACGACAACTATCACAAGTTACTAAAGTTGGAGCTGTTGCTTTCCATTGTGCGCGACGATTTCGTGTGTTTGAACGCGACATCTTTCGTTTTGGTACTGGCACTTTTCTCTACTTCTCTTCCTTTAATTGCGATAGCTTTGACCATCGCAGATCTAATATTTCGTGCTTATGTTCAGGATCCTCTTCAAGACGAATTCCACACTGGGCACAAAGTCCAAGACAATCATCATTGCAAAGAGGTCGGATTGGTAGTTCAAGCACCACCGCATCTATGAGGGCGGGCTCAAGATCTATCAAATCTCCTTGCATCTTTCTAATCTCATCTGCTTCTTCATCACTAGTTATTTCTTTATCTTCATAGACATATAAATCTGTAACTTGGGCATCAATCTCATACTTAACTGGATCTAAGCAGCGAGAACATTCTGCTAAGACTTCTAAAAATACTTCGCCAGTTACTAGCACTCCATCAACCACTGCTTCAAGTAATAGTTCTAGGTCAACTTCGCTTTCGGCGGGAACAATCACTGGTCCATTACTTAATGGGTTAGGCAATTTAATGGTGATGTCAATCTTTTTTGATTCACCAGCTCTACGAGGTAATTCATGGACGTCAAGCACTAATGGGTCACGAGCATCAAGTTTTCTCATTTACTTATCCCTGATCATTAAATGTTGAATTACCAGATATTTTATCCCGACCCCGTCTGACAGCTGTAAGTGTTCGGTTAAGAGTGATTTCAAAACTTGCTAAACGAGCGTCAATATATTCATCTGTTTCATTCCGCATTTTGGCCAATTCTTGATCAACTTCATCAAGAATTTCTTGAGCTTTTAGGTTAGCTGATTGAACAATTTCGGTTTGGGAAATAAGTCTGTTTGCTTCAGCACTGGCCTGTTGCACAATTTCCTGAGCAGCAAGACGACCTTCTTGAATTATTGCCTCTTTATTTGCTAACAAATGATTAGCATGCAAAATATCTTGAGGAAGTTTTCGCTTCAAATCAGTTAACAAATTAATCATTTCCTGACGATTTACCAATGCCCCATCACGGGAAAGTGGTACAGAGCGTGCTTCAGCAATTTCATTTAGGATCTTTTCGATGAGGTTTAAGGATTCCATAATTTATTTTTGGTATTTTGCTTTCAATGCTTTCACAACTGGTTTTGGAACAGATGTAGAAATATCTCCCCCGTGGCGTGCTACTTCTCTAACTAAACTAGAAGAAAGGAATGAGTAAAGCGGATTTGTTGCCACAAACAAAGTTTCTACCGGACCTAGATGATAATTCATCTGAGACATTTGCAACTCGTAATCGAAATCACTTACCGCTCTTAAACCTTTAACTATGGCCGTAACTCCATGATCTCGACAGAAATCAACTAATAAACCATCAAAAGTTTCAACGCTAACTTTGGGTAAATGTTGGCAAGATTCTTTAATTAATTCAACGCGTTCTTCAATAGTAAATAAACCCGCTTTGGTGTGATTAACCAAAACTGCAACTACAACCTCATCACAAAGATCTGATGCTCTTTTAAAAACATCGATATGACCATTGGTTACTGGATCAAAGGAACCGGGGCAAACTACTTTTTGCATACTTGACCGTACCAAACACACGTATCGCCATAATTCTTCTCTCGAATGCTTTCGAAGCCAGCGGGCCAAACAAAGTCCCCAGATCGCTTGGCGGTTTCAATTACCAGGATGGCGTCATCTGAAAACCAAGAATTGCTTAACCCAAGATTGATGACTTTTACAATTTCCACCAACGACATTTCATAGGGCGGATCTAAAAAAATCAATTGAGCGGGCATGCTTAGCTTTTCTGCAGGCTTAGCTGCCAAAAGAGTTTCAACTTTTGCATCAACTACATGTGCTTTAAGTTTCAAGTCCGCAATATTTTTATTTATAACTAAAACAGCATCATGGTTATTTTCCACAAATAAGCACTGTTCTGCTCCTCTAGAAATTGCTTCAATTCCCAGTGCTCCACTACCGGCATAAAGATCTAACACTGTTATTTCAGCAACAGCATCAAGTGAAATTAAAGTTGAAAACACTGCTTCACGGACTCGCTGCGCAGTTGGTCTGGTTCCTGCATCCGGAACTTTGATAAGCCTTCCTCTGTGTTCACCAGCAATTATTCTGGTCATCTAATTCTTCTCCAAGAATTCTGTTTCAGCTTCTTTTTCAATTTCCAGCACAGCTTTTTGAAGTGCTGGTACGTGAGCAAGAGTGAAATCTTCTGTAATCAATTTCTTGCAGGCATCTCTAGCCAATTCTACTAATTCCACATCTTTAACAACCTGTAACAATTTCAAAGAAGACTTTCTTCCTGATTGTCGGGAACCTAACACGTTTCCTTCTCTTCTAATTTCTAAATCAAGTTGAGCTAATTCAAATCCATCAGTGGTGGCTGCAACTGCTGCAAGTCTTTCCCGAGCGGGAGCATCTTCTGGTGATTCTGTTACGAATAAACAAATACCGGGTTCTTTACCTCGACCAATACGTCCACGTAATTGATGTAATTGGCTTACCCCAAAGCGATCGGCATCAAGAATGATCATCATGGTGGCATTTGGCACATCCACACCAACTTCAATAACAGTGGTGGAAACTAAAACATCAATACCATCTTTAGCACTTGGCCCGGCATTAAATCTGCGCATGATGTCATCTTTTTCTTCACTTGACATTCGTCCATGTAAAACCCCAACTCTGACATTTTTTAATGGACCACCAGAAAGCATCGGTGCAACTTCTAATACCGCTAATGGTGGTCGTTTTTCATCTTCGTTTTCTAAGTCAGTGTCATCTTCGGCAGCAGCCCCACCAATGCGTGGCGCAACTATGTAAACCTGATGACCATTTTTAACTTCCTCAACAGCTCGCTGCCAACCTCTTTCCAAATGCGCAGGTTTTTCAACAGATAAAACCACATGAGTTGTAATAGGACTTCTTCCTTGCGGTAATTCTTTAAGTGAACAAATATCTAAATCACCAAAAACTGTCATCGCCACAGTTCTTGGAATTGGTGTTGCTGTCATAACTAATACGTGTGGTCTTTTATCTCCAGGAGATTTTGCGGCTAGTGCTGCTCTTTGCTCCACCCCAAATCTATGTTGCTCATCAACTACCACCAAAGCTAAATCATTAAATTTCACACCTTCTTGAATAATTGCATGAGTTCCAACCACAATTCCTGCATCACCATTAGCAATACTTGCCAACACATTTGATCTCGATGCACCAGTAATTGAACCGGTTAACAATTCAACTCTGGTCCCAATTTCACTTCCACCCAGTTCACCCTTGGTGGCAAGTTCTCCCATCAATTTCTTTATAGTTCTTAAATGTTGTCCTGCTAAAACTTCAGTTGGGGCAAGTAACGCTGCTTGTCCACCAGCATCAACAGCGGCGAGCATGGCTCGAAGTGCCACAATTGTTTTTCCGCTACCAACATCTCCCTGCAAAAGTCGATGCATGGGATTAGTTTGAGCTATTTCTTTAAATAACTCTTCCCCTATTTCTTTTTGCCCATTTGTTAATTCAAAAGGTAAATGCTTATCAAATTGGGTTACTAGCCCATCTGTTACCTGTTTTCTGGCGGTGGCTGGAAGTTGTGACTCTTTAGCTCTTCTTTGTAACAACACGGTTTGTAAAACAAAAGCTTCATCAAACTTAAGTCGGTTCAGTGCCATTGCTACTTGTTCAAAGGTTTCGGGTTCATGAATCCAAGTAATAGCCTGCTTAAAAGTAATCAGACCCAGTTCTTCTTGCATTGAAAGTGGAACAACATCATCATCTGCCCTTATTTCTAATTGACTCATCGCAAATTTGATTGCTTTGGCTGTGCGCCAACTTGGCACAGAACTGGTGGCTGGATAAACCGGAATTAGTGCTTTGGCAAACATTTCTATTACATCTGGATCTGTTTCTTCACCTTGTTGGGCGGTAAGAATATATTCGGGATGAATTAATTGTTTTCTTCCTCTGTATTCCTGTACTTTGCCGGCAAATAATCCTTGAATTCCTGGGATAAGTCTTTTCTTATGCATGCTGGCCATGGCAAAGAATGCCAAGTCAATTGTTTTTTTTCCATCTGTAACAACTACTTCTAAACGAGTAGTTCGCCGGCCCTTCATCGGTGCTTCTTTAGCGGAAGCAACTTCAGCTAAAACAGTTGCATGTTCCCCAATTCTTAAAGATTTAAGATCAGTTAATTCACCACGCTTGGCATATCTTCTGGGATAGTGGCGCACCAAATCTTCCACTGTTTCGTAACCAAAAGCAGTGGTTAAAAGTTTTGCTGACCGACCGCCCAAAACATCAATCAGCGAGGAATTTAGGTAAACCATCGTTAGTTCCAGCCTAGGCTGAGGAGGTGCTTTGCAGGCGCATGCAATGCCTTAGGTAGGCTCTTATGAGTTGCTAAAAAAGCACAAAAATTATTTCGGGAGTGAAATTTCAGATGGCCGCCAAGTGCGATGTTTGTGGCAAAGGACCAGGATTTGGTCACCAAGTTTCACATTCCAATGTTAAAACAAAAAGACGTTTCAATCCAAACATTCAACGAGTTAAAGCAATCATTAAAGGAACACCAAAGCACGTTAATGTCTGTACTTCTTGCCTGCGCGCAGGCAAAGTTTCTCGCTAACTAAAATTTAAAGTGATCGTGGCCTGCAGGGCCTAAGAAATGTTTTCCATCAATGGTTACTTGAGCTGGTCCTTCGAATACTTCACCAATAATTTTGAAGCCATCAGGAATTTGTCTTGATCTGGGCAAAGTGGCCACAAAAGCATGATCATCGCCTCCTGACATAACCCAAATCATTGGATCAACATTTAAAGCAGCGGCAACATCTAATATTTCTTGCTCAGGAATTAACGCCGTAGTTTTAAGATCAATGTGCACACCAGAAGCTTTTGCGATGTGACCTAAGTCTTGCAATAAGCCATCTGAAACATCAATCATGGATGAAACAAAATCTTTGGCAATAGTTCCTGCAAAGTATGGCACTTTAGGTCTTCTATGTGCATCACAAATAACTTTTGGTGATTTGAAACCTTTTCTTAATGCATTTAATCCTGCTTCGGCCCAACCTAACCTTCCCGCCAAAATAACTAGATTTCCTGGTTCAGCACCACTTCTTCTTAATGGTGCTTGGGATAAACCGGTGTCGTTAATGTTTCCTAAAGCCGTAATTGAAATTGTTAAACTTTCAGATTTAGTTGTATCTCCTCCCACCACTGCAGCATTTACTAATGCTGCTTCTTCGCAAATTCCATCAACAAGTTCAATTAACCAATCAACTCTGGTAGAACTTGGAATTGCTAAACCAATTAACAACGCGGTGGGAGTAGCACCTGTTGCCACAATGTCAGCAAGATTTGCAGCTGCTGCGCGATGCCCAATATCTTTGGCACTGGACCAATCTTTTCTAAAGTGTTGACCTTCCACGAGCATGTCTGTTGATGCAACTACCCGAGCACTTTCCAATTGCACAATTGCTGCATCATCACCTAAGCCAAGCAAAACTTGTGAAGCAGGAGCAAGACGTGATTTTAGTAATTCCACAAAGCCAAATTCGCCTAATTCGGCAATGGTTTGCTCACTCATCTTGTATCTCCCCCTAATCATTATCTAACTTAAATGTAAGTTTAGTCTCACAATTAGATCTGGAAAGTTGAAAAAATTATGAGCGTTCAGGCTTACATCTTGGTGCAAACCGAAGTCGGCAAGTCAAATGAGGTTGCTAAGGCCATCAATGCAATTGATGGTGTGATGAGTGCAGAACACGTCACTGGTCCATATGACGTCATTGTGAGGGCTGAAGCAAAATCTATCGATGAGCTAGCCAAAGTGGTTTTAACAAATGTTCAAACGGTAAAAGGGATAACCAGAACGCTTACTTGCCCAATCGTTAACTTGTAATTAATGCAAACCAATTGGTCTATTTAGTGCTTCTTGGATTAAATAATCAACTAATTCGTCATACTTAAGACCACTTGCTTCCCACATTCTGGGAAACATTGAAATTGAAGTAAATCCGGGCATGGTATTTATTTCATTAACAATAATTTCGTTATCTTTGGTGAGAAAGAAATCAACTCTTGCTAATCCTTCACAATTAAAGTAATCAAAAACTCTGGTGGCAAGTAGTTGTAAATCTGCTTGAATTTTCTTATCAAGTTGTGCTGGCACCACAAGTTCAGCTGAATCATCCATATACTTTGCTTCAAAATCATAAAATTCATGATCTTTTTTAACAATAATTTCAGCAGGTAATGATGCTCTACTTTGTTTCTTTTCCTCACCCGTGATAACTGCACATTCAATCTCACGAGCATTTTCAATACTTGCCTCCACAATGACTCTTTTATCGTGGACTCGAGCTTGCTCAATTGCTGATTCGATTTGAGAAGCCTCTTTTATTTTTTGGATACCAAGTGAGCTTCCCGCACGAGCAGGTTTAACAAACACTGGCAAACCTAATTTTTCAATTTCTTTCAAAATATTTTGCTTATCATTTTTCCATTGCGCATCAAGGATGGTGACAAAATCTCCTACTGGGAAACCTGCAGTCTTAAGCAGTGCTTTAGAGGTTGTTTTATCCATCCCAATTGCTGATGCCAAAACCCCTGATCCCACAAATGCAATCGCGTGTAAATCAATAAGTCCTTGAATAGTTCCATCTTCACCATATGGTCCATGAAGTACTGGGAAAATTACATCAAGTGAAATAAGTTCATCCGGTGGAAATTTTGAGAAAGTGACAGGTTTATTTGTTTGGATTCCAGTTTGTGTTACTTCCGGAAGTTCCCCTTTACTTAAAGTTAAAAAAGGTTTCTTATCTTCAAAAACTGCCCAAGAATTATCTGTGGTGATTCCAATAGGAACTACTTCATATTTGTCTCTGTCGATTACATTAATAATTGAATTTGCTGAAATACAAGAAATAGCATGTTCTGAGGAGCGACCTCCGAATAAAACACCTACTCTTATTTTTTCCATAATTCTGATGCTATTCGTTTTCTGCAGTTATGGGTTGATCAAGTAATGCTGCCATCACATCGTGGGCATCATCGCCATCACGAATGACTCTTAGTACTTGAGTTGCAATTGGCATATCTAAATCATATTTTGAGGCAATTGCTAAAAGTGGAGCCAAACTTTTTGCACCCTCAACAGTTCCATGCGCTTTTAATTGTGCTTCTTCAATACTTTTTCCTTGCCCTAAAGCTTCCCCAAATGATCTGTTGCGCGAAAGAGGTGACTGTGAGGTGGCGATTAAATCACCAATGCCAGCTAAACCTAAAAATGTTTCAGTTCTGGCACCAAGTGCTACACCTAATCTGGTCATTTCCGCTAATCCTCTGGTGATCAATGCTGATTGAGTATTTTCACCTAGCCCTAAACCAACAGCAATTCCATTTGCTATCGCGACAATGTTTTTAACTGCCCCTGCTAATTCGGTACCAATAACATCTGTGGTCCAAAATGCGCGAAAATAATTAGTGGCTAAAGAATTTGCCACATCAGCTGCCACATCTTCATCTGCACAAGCAATCGTGGTTGCAGTGGGTTGACGATGAATGATTTCACCAGCCAAGTTTGGTCCACTTACCACTGCGACTCTATTTTCAGAACATTTAAAAACATCCATAATAACTTCTGAAATTCTCATCCGAGTCGAGTTTTCGATACCTTTAATTAACGAAACAAATACACAAGTTGGGGAAACAAATTCTTGCCATAACACTAAATTTTCTCTTAATGACTGGGCTGGCAACGCCAAGTACACCATTTCTTGATCTGCTAAAGCTATTTGAGCAGAAGTAGTCGCGGTAATGCGAGAAGACAATTTAACGCCGGGGTGAAAACTAGAATTCTTATTACTTTCATTTATTTCTTTAACAACTGATTCATTGCGCGCCCATAAGGTAACTTTGTGACCAGCGTCAGCTAAAACTTGGGCACAAGATGTCGCCCAAGCGCCACCACCCATAACTGCAACACTTTTCAAGGTCTTTCCTTTGTCCAAGGCAATCTTTCTGCTGGTGGGGTTTGATTTCTGATAATCGCTAATTCGTTAGTGATTGCATCCATAATTCTAGATGTAGCAATCTTCAAGACATCGACTGTGATCTCTTGGTCATACAAATCACTCAAGTCAACCGGTTTTCCTGCTGCCACAATCATTGTTTTGCGAGGGAAAAGTTTAAGTTTTTTAGAATACGGTGCAAGTACTAAATGTGCTCCCCAATGCGCAACAGGAATAACGGGTGCTTTAGTTGCTAGCGCAATTCTGGCTGCCCCAGTTTTTCCTTCCATGGGCCAAAGATTTGGATCTCTAGTTAATGTTCCTTCAGGACTTATCACTACTGCTTCGCCTTTTTCAACTGCACTAATTGCACCTCTCACAGCAATTTTGGCATGACGTGATTCTCTATAAACTGGAATCTGTCCAGCTAAATAAACTAATTGACCTATTACTGGAACTTTAAAAATAGCTGCTTTAGCCAAAAACTTTGGTGGACGATCGTTGTCCCACATAAATTGAGCAACCACAAATGGATCAAACCAAGAATTATGATTCATTGCAGCAATAATTCCACCATCAAATTTTAAATTTTCAACACCACGATAATCGCGTTTGGTAATTACAACTAACCAAGGTTTTAAAACGACCACCACAAATCGATAAACAAATCCCAAACGAGATTTGCTTGAAACATAAGACATAGCCAATATCCAATCAGCAAGATGCCCGGCGGCAGTAGCTGCAACCGGGCATCAACTTAAAAATAAGCGATTTAGCGCCTCTTTTTTGTTTTCTTCCTCAAACCAAGAATTGATTTTCTTTTAGAAGCTGTTTTCTTAACAACTTTCTTAGTTTTCTTAGTTTT
>JAEMSA010000027.1 GCA_016463095.1 Candidatus Nanopelagicales bacterium
CCATTAATTGCACTTGCTGTACTGCAAGTTGTTAATTCTGAAATGCAGAATGTGCTACCTAGCTTATGGCCAATTTTAGTGGGATTAATGTTAATTTTCACAATGATGTTTTTGCCAAAAGGACTTGTTTCTTTGCCGGCCACAATACGTGAAGCTAGAAGAAAAAAGATAACTACATGAAACTCTTAGAAGTATTATCTGTAACTAAAAAATTTGGCTCCCTAACTGCTGTTGATAACGCAACTTTGGTTATCAATCAGAATGAAATTGTTGGGCTAATTGGACCCAATGGATCTGGTAAATCAACTTTGCTACACACAATTTGTGGCAGGACATTTGCTACTGAAGGAAAAATTCTTCTCGAAGGTTCCGAAATCACCAACAAAGCTCCTCAACTGAGGGCGATGGCAGGAATGGCTATTAAATTTCAATTGGCACGAATTTACTTGGAAAAAACAGTCAAAGAAAATCTATTAATTTCGTTACAAGCTAAAGAATCAATTTGGAACCAATTATTGAGTAGAACTTTAAAATCATTTGAACAAAAAATATTGGATCTTGCTGAAGAATTTCAACTAGAAGATTACTTAAATGAACCCGCTAAATCACTTTCCCATGGTCAACAGCAATGGTTGGAAATCGCCATGGCAATGGCCTCTAATCCAATACTTTTATTACTGGATGAGCCAACTGCTGGGATGAGTCCAAAAGAGCGTGCAGATACAGCAGTCTTGATAAAAAAAGCTTCCACAAAATGTGGAATTTTAATTGTTGAGCATGACTTAGATTTTATTAAAGAAATTTGTAATCGAATTTCTGTGCTACACCAAGGAAACGTTATTGCAACTGGCACACCTTCAGAAATTGAAAATGATCCAAAGGTTAAAGAGGTGTATCTAACTCGTGTCTGATAAATATCTTGAAATAAATCAATTGTCTGGAGGATATGAGGCAAGCCAAGTTCTTTTTGACATCTCTTTTGGAATTCCAAGAACTGGAGTTACTGCAATTGTGGGAAGAAATGGAGCAGGAAAATCAACACTGCTTCAGACAATTATGGGATTCATCAAACCAACAAGTGGCTCAATTTCGCATGAAGGTGTTGACATCACAAACTCTTCTACCTACAGTCGCACTCGACTAGGTATTGGTTATGTGCCACAAGATCGACCAGTGTTTTCTGATTTAACTGTGCGTGAGAATCTCATAATTGGGGCATCACGTTTACCTAGAGACCAACGAAGTAACTTAGCGCCAGTTTTAGAAATTTTTCCTAAGTTAGCTGACCGCTTAGATCAAAAAGCAGGGACTATGAGTGGAGGCGAACGCAAGATGGTGGGCATTGCCCGAGCATTGATTGGGCAACCAAAACTACTTGTGATGGATGAACCAACTGAGGGAGTCTGGCACGGAGTTGTTGATGAAATTAAAGATCGCCTAATTATTTATGGCAAAACTAATGCAATTTTGATTGTGGAGCAAAATTTGGATTTTATTTCTGCAATATCATCCCAAATTTTATTAATCGAGCGTGGTGTAATTTCGCAGCGAGTTTCTACCTCAGAAAAAAGCGAACTTGAACTGCTTCGTAAAAAGCTAACGGTTTGATGTTAGAATTATGGCTATGTCAAAGTTAAGAAAAACCGGATGGCTAACACATGAATACTTCTTTTGGCATGACACAGGTAATTATGCAAGTAGCTTCAAACCAGGTGAATTTATGCAACCGGGTAAACACGCAGAGTCGCCTGAAACTAAAAGAAGGTTTAAAAGCCTTATCGATGTTTCTACTTTTAAGCATGATCTCATTCATTTAGAACCCAGAAAAGCAACGGAAGAAGAATTAGCGAGAGTACATTCAACAAGTCATATTCATAATATGCAAAAGCTATCTGAAAATGATGGCGGTTTAATGGGCGATAACGAATCTGTTTTTGGCCCCTTTGGTTTTGATATTGCCTCATTAGGTGCAGGGGGAGCAATAGTTGCAGCAGATGCAGTTTATAAAAAAGAAGTTGATGTGGCCTATGCCTTATTAAGACCACCAGGACATCATGCTGTGAAAGATCATGGCATGGGTTTTTGTATGTTTAATAACATTGCTGTTGCCATTGAGCATTTAAGAAGAACTACTAATTTAACTAAATTTGCAGTGATTGATTGGGATGTGCACCATGGCAATGGTACCCAAGATATTTATTACTCAGATCCAAATGTTTTAACAATTTCTCTTCATCAAGAAGATTTATATCCAAGATTTATTGGCACCATCCAAGAAACTGGAGAAGGAGCAGGTAAAGGATTTAATATCAATGTTCCTATTCCTGCAGGATCTGGTGATGGTGCGTATAAATATGCCTTTGAAAATATAGTTAAACCTGCTGTTTCTAAATTCAAACCAGAATTTATTTTCATAGCTTCAGGCTTTGATGCCAGTTATCACGATCCATTATCAAGAATGGCTCTTCATTCCCCAACATATTCCTGGATGGCGCAAGAGGTATTAAAACTTGCTGATGAATTTGCGCAAGGTCGAGTAGTAGCAACTCATGAAGGTGGCTATTCAGAAGTGTATGTGCCATTTTGTGGCCTTGTTGTTTTAGAAGCTTTTGCTGGCAAATCTTCTGGTATTAAAGATTCAATTGTGGAAGATAGTCAAGCAATGACTAGACGAGACCAAACACTTTTGCCTCACCAAAAAGAAATGATTGATGAGTGCAAGTTGACTCATAAGTTATAAAGTTTTTTATAAACCTGTTTTGTGTTGTTTATCCAACCAAACTATTTGCTTAGGCGTCTGAGGAGCTTTTTGGTAGCGATGAGACTGCCACCTAAAACTGCTGGAATTCCACCACCGGGGTGGGTGGATGCTCCAACTCTCCAAAGCCACGGGCGCAAAAATGATGAATGTTTCGGTGTGTGTAGTGGGCCAGATTGCCAAATCTTTCTTGCTTCACCGTAAAGCGCTCCCCCGGTTGCTCCCCAACCCGAGAAGTACTTGGGATCCAAAACCTCAAAGGCACCGAAGTATTTTTTAATATTTTTTGGTAGCCCCATAACTTTTGATACTCGTTCCAATTCAGCTTTGGTGAAATCGCTGTCGATACTGTATTTCTTACCATCGGCCGGAGCCGTAATTAAAACCGCAACTGTTGATTTGTTGTTTGGGTAGATGTGCCCGGACTGGTAGTAGTTTACAAAAACCATTGACTCTTTTGGAAGCTGGTTTTTACCAAGTGCTGCATGCAAAGCTGTTGGATCTTCGGGCATGATCACAGAATGGGTCTTGGTTCCAATAGGTAGGTCCTCATCCAGAACTGCGTAGATAGCAACACCTGAGCAAGACATCTTTCGGTTTGTTTCGTTGGTGGTTTTTCCAAGTAGGCGTTGGGTGACTTTGGCATCAAGACTTGAGATGATGATGTCTGCTTGATATTCGCGTACTTCGGTGGTGACTTTGTTTTTGGAAATAGTTACTGCTTTTTCGTTCATCACTATTTCGACACCGGCATAACGGGCTAGCTTTTCTAGGGTTAGTGGAATTTCGTGTACTCCGCCAACTGGAACCCTGACCTGCTGAGTTGCCATCACTGCTGGAATTGTGGCAAATAATGCCAGAGTTTTTTCTGGGCCAACACCAGCATTTAAAGTGTGTATCGAGATGATTTCTTTGAGACCTTCTGGCAACCACTTCAATCCATTTAAGTATCTTTTGGTGGTGAGCCGGATTCCGTAGTTTGCAATCAGTTTGTTACCTGCCGGTATAGCTTTTCGACTTATGGAAGTGTTGGTCAAAAGTGTTGTGATCTCTTTACCAAGTTTGCCGTGAATATTTTCAAACCTAATCCAAGGCTCGTGCCACTTATTGCCTTTTTCAACTGGAAGCAGGCACTTATCTCCTTTATAAAAATATTCGCCAACTTCGGAAAGTGGTTCGAAGGTGATCGGTGCAATCTCAATTGCTTTTTTGTTTTGGTTTCCAAGCAAATCGTAGCGACGAATAAACTCTTCCCACACACCAAGAAAAGTGACAAGGGCAGGACCTGTGTCCATGCGCTGGCCATCAACAATAATTCTTTTGCTCTTGCCACCGATCCAACTGGATCCTTCGATGAGTGTGACATGGTGTCCAGCTTTTGCTACTAGTGAGGCAGTGGCAAGACCTGAAATGCCGGCACCCAAAACGATTACAGATTTTGGTTTCACTATTAAAGAACTAAAACCATTTAGGATGCCAACTGAATACCGGCAATTGCCCCAGCAAAGTATGGGAAAAATATAGACAACCGGTAAAGTTTTCGTCCAGTTTCTGGAACTGGGTTTCTAAAAATTGAAATTGTCAGATAACCAGCAATTAAAAAGTTCACAACAGCAACCAGGATGCTTACTTGGGCAAACAACACAGTGGAGATGAGCCAAAAGATACCAACCCAGTAAGCACTTCCCTTAACTCCTAACCAAACAGCAGTTGTCTTAATACCCACATCACTATCTTGTGGAATATCTTGCACAGCATCGAAGGTGTGTTTAGCCATTGACCAAATCATTAAGCCAATAGCTGCAAACCAAACCGGCTCGTTGTTAAACGCTAATGGAATAAATACCAGCGGGAAGGCGTAGTCGGTATTTGAAACCGAATCCCACACGGGTCTGGTCTTAAATCTAAATGGGGGAGAGGAATAAAAGTAAAAGAAAAGTGCATACGCCAGAATCCAACCCATGGCAGCTGGTGGAACAGTTAGGGCGAAGTAGATCAAGAACGGAATGTTAGTTAGTGCAACGGCGATAAAGATTGGTTTGACTTCGGAGGGGCTGATCTTGGCGCCTTCCATGCCGCCTTTTCGGGCGTTGATGTTGTCGGTTTCCTGATCAAATATGTCGTTGATGCCATAGATAAGTAAGTTGAATGGGAAAGATACCCAAACCAAAAACGGGATGATGTCCTCGCGCCACAAGTCTCCGCCCAGCCACATCCCAATGACAGTGGTGCCGATGGTGTTAATCCATAGGACAGGTCGAGAGATTTCAACTAAGCGCTTGAGCATAGTGACAAGCATAGACAAGACAAAAGCGATGCTTAATCACCCCCAAACCAAAATCGTTGCTATTGCTAAATTTGTGCTTAAGCTAAATATTTTTCTAAGGCAAGCCTGGTTAGATCTGAAAGAGATAAGCCTTTTTGTTTAGCTTTCTTTTTTGCTAATTTATGAAGTTTCTCTGGAAGTCTCACTGAAATTATATGAAAGTCTTTATTGGATTTAGAACGCTCAATAATATTTTTTGCTATTTTGGCTCGTACTCGCTTTTTAGCCATTTATCTCCTAAGTTAAGTGGGTATTACTTTAATTAAAAAACAATAAAGACTTAGCACAATCAAAAACTTATTAAGGAGAGCCTACTTATAAATTTAGATTAGGCAAGAAAAGTAATCCTTTTGGATTTTGTCTTTCAAAATTTCTTAATTAGTTAGCCACTCCAAGACCCCACCGTGCCTGGAACAAGTTCCACTGCGGGTCTTGGAGAAGGAATAAGTTCCGTCTTTGCATTTAGCAGTTGATCCAGTTGGTGCACCAGTTTCTGAAACCACTGGACCTGAGGTTTTAGTAGGAGTAGTTGTCGTTGGGTTTGGAGTAGTGGGATTACTGCTTACTGGGGTACCACCATTGGTACAAGTATTAAGAGCATTGACAATAAAGTCTTTTTCTACTTGATCAACACTTAAATTCCATCTGGTTTTAACATCAACCCAGTCAATTAAGTATTGGCACACATAACTATTTGTGGGCAGCCAGTTTTGTGGTTCTTTGCTGCCTTTGGATCTGTTGGAACCAAGTGTTACGGCTATTAAAGAATTTCCTTCAGATAGGTCGTTAGCAAAATCTTGCCGTTTTTTGTTGCTCCATTTGTCAGCACCTGATTGCCAAGCTTCTTGGAGGGGCACTAAATGATCAATATCAAGTTTTGCTGAATCGGTGATGGTCAGATTGTCATAAACTGAGAACCATTCACCAGAGCTAACTTTGCATCTTGATTTAAATTGAGGCCAAGTTTTTGATTCAGCAATTAGTACTTCAACTCTTGAGTCAAAACAGTCTTTGTCGGCATCTATCCAATGCTTAAAAAGGGAACGATTATAGGTAGTAGTTGATTCAGGGTTAACAACTAAATTGTCTACTGCTGCTGCTTGGGCAGAATTTGGCAAGAGCACCAAAAGCACTGTGAAGAAAATGCTTGACTTGTACCTCTTTGGGAACATAATCCCAGATTAGTGGCTTCAAAAATAGTCACAGTTGTCTGCATACTGACCTCAAGGGGATGGGTTTCAAACCTAAAAGAGAATTAGGGGATTTCAAGTGAATCAATTAAAACATGCCCGAAGGTTAGTTTTTGAGTCAAATTTTACAAATATGAATTATTAAAAGTTGCACAATTTTAGGGGTGAAATAGGCTTAAAAAGGACATTCTCATCTATGTCTATGCAGAATGGAAAATATCATCAAATCCACCTGGGCTAAAAGGATCTCACCTGTCCTGGCATCAATCTTGCTGCTCTCATTTTTCACAATTCCTGCCAATGCGGCAACTTCTATTACTATTCCAGTTCCAGTTAATACCAACACTTCATCACTAACTACTCTTTTTTCTAACACTGACCCCAATTTTATTGGTGGTTTTGGTGACTCAACTCCAGTATTGGTTATTGCCTCAGTAACAACTGGCACACTTCAACTTGCTACCACTACTGGATTAACTGCTGTCACTGGTTACCAAAGCCCAGTTGGAAATAGCAGAGCTTTAGAAATTGCTTTTACGGGAACCCAAAGTGATGCTAATACTGCGTTAAAAACTCTTAAATATATGGGAGATTCAGCAAGAACAGGTGCTGCCACTTTAACTATTACTTCAGCAGTCAGCGGTGGAGCATATAACACCACTAACGGACATTATTACGAATTTAAGAACTTAAGTCTGGCTTGGGATATTTCTAGATGTGTTGCAAAATATGTTTACACCACATCCGGTTCAGCAACAGAAATTGTTAACACCACCACTTTAAATAATGAGACAATATTTACTAAATCTACTTGTGAACCTAAATCAGGTTATGCCAAAACTATTAGAACTTTTAACGGACTGGCTGGCTATTTAGCAACAGCAACCACTGCTGCTGAAAATACTTTTATCACCGACAAAGCAGGTACCGCAGCTGGATGGTTAGGCGGAACTGATCAAGCATCCGATCAGGTTTGGAAATGGATTGATGGTCCTGAAGCTGGTCAAACATTTTGGACAACAGGACTTACTAGAAGAACAACACACACAATTGATGGTTATTCTCAATTCAATAATTGGAATGACGGAGAACCAAACGGAACCGGTGGATACGAAGATGCTCTGCAAATTCTTTCAGGTGGCACGGGTGCATGGAACGATTTAACTCACAATTCTAGTGGCACAAGTTTGCCCTTCATCATCGAATATGGCAGCACCATAGAAAGTGCAACCACCGCACCAGCGGAAGCTAATAGAACTTTAACTATTATTTCTGCGCCAATTGCTCCCACAATTTCAAGTATCACAGCAGGAAATACCCAATTAACAGTGAACTTCAGTGCCCCAGCAGATCTGGGCGGTTCAGCTATCTCTGATTACGAATATTCCACTAACAACGGTTCAACTTGGACTTCAAGTGGCACAACCACTAGCCCAATAACAATTACCGGTTTAACAAATGCCACCGCTTATCAAATTAAATTAAGAGCAATTAACACCACTGGAACTGGAACCGCATCTTCTGCAACGAGTGGAACACCAGTAGCAACAGTGCCCAGTGCTCCAACAATTACCAGCATTACCCCCGGAACTGGGCAATTAAGTGTGGCTTTCACAGCTCCAACCAGTAGCGGTACTTCCGCTATTAATGATTACGAATATTCCACCAACAACGGTTCAACTTGGACTTCAAGTGGATCAATAATCAGTCCGATTACTATTACTGGTTTAACAAATGCCACTACTTATCAAGTGAAACTGAGAGCAAAAAATACTTCAGGAAGTGGTAACTCTTCAGCTGCCACCAGTGCCACGACAAATGCCGTCGCTAGCGGTGGAGACTCAACCCCAACAACCCCAACTCCTACACCTACGCCCACCCCAACCACCAAAGCAAAACCAAAACCAAAAAATATCGTTATTGATAATCCAGTTACCCCTGATCCCACTGCCAACCCAGCTCCACTAGGTCCAGTAACTATTAACAAACCAACACCTTTATTGGAAAGAATTATCGCTGATTTAAGTGAATTCCTCAGACCAGTTATTACAGATGTCTTTGTTACCCCAAGTCCTAATCCTTCACTACCAATTTTCACTGATGAAGACGCTTTGAAGTTAATAACTAACGCTGGGGACAAAAAAATTGGTAATGCCCCATCTTTGGTGTTATTCAATAACCAATACCAGCCCTCAAAATTAGCTCTTTTGGATAACGAGTCAGCTCAAGTTGTGACCGTAACTGGGGGAGTTTTAAATATTGAAGCAAGAGAAAACGATAAACAGATTGCACTCAACCCGCAGGGTCGAGTGGAATTAGTGCAAAGCAATTCCATTGATGCTCGAGGTTCAGGCTTAGCACCTAATACAGAATTTGCGGTTTACATATTTTCTGAACCAACTTTGTTAGGTATTGGGAAAACCAACGCTAAGGGTGAGTTCTTTGTTTCCTTTGCGGTGAAGAAAAAAATTCCATTAGGAGATCACACCCTGCAAGTTAACGGTTTGCTCGCAGATGGCAGAACTTCCTCTGTTTCCATGCCAGTTAGTTTGATAGAAAATACGGGAAATGTGTTGGTCAGTGAGAACCCGGTTACAAGAGCAACTAATGCCCTGTATTTCTTTATCGCCATATTTGCAATATTGATACTAATCTTGCTTTTTGGTGGATCAAGACTTATCTTAGCTGCGATTAGAAGACGAAATGAAGAAGAAAACTAAATTTATGTTTCGTAAAAAATATGTTATTTCAATCCACAATATTGGGTCAAAAGATAATGAAGATAACCATAATGTTTCAGAAACAACCTTTATAGATGATAAATGGGCTACACAATACTGTGACACTTTTGTTTACAACTTAAAAGTAGATAGATTCAAAAAAGCTTCCTAACCAAGGGGATAAGACCTGGTCAGGTTTGGCCACCCAGGTTTAGCAAATAAAGGCTTTACCCTAAAGAAACTGAAGTCAAATTATTGTGTTTCCTTCACACCCAAGAGCACTGCTTAGATTGCCCACTACAATTGGAATCACCAATAAATCTTTTTTAGCAGAATATGGGCTAAACATCATAAAAATGCAAGATTTCCAGGAATAAGTCCTAAGTCATGAAGAAGAAACTTTCCCCACGAGATCGCCTGTGGATATTTGCTGACCCCACTCTTAAAGAACTAATCATTCGCTGTGAACTGTACTTAACTAAACCCATCACAGTGGAAAACCTTCGACAACTTGTGCAAGAAAGACTTATCCACAACTTTGAAAGATTTAGTTGGATTATTAGCCCACAGGGTCACCTTATGAAAACTAATAATCTTGATTTAACCCAACATGTGACAGCTAATGATCAGATTGTGATTGATCCACACAGACCATTATGGCAATTCAATTTAGTTGATAATTCCAAAATTGAGATAGGAGTCCATCATGCTTTAGCTGATGGACTCTCATTAGTGGCAATTTTGAGAAAGCTCACGGAAGAAAAAACAGTGGTAATTAAACCAACTAAAACTAGAGCAAAACCTAGTTGGTCCATGATTTTGAGAACCATTCAAGGAGTTTTTAAAGCACTTTTTATTATTTTATTCAGTCCTGCGGTGAAGTTAGTTAACTTTGAAACTAGTAAAAACTACTCAACTAAGGATTGGTCCAGACCAGATCGATTAACTAATAGAACTGATTTTGAGACCATATTAGAAAACCTGATCCTAGATCCAGCTTTAGGAGTCAAAGAAAACTCTATTATTGCTGTGCCCATCTCAGTTTCGTCTTTAACTAACAGAATCAATAACGGTTTAGGTAACAAATTTGCTTTGTCTCCTTTACCAAAAAAGTCTCAAATATCGATTGTGGATGAATTTAGAACCATGAAAAAACAAGGGGAAGTATTAGGTGCCTATTTCATTTCAGTGCTTATTGGGGCAATGCCTACCTTTTTAGGAAGGTATTTATCTAAGTTTGTTTCCTCTCATATCTTTGGCATAGTTTCAGGTGTGCAAGTATCAAGATCGGTATTAAAGCTGCTTGGTGCTGAAATAAATCACATTAAAGCTTGGGCCCCAATTCTTGGGGGCCAGAAGTTTTCTATTACTTCTGTTCATTACGCAGGAAAAGTTACTTTAAATCAAGTCATTAGATCCTAAAACCCTAAATCTAGATCGTCTCTGCCCACATTAAAAGTATTAATGGGATTATCACTTGGATACCCAAGGGATAATCCAACTATTAGCTTGTAATCCTTAGGGATCTCTAAATGATTTCTGACTGGACTTGCCCAAGTGGCAAGGGCTCCTTGAGCACAAGTTCCTAAACCAAGGGAGTGAGCTGAAAGCATGATGGTTTGTAAGAAAATACCGGCATCTAGTACTGCATAAGACTTTAAGTCTTTGTGGACAAAGAGAAACATTGCCACAGGAGCTCCAAAGAATTCAAAGTTTTGTCTCCAAGCTTGTTTCTTTTTATCTTTGTCTTCTCTTTTAATACCTAAGAAGTCATATAAGGCTTTGCCTGTTTTTACTCTTCTTTTTTGTAACAAGGGAGGGTATTTAAAGATGGTTCTAAAATCACCATCAGGCCAACCTCTTCTGGTTACTAAAAGTGTGAGTTTTTGAAATAAATTACCGTTCATTAAAGGCCAAGCTTGATCAAAGAGTTTGAGGTAATCCTTCTTTATTAGTTCTAGTTCTTCACCCTTTGCTAAAGCTAAGTAATAGGGAT
>JAEMSA010000059.1 GCA_016463095.1 Candidatus Nanopelagicales bacterium
CTAAAGGGCCGCGAAGATTCGTATTTATTTAACGAAAAATTATAGGGTTTATTTAAACTGATTATCTTAATAAAAAATAACTAAATTATTTATTCTTCTTTTTCAAGTTGTTCCCAGGCCGCTTCCATCTCTTCTTCTTTGGAGCGACTAGCTTTCAATTCTTGGGCCAATGCAGATAAATCAGTTTCCCCGTTGCCATATTTTAAATCGCGAGCAACTTTAGTTTGTTTGGCTTTCGCGCGTCCTCTACCCATGTTGATTTATCAACACCTTTCATTCAGTAACGATCTTGATCAAGCAGGTTAAACCTGCGCCTTGATTTTAGTTCCTATCAAAATGTGGTGACGAGTTAAGCAAAATATTTGAGCAACCACCAACTTAAGCCTACAACTTGTCTGCCCTTCCTCAAGACAGCAAACTGAACCTAAATGTTCGATTTGTCTAGAAACTCCATTTTTTAGTGTGTCGAGCCTAATTCAGGGTTAGTCTTATGTGTCGGGATTGGTAGTTTTTAATATAAATTATCAGCGCCAACAGGGAGGTTTAAATATGCCTAACGAGGCAAATGAAAGCCCTAATTTACTTTCTCCAGGAGAAGTAGCTGAGATGTTTCGAGTAGATCCCAAAACTGTGACACGTTGGGCCAAAGCAGGTAAGCTTTCTGCGGTTAAAACCTTGGGTGGGCATAGGCGCTATCACGCTCATGAAGTGCACGAACTGTTACGCAAAATTCAAGATAAATAATAACCTCCGGCAATGAGGCCGGGGTGCTCTTTTGACCTATATGGCGTATCCTTAAACCCATCTAACCTACGCTTCGGTAAGTTACCAACCCGAAGGTTAGTGGCCCTTTAATTTAAGGATTAAATCCATGTCGGCTCTTGGTCTTCCCCCAATTATTCAAGGTGGCATGGGCGCAGCTGTTTCTTCATGGGGTTTAGCAAAAGAAGTTGCCAAGTGTGGTCACCTCGGAGTTGTTTCAGGTACCGCTTTGGAATCAGTGGTAGCCAGACGTTTGCAAGATGGTGACACTGGCGGACATATGAGAGAAGCTTTAAAACATTTTCCTTACCCTGCCATAGCAGATCACATTTTAGAAAAATGGTTTTTACCCGAAGGTAGAAACGGTCAACCGTATAGACCGATGAGACGAATTAGTTTGAATGCTCACACCGAACACGATCAATTAGTGGTGGCAGCAAACTTTGTGGAAGTTTGGTTAGCCAAGCAAGCAAAAAATGGCAAAGTTGGCATCAACTTTTTGGAAAAATTACAAACCGCAACCCCAGCAGCACTTTATGGGGCCATGCTCGCAGGTGTGGATGCAGTATTAATGGGTGCAGGAATTCCTAGAGAAATCCCACAAATAATCAGAGACTTCGCTGATGGCAAAGCAGGAACACTAAGTGTTGATAGTGAAAGACCAAGTGGCATGGATGCGCCAACTTTAACTTTTGATCCGCAAGAATCTTTTGGGGTCGCACCAAAATTGGAACGACCAATGTTTTTGGCAATTATTACCGCCGAAGTTTTAGCTTCTTATTTAGCAAGAAATGATGTAACTAGACCTGATGGTTTCATTGTGGAGCATTGGAAAGCTGGTGGACACAATGCGCCACCAAGAAGAAAAGTTGAAACCGAATCAGGCTTTGGTCCTTTAGATGAAGTTAATTTTGAAAAAATGAAAGCAGTTGGTTTACCATTTTGGTTAGCAGGCGGAAGATCAACACCTGGTTCAGTTAAAGAAGCATTTGCTTTAGGTGCTCAAGGTGTGCAAGTTGGAACATTGTTTGCGTTAAGTAATGATTCAGGATTGTTACCAAAATATCGGGAACAAATGTTAGATGCAGCTCGTAAAGGAACTCTTAAAGTTAGAACCGATCACAGATCATCTCCTACTGGTTTTCCTTTTAAAGTTGTGGAATTACCCGGAACTGTTGGGGAAGATGCTGTTTATAAAGCCCGACCAAGATTATGTGATTTAGGTTATTTAAGAAATTCAAAATTAGATGAAACCGGTAAAGCAACTTACACTTGTGCAGCTGAACCTGATGTTGCATTCTTAAAAAAACGTGGTGAAGAAAAAGAATTAGTGGGCAGAATGTGTTTGTGTAATGGTTTGTTGGCAGCAGTTGGTTTAGGCCAAGAAAGACCAGATGGTTACAAGGAAGCACCACTATTAACCTTAGGTTCCACTACTACTGATGTGGAAGATATGTTAAAAACTCATCCGCAAGGATGGTCTGCTAAAGAAGTTGTGGATCGCTTGTTAACTGGAGTTCCCCAAAGCATTTAGTTTTATATTTGTGCTCAACAGGAAAGTGTGTGATGAAAAATAGACGAAACATTTTAAAAGTTGGTATTTTAGGTCTTTTCTCAGTTGTGATAACTGCTTGCACTAAAGCAATGACTGATGCTTCTTCCCCAACAGCTACTGACGCTGCAACAAACACGCCCTCAGATTCAGTAACAGGAAGTTCCACAAAGGGTGCCGCTATTGCTCAGCTTTCGAGTTTAAAAGTTGGTGAAGGTTTTAACTTCACTGCCAATGATGGAACTGGTGCAATTTTATTTAAAACTAAAGATGAAAAAGTTTATGCTCTTTCAAGAATCTGTACCCATCAAGGTTGTGCAGTGGATTTTGATTTAGCGCAGAATAAACTAATTTGTCCATGTCATGGGGCAATTTATGAAACTGTTAGTGGAAATGTAATCAGTGGACCAACCATAAAAAATTTGAAGAAAATAAATGTAAAAATTGATGGCGATAATATTATGGAAGTTATTTAAGACAACAAAAAATGTGGCCAGGACCGGGATCGAACCGGTGACCTACCGCTTTTCAGGCGGTCGCTCGTACCGACTGAGCTACCTGGCCTTAAATGCAGCAAATAAATTAAAAATAATTTGCCGAATTTAAGCGACCCAGACGGGACTTGAACCCGCGACCTCCGCCGTGACAGGGCGGCGCGCTA
>JAEMSA010000060.1 GCA_016463095.1 Candidatus Nanopelagicales bacterium
AACTCAGTATCTACATAGACAATCAAGTCAATATTTTTGATCTCACACTCATCTTTTATCAAATCAACTGAGGTCTGAACAACTGAAGCAATGCTGACATCTTTGAAATCACTGAAATTATTATGAAAAACTCTTTTAACATTTTTAATAATTTGCGAAATCTTATCTACGTCTTTGATTAAATAATTCAAATTAGACTTCAAGAAATCTTCATCTGGGGGCTTATCTACAACTGCCAATAAAAATTCAGCATTAAGACGAATCGCAGTAAGTGACTGATTGATCTCATGCACAAAAGAGGAAGCCATTATTCCGGATCTACTAGATTTCACAGAAGACGCTAAAGAAGTCAATATTCTGTTTTTCTCTAAAAGAACTAAAGACAATTGGTTATTGAGTTCGTCCGCATTTTTTAATTCTTCGTTAAGTTTATTGATTCTCTGTGCGTCTATCAATTGCACATTAAGAGCAGCCTTTTCAGAAGCCCAAGATTTCTCCATGTAATACCCATTGATTGCGATGAAGGTAAGTACGTCAGCCGCCATTACGCCCCAGCGGGTTCCAAATGAAATGACATTTTCACTAAAAATATCAATGTGGGAAGGATCCGAACCGCGGGTTACAAAAAATACTCGTATCCAGTAACAAATAAGCGATAGAAAAGAAAAGACAACTAACAATTTTCCAAAAAAACTTGGCTCATTTTTTTGCAACCGAATCAATTCATAAATATGCCAAATTACGCAAACACTCAATACCGACATTATCAAAACAACACGCTGCTGAAAGGTTCCGTGAATTCGGGTGTATTCAAATAAGAAAAAGAAAATAAAGAGTAAAGAAATAGAAATGAATTTGAGTTGGGTAGAAATCTTTGTACGCCATCTTCTAAAGAGAAATCCAAGTGTTAAGGCAGCCGCAAAAATACTTGTATTTGCCAAAGTAAGGAAAAATTTATCAACAAAAGGGGTTGCTGCAAAAAATGAGTATCCAGCAGCTATAAAAATCAAAGACCCCCGCCAGTAATTAGTCATCTGGCTTTTGACTTTAAGATCCAAAAAGGCGGATATGGATAGCCCTAGGATGAGCAAAGCAAAGCCTAGAAATGAGATAACGTTTATGTCTAGCATGCGTAGATGCTAACCAGTTATCCGAAAAGACATGGAGTCATATCTATTGGTCGCCCACTTCTCTTGGATAAAAAATAGGCAGGATTCTTTCCTTATCTATGAGCGGTTTCCACATTGAACAAGTTTCATTAGATTGCGTTTGAGAGCCGTCAAAGCCTCCTCCAACACAAAGCCCTGACTTCCAACATCTGCAGGAACCACATTCATTGAGGTCGTTTTTTTGAAATGGATTTTCACTCGCCATACCTAAACTCATTTTGATTTAAAAGTTTTATCGCTTTGGTCCATAGATCCAGTGACACGACCCCCTTTTTGGATTTCTAACTCACCGTAGATTAAATTACCGTTAATCAAACCTGTCGAGTGAACTAAAACATGCTCTGCGCATGAGACCTCGTCATGAATTTCGCCGTGGACATCCATTTCACGTGATTTGATTTTCCCTTTAATGACACCGTATTCGCCAACTTGTAAATCATCCACAGATATTTCACCCGTCACTTTTCCATTAATAAATGCCTTGCCCCTTGCAGATATTGATCCGACAAACGTTACCCCCTGACCAATGGTGATGCTGTTGCTGAGATTCAAACTTCCTAAGCCATCTTTTTCTTCATTCATATTTTTGTTCTTTCAATGTGATATTTTGGATTCCACGGTTTGGAAGTCTCAACAGATTACCTTGATAAAAAAGTTTGAAACCGTTCAAGTTATGACTGAAAATTTCAAAAGGAGGACGTCCTCTAACAGTTTGAGATTGCGCGCTTTTCAAATGCAAAACGTGTAACTTGCTTGTGGCATCTTTTAAGCAAATTGCTCCGTCCATATTGGCCACCACGTATACGTAGTCACCAGGCTTATTTGTCTGATACCCACCCACTGAAATTGGTTCATCGCCCCATTTACATTCAGATGGGTTTTCATCCATAGTTTTTGTTTTAGCCTCTGTAGATGTTGCTGATGCGGGGCCTGAATTCTTTGATTCCACTAGGGGGGTTGCAATTGGCGTTAGGGTTGGTGATTGCTGACTAGACTTTTCTTGACTAGATTCAGAGTTAGCGGTAGATAAATAAACGCCAGACAAAGCAAGTCCCGTGAATATCACCACTGCGCCAACAACCTGCAGTCTTGGTGGGAGTTTTGTTTTTTCTGTTTCTACTGTTTCAATTACCGTAGCAATTTCAGGCTCCTGCGTTTTGATTTGTTCTGGTGCGAGTCCTAAAGGTTCGACATCTGCACCGAAATGCATAAGCAGCTTGCGACCTGTTGCTAGTTTTATGGCTGGGGTGTAGAAGCTACTGTCGCCACCATCCTCTAATTGTTTAACTTGGGTAGTTGATAAGGAGTGGGTTCTAGCAAGCGTTGTTATTTCGACTTCCGCGTCAATTCTTAATTTTTTGAGTAATGCCCCATCTACTGCTAACCAGACTTGGTTTGTCATGGTTTAAGTTCCAAAACTACTTTGCTAAAAAAGAATGGAACTTAACGGTAGGTCCACTTTGATTACGAACAGACTTAAAGTCTTCTCTTCGCTTTCTAATCCACGTCATTGGCGTCGTAGCTTTATATTTCGCAAAAGAGGATTGAATGGACAAATGGTCGAACCCAGACTCTTGCATCAACTCGGACCAGCCAATTTGCTCTTGAATATGTTCATCAATCCAAGCGCACAGTTCTTCGAACTGTGCTTTGTTGAATCCTTGTTGCGTATGGTTTACTGGTGAAAGCATATGAATTCTCTTGAATCGATTTGCGTCCAAATATTGAACGCTTATTACAATTTAGTCATATATTGGATTGCCTTCGTCCGTTTTGGCC
>JAEMSA010000014.1 GCA_016463095.1 Candidatus Nanopelagicales bacterium
CATTTAGATATCTCTTTGCTAGGTGATCCAATTACCAGATTGCCGCATGTGCTGGCCGCAATAATTAAAGATGTTGATGGTGAAGCCTTAGTAAGTGGTTTGAGTAAAAGAGGTTTTGCGATTTCAAGTGGATCTTCTTGCACTCCAGATCAAGTTAAACCATCGCATGTTTTAAATGCCATGGGATTTGGGGAACAAATCAATATCCGAATTTCCCTACCGTGTGATGCTGCGAGTGCTGATATTCAAGATTTTGTGACAGCTTTGCTTGCCACTATCAAAGAAATAAAATCTAGTTAATTAAAAGCCGGTTGGGTATTCATTACTTCAGGAAGTGTTGCAATATATTTTGCTCTACTCATTTTCACAACTCCCATAGATTTCAGGTGAGGGGTTTGCCATTGGACATCAAATATTCTTTCTCCCCCAGCAGCTTTTAATTTGTTGACTAGATGAACCATTGCGGTTTTGGAAGCATCAGTTTCTTTATGAAACATTGACTCACCGGCAAATAATCCATTTACTTCTATTCCATAAAGTCCACCCACTAATTGATTTTCGCTATTCCAAACCTCCACAGAATGCACATAACCTAAATCAAATAGTTTTCTATAGGCTTTTTTTATATCTTTATTGATCCACCCTTTTGGTCTTTTATCATCACCACAACCATCAATTACTGAATCAAAATCTTGGTCAAAAGTGACAGTGAACTTTTTCATGGATTTCTTTAACGAATTTGAAACAATTATTTTATTTAATGGCATCACTCCCCGAAATTGCGGTGACCACCAACCAAGTTCAATTTTATTTTCTATTTCAATGTGCATGGGAAATATTCCGTTTTTGTAAGAATCAAGAATTGTTTCTGGTTGTAAATCTGCTCCTAAAATAACTAAATCATCTTTAGGCATTTGGCTAGGCGTAGGAAAATCCCAAACCGAATCATTAAGCGGTGTGGGCATGGGGATTACTTGACTAAATGTTTTTTGATTTCAGCGGCAGCTTCACTGCCATAAAAGGAAGAGAATCGATTTACAAATTCCACATTGGTAAAAGAATATTCTTGGGTGCCAACTGTTTCGATAACATAGGTTGCCAACATAGAACCAACTTGTGCGCAACGTTCTGGGTCTAACCCCCATGAGTGTGCTGCTAAATAACCTGCTCTAAAAGAATCCCCTACCCCTGTTGGATCAATTCTTTCTGCTTCAGGTGGACAAGCAACTGTGGCAATAGTTTCATTTTTACTTTGAATTCGTGCACCCTTAGCACCAAGAGTTGTCACCACAGTGCCAACTCGTTTCATTAAGTCCTCAGTGTTCCAACCAACTTTTTTCTCAATTAAAGATGATTCATATTCATTTGTGAAAAGATAAGTGGCACCATCAATAAGTTGAGCTATTTGTTTTCCATTCATGCGGGCCATTTGTTGTGAAGGATCAGCTATGAAAGCAATTCCTCTTTGTTTAGCTTCCTCAGTGTGTTTGATCATGGCTTCAGGGTCACTGGGTCCGACAAAAACAAAATCAATTTTTCCTAACCGATCAATTACTGGTCCTAGTTCAATTTGATTTGATTCACTCATGGCCCCTGGATAAAAGGAAGCAATTTGGTTAGCCATTTCATCAGTGGTGCACACAAATCTGGCGGTGTGTTTATCTTCGCTGTAATGAATTGATTCACAATCAACATTGTGTCTTTCTAACCAAGATCTGTATTCTGCAAAATCTTTTCCAACTGCTCCTACCAAAATTGGTCGAAGCCCCATCTTGCCCATGGAAAAAGCAACGTTAGCTCCAACGCCACCTCGTCTGATTTGTAAATCATCAACTAGAAAAGATAAAGAAACGTGATCTAATTTATCGGCAACTAAAGAGTCAGTAAATTTTCCTGGAAAACTCATTAAATGATCTGTGGCGATAGAGCCCGTGATTGCAATATTCAAAGTCACAAAAAATAAGAATACTGTTTATTTAACTAAATGGAAGATTTAGTGGAAAGAATCACCGCACGCACAGGATCCCCCGGCGTTTGGATTATCAATGGTGAAACCTTGCTTCTCAATAGTGTCAACAAAATCAATAGTTGCACCCATTAAATAAGGGACACTCATTTTGTCTACTACAACTTTCACATCACCAAATTCGTGTGTGTCATCTCCTTCAAGGGAGCGATCATCAAAAAATAATTGGTAACGCATGCCTGAACATCCACCTGGTTGCACAGCAATTCGAAGAGCTAAATCGTCTCTGCCTTCTTGACTAAGAAGGGTACGAACTTTGGTTGTTGCAAAATCGGTTAATGAAACACCTTGGGTGTTTGTGGTCTCAGTAGACATTAGTTTTACCTTTCTTTCACTCTCTATATTGCCACGTTATTGCGACCATGTCTTGCTGACCCGCTCCGCGAGGAAAACCAGGGCCATAAATGGGTCTTCAGGTAATTCTTCGCCTTCTTCAATACAGCCATAAGCCCCAACAATTCCAGCAGCAGCTAATTCTCTTTTGCCTGCAATGACTTGGCCACAGAGTGCCAAACATGAAATGGCACTTTCAGTAGCAATATCTGCCACACCAGTAATTACTTTTCCCCTTAAGGTTTGCCAATCAAGTTTGCCTTCCCCTGTTATTACTAGATCACTATTTGCTATTTCATTTGCTAAATCAAATGATTCAGTTACCAGCTCTAAACCACTAACTCGGTTTGCCCCAAGTGCCATAAGTGCAAAACCAATTCCGCCCCCAGCTCCTGCTCCCAGCATCATTGCTGCATCTTTTTTGTCTTTTCTTTTGGGAGTAGTTTTTGCTAACTCTTCATGCTTTGCTTCTAATTGTGCAATTAATTCTTTACTGGCACCTTTTTGTTCCCCAAAACCTTTAGCTGCTCCTCTATTGCCCAATAACAAAACATCAACATCTGTTGCAGCAATTAATTCCACATCGTTAAGTTTTTCGTTATCAACAACTTCTAATATTGCTGATCCTGCATCTATTGAGGCAGTTCCACCTACTCCCACAAATATTGTTTGGCAATCTGCTGCTAAAGCAATATTGATTAATTCCCCAATACCTCGAGAGGTGTATTTATCTGGGGTTCTTTGTTCTTTGGTAATCAATTGTGGGCCAACAATTAAATGGGATTCAATGTAAGCAGTTTTGCCCACAATTAAAAGTGGGGCAGTTATTTGAGTTCCTTCTAAACCTGTGACCTGGTGATGAGTTTTATTTCCCCCAAAACCAAATTCAATGGCGTCAATAAAACCAGGACCGCCATCACTCATGGGTGCTAAAAAGAAATCAGCTTTGCTGGTTTTTTCCCAACCGGTTTTGATAGCTAATGCCGCCTGGGCCGCGGTGAGGGTGCCAGTAAATGAATCGGGGGCTATAACTATGCGCACCTCGCGAACATTAGTAGAACGTGACACGATTGGTATATGGCACCAACTTGGACTGAACCAGCCGCAACCCCTTTGTTGCATCTTTTAGGAAATTTTGCTGATTCTGACACTGAAAAAGGTGTGGAGTGTCCAGGTGAATTACCGAAGGCTTCAGCTCCTGATTTGGTTGAAAGAGCCTACGCTGCCAAAGAAAAATTAGGTGATCGTTTATTTATTTTGGGTCACCATTATCAACGTGATGAAGTCGTTCAATTTGCTGATACCACTGGTGATTCTTTTAAGCTTGCTAAAGATGCAGCAGCAAGACCGAATGCTGATTACATAATTTTTTGTGGTGTGCATTTCATGGCCGAAAGTGCTGACATTCTTACCTCTGATTTACAAAATGTGATCCTTCCTGACTTAGCAGCAGGTTGTTCCATGGCTGATATGGCAGAAATTGGTCAAGTGGAATCTTGTTGGTCAGTATTAGAAGATTTAGGAATTCATAAAACCACCATTCCAGTGGTGTACATGAATTCAACTGCAGCCATAAAAAGTTTCACCGGGAAAAACGGTGGAACAGTTTGCACATCTTCTAACGCCCAGAAAGCTTTGGAATGGTCCTTTGCCAAAGGGGAAAGAGTTTTATTTTTACCCGATCAACATTTAGGCAGAAACACCGCTGTTATGAAATTAGGTTTAAAGAAAGAAGATTGTGTTGTTTTTAATCCTAATAAACCTCGGGGTGGTTTAACTGACGCCCAACTTTTGAACGCAAAAATGATCCTCTGGAAAGGCCATTGTTCTGTTCATGCACGATTTAATATGAAATCAGTTCTTGATGTTAGAGAAAGAATTAAAGATGTAAAAATTATTGTTCATCCCGAATGCGTTAACGAAGTAGCAGAAGCAGCCGATGTGGTGGCCTCAACTGAGGGCATTATCAAAACCATCAGAGCTTCTAGCCCTGGAACTAGTTGGGCTGTGGGAACTGAGCTAAATCTGGTACGCCGCTTAGCCCGAGAATTTCCAGATAAAAATATTTCATTTTTGGATAAAACTATTTGTTACTGCTCCACGATGAACAGAATTGATTTACCCCACCTAGTGGCATCTTTAGAAAATTTGGTGGCAGGAAATATTGTCAACCAGATAAAAGTTGACCAAGACACAAAACACTATGCCCGCATAGCCCTCAACCAAATGTTGGCGTTGCCTGGTGCATAACTCAAATACTGATAACCTAGAAAACAATTATGAAAACTGAGCCAACCCCTAAACGCAAAGACGCTGAAGCAGCGCGCAAAAAATCTTTGAAAGTTCCTCGAGATTCTAAAGATGCTAAGAAGGCAGTGCGCGAACGCACACGTGAACAAAGACTGCAAACTCGCTTAGCAATGAACCGTGGCGAAGAATGGGCAATGCCATTTAGAGACAAAGGTCCAGTTAGAAGACACATTAGAAACCTAGTTGATTCCCGCTGGCACTTTGGAGAATTATTTCTTCCCCTTGCTTTAGTGGTTTTAGTTTTGTCACTTATTCCAAATCCAACCGTGGCCCGAGTCGTTTATTTCTTATGGTTAGCCATGATGCTGGGCACTGTGATTGATGAAGTGTTACTGGCTTTGAAAATTAAGAAAGAAGTCAACCAGAATTATGCTGATCCTAAGGAACGAAAAGGCGCAATTTTTTATGGTTTGATGCGGGCATTGCAATTAAGATCTTTAAGAATTCCACCATCAGTTGTTAAAATTGGTGGAGCGCCAAAAGAATTTAAATAATTTTTATTTAAGCTGGATGAAGGCTCATGTTTTCCATGGCCAATTCTGTTCCATCCCAAAGAGAAACTTGATGCACTCCCCCATTGAGTAATAATTTCCAATTAGTAGTTAACCAAATTTCTGCTTCAGATCTTGTTGTGAATTCTGCAATCACTGCTGCTGTTGGTAAATCGACAACTGGCTTTCCTGCTTCATCTGAATAAACCCAAGTAAATGCCATTTTGACTGATCCTGCTCTCAGAGAAATATCAAGTGTGCCCCCGCGACAACTTGTTTTCTCTAGCTAAATCGTTTCACAACTCGCCTAGGCATTGTCATTGACTGGTGGGTAGTCTTCGTAGGTAAGTTGTATTACTAGCAAGAAACCTATTCCTTGTAAAAGGGGAAGCCGGTCGGATACCGGCGCTGTCCCGCAACCGTGGGTCATTCACCAGCAAGCACTCTGGTGCCAAATGACAAGTCGGATTACCTAACAAGGAATGAGTCGACCAACGCACCGTCGAGGAAAACGGGGCAGGCCGGATTGTTTTTCTAGATCCACCTTCCCTTTGTATCTTTTTGGTACAAGGGGTTTTGTATTTAGATTTATATTTCTTAAGCCTCGCTCATTTCGATCATCCACGGCTAAAACCAACAGGAGAAACGAATGAAGCAAATAAAAAGAAACATTGCAACAGTTTTTGTTGCAAGTATTTTTGCATCCCTATTTTCAATAACCCAAGCAAGTGCTGCTGATTATCGTTATTGGACATATTGGGTAACAGCAGACGAATCATGGTCGTTTTCAAATTTTGGTCCTGCTGATGAAAAAGGTTCTTTAGCAACAGATCAAATGGTTACTGGATACAAATTTGCAATCACTGGAGCAGACAACGGTTTGCCACCAAGTGAAAGTGCAGTATTTGCAGAACTTTGTCCAGACACTGCTGAACAAGCAGGAGCTTCAAGAGTTGCAGTAGTTGTTGAGTTCGGTGATCAAGCAATTGCCCCCGAAGGAGAAACTCCTCCAACAGCAAATGTTGTTAAGTGTGTAACTGTTAAAACAGGTAAAACTGCCGCAGATGCTTTAAATGCAGCAGGTTTAGATGTTAGAGCAAATGATGGATTCGTTTGTGGAATTAATGGTTATCCTAAAGAAGAATGTGGTTTAGAAATTGCTTCTACAACTTCAGGCGCACCTGAAACTGCTACAGCTGAAGATATGGCCACCATGGAAACACCAGCAGAAGAAAATAACAATCCAATAGGCGCTAACTTGCAACTTATTGGTTTGGCAGCAGTAATAATTGTAGCTTTCGCGCTAGTTTTGAAAATGCGTAAAAAGAAATAATTAAATTGCTAAAAAATAAGACTCTTATGCCATCTGCCCCCCGCAGATGGCATAAGCCCTTGTCCTTAACTGAACAACGATTTTTACATTCTGGTGCTTGGTGGTTGTGGGCAATTTTGTTAGCAGCAATGGCTGCGGGTACTAAAAATCCAATATTTTTACTTTCAATAATTTTCGTAGTTTTACTTGTAGTGAGATTCAGAAAAAGTGATGCCCCCTGGTCTAAATCAATAAAAGGCTATTTATTTGCTGCTGGATTTGTAATTATTTTTAGAATACTTTTAGTAATTATTACACCCGATATTTTTGGTGACACCTTATTATTTACTCTTCCCGAAATTGATCTACCCAGTTTTTTTGCAGGAGTCAAATTAGGTGGTGAAATTAAAGCCAATACTGTTTTCTTTGCTTTCCAAGAAGGATTAAGACTTGCCACAATTCTGGTTTGCATTGGTGGTGCTCAATCTTTAGCGTCACCAACCAGAATGCTCAAATCAATTCCGGCAGCACTTTATGAAGTTGGTTTATCAATAATGGTGGCCTTAACTTTTGCTCCCCAACTTGCATTTGATGCCAAGCGGGTAAGAGATGCGCAATATTTGAGAGGCAGGAAAACTACTGGAATTCCGGCATTAGCTAAAACATTTGTGCCCGTTTTAGAAGGTGCTATGGAAAGAGCTTTGCTGTTAGCCTCAGCCATGGACTCTCGAGGTTATGGCCGACGAATACACCAAAGCGCATTTAAAAGAAAACTTACAAATATTTTTATGCTGGGTGGATTATTAGGAATACTTTTAGGGTTAGCTGGATTATTAGGGGTATTTAGTCAGTCAAACATTGGTTTACTAACAATGATTCTTGGTGTCGCACTTTCCTTTTTTGCACTAAGGTTTGCTGGCCAGAATGCTTCTAGGACTAAATATCGTCCAGATAAATGGCACATTCCAGAAGTACTAGTCATTACCACTGCACTGTTTGGTTTAGTGGCAATGAGATTTACTGAAAATATTGTGCTTAACCCTCTGGCTAGCCCACTTAGTTTTCCCCAAATAAATTTCATAACACTTTCCAGCATTTGGGTGTCAGTTTTAGCGATAACCTTTTCTCCAAAACCACCATTGACTTCTAGACCAGCTACAGATTTATTTAAAGCTTCCAATCAAATAAATAGGCAAGCTGCATGATCAAATTTGAAAACGTAACATTTAAATATAGTGACACTAATTTTGCAATTCTTGAAAATGTGAATCTGACAATTCCAGCCGGGGAATTGGTGTTAGTAGTTGGTAAGACTGGTTCAGGTAAATCAACCCTTCTTGGACTAATCAACGGTTTAGTTCCTAATTTTACGGGTGGAGATTTAACTGGAGATGTTTCTGTTAACGGTCGTTCCATTAGAGAGTTTCCTCCCAGAGATTTTGCCGACCTAGTAGGAGTGGTCAGACAAGATCCCCGCGCATCTTTTGTTACCGATCTTGTGGAAGACGAACTTGCTTATGGCATGGAACAACTAGGTATTGCTCCCAGCACGATGAGAAGAAGAGTAGAAGAAGTTCTTGATTTATTAGGTTTGGCTGAGCTAAGAAATAGATCACTAGCCACACTTTCTGGAGGACAAAGGCAACGAGTTGCTATTGCCTCTGTTTTAACAACTAATCCCAAAGTTTTAGTACTAGATGAACCAACCAGCGCACTTGATCCCAGTGCTGCCGAAGAAGTTTTAGCAGCAATACAAAGACTGGTACACGATCTGGGATTAACAGTTGTGTTAGCTGAACACAGATTAGAAAGAGTTGTGCAATATGCAGACCGCGTAATTGTGGTTGATCGTGAAGCTGAAGTTTATGCAGATAGACCAGCCCAAGTTTTTGCTAGTTCTTTATTAGCTCCCCCAGTTGTGGAATTAGGCAGAACCGCAGGATGGTCACCTCTTCCCTTAACTGTCAGAGATGCGCGCAAATTTGCTGATGAATTAAGAACCAGGTTAGAGAAATCTAAACCAAGAATTAGAGTAAATGTTGCCACCAAAACTTTGGTGAGTGTAGAAAATCTTAATTTTAATTATGGAAACCTTCGTGCTTTAAGACATATCGATTTAGACATCTCTGATGGAGAAATTGTGGCCCTGATGGGCCGTAACGGATCTGGTAAATCAACACTGCTGTCCCAACTTGTGGGATTACTTGAACCAACGAGTGGAAAAATTTTAGTAAACGGAAAAAATCCTTTAACCCTAAAAGGAAAATCTTTAATTGAAAGTGTGGGACTTGTTCCCCAAGAACCCACAGATTTACTTATTGCTGATTCAGTCATAAATGAATGCATTGCCAGTGACAGTGATTCTGGTGCTGTGCCGGGCACTACGTTTAATATTTTTGAGCAATTAACTACTGATGTTTCAGAAAATTCTCATCCCCGTGATCTATCTGAAGGAGAAAAATTATCTTTAGCACTAGCAGTGGTGCTAGCCGCTAAACCACCTTTGATTCTATTAGACGAACCAACTCGGGGACTGGATTACGCAGCCAAAAGACAATTAGTAAGTAGCTTACAAAAATTAGGTAAAAAGAATCACACCATAATTCTTGCCACCCATGATGTTGAACTGGCAGCTGAAGTTGCCACTCGAGTTATTTTGTTGGCTGATGGAGAAATTGTTACCGATGGTCCAGTTAATGAAGTGCTTTCTAGTTCCCCTATGTTTTCACCGCAAGTCTCCAAAGTTATGTCACCAGCTAATTGGCTGACTGTTTCAGATGTTGCTTTCGCACTCGAAGATTTAAGATGAAACTTATAAGAGTTAATTCTTTAACAACCATTTCTATGGTTGTGACAACTGTAATTGGTTTAATGGCATTCTTGTGGCCATTTCTGATACAAAATGATTCTGCATTTGGTAATAATTCTGATAACGCTTCAATTTTGTTGCTACTAATAGTCCCCTTAGTTTTAATGGTGGCTTTAGCTGATGTGATGCAAGGCGGAATTGATTCAAGATCTTTAGCAATTCTGGGCGTGCTCAGCGCAGTTGTGGCAGCTGTTAGACCATTGGGTGGTCACGTTGCTGGTTTGGAACCAGTGTGGGCAATCATCATCATTGGTGGAAGAGCATTGGGTGCAAGTTTTGGTTTTGTGTTGGGTGCAATTGGAATTCTTGGTTCAGCGATTTTAACTGGCGGCATTGGACCTTGGCTGCCGTTTCAAATGTTGGTAGCAGCGTGGGTTGGGGCAGGTGCTGGTTTACTTCCTAAACTAACTGGAAAAAAAGAAATAATATTGATTGTCTGTTACGGATTTCTAGTTGGGTTTATCGCAGGCTTACTGCTCAACCTTTGGTTCTGGCCTTTCGCAAATGGACTATTGCCTGAAATATCTTTTCAACCTGGTTTAGCTATTACCGAACAATTAACCCGCTGGGTCAGATTTACTCTTTTGACAAGTCTTGGTTATGACTTACCCAGAGGTATCGTTACCGCTACCTTGTTATTTTTTCTTGCTAACCCGTTACTTAAAGCAATGAGACGCATGACCAAGAAAGCCAATTTTTCTAAACCTGTAGTCTTGAATGCGTGATTAATTCAGTTCTTGCACTTGGCTTTGATTCCTCTACCTTTAATTGGTCTGATTTAACACCTATTGCTATTGATCATAAAAAAATTACTGTTGAAAATGTAAATGATGTAAATAAGGGCATAGATGCCAATGTTTCAGTTATCGGAATTTATGCATCGGCTGATTTAGTGTTAGCTGGTGGATTAATTGGTGCATTTCTAACAATTGATGCTGCCTCACTGTTAGGTAAGTCAAGTGTAGGAAACGATGAGCAATGGGTTAAAAATGTTGCTTCCTTAAGAGATCTGTTGCGAACTACCAGAACAATCAAATCTGAGACTAAAGAAGTTATTACTAAAACACTGGGTGAGAACTATTTTGAAACATTTAATGCCCTGAACACTGCTTGTACTAGACAAACAAGAACAATTTTAGTTGGGCCAGGAGCAATCGCTTTAGGTTTTGTGGCTATGAGATCTAATTCCAAACTAAAAGATTATTTATTGATTGCTAATACTCCGTCAGTTCCAGCGCTCAGTGAAGCAATTAAATTCATGAGCTGCAAAGTGATAATGAATACTAAAGAAAACACTCACCCATTGGCAGAACTTGCTTTAGCGGTTAGTTCTCTAAAAGCTAGCGAACTTTAGATTCCACAAATGGTGGTTTAACCACTAAAAATTCTGCCGCTTTTCCTCTGACATCAACAAATACCTTGTCACCTATGTTGATCTTGGCATCAACTAAAGCTAACGCAATTCCTGCTTTCAATGTTGGTGAAAATGTTCCGCTGGTGATTTCACCTAATGCAATACTATTTTCATCCACAACTTTCATATGACTTCTAGGAATTGCCCGATCCACAGCTTTTATGCCCACTAATTTTCTTGTTACCCCATTTGATTTTTCTTTAACTAACGCATCTTTTCCTAAGAATTTTGGTTTAGCAAGATTTACTGCCCAACTCAGTCCTGCCTCTAAAGGTGAAATACTTAACGAAATGTCTTGCCCATGTAACGGATAAGCCATCTCTGTTCTTAAAGTGTCTCTGGCCCCTAAACCAATTGGTTTAGCACCATATTTTTTTCCCTTATTAAAAACTTCATCCCAGAACTTCACAGCATCCTGTGCTGAAATTAAAACTTCGAAACCTTTTTCCCCTGTGTAACCGGTACGACAAATTGTGACCTGCTTGCCCTGAAAAACAGTGTCTTTAAACGACATGTAATCCATATCGGTTGGTAACCCAAGTTCGTTTACCAACTCAATAGCCTTGGGGCCCTGAATAGCAATAATTGCAATATCTTCATGAAGATTCTTAACGACAATTTCTGCAGGAATATTTTGTTTTATTGTTTCTAATACTTTAGTTGAATTCCCTGCGTTAGGAATTATTAGAATTTCGTCTTCCGACCTTAGGTAAACAATCAGATCATCAATAACTTTTCCATCATCAGATAAAATGGTGGAATATTGTGCTTGCCCAGGTCTTAGACGATTAGTGTCGTTGGTTAAAACCTCATTGAGTCTTTGTGCTGCATTAGGTCCAGTTATGGTCGCGGTTCCCAAATGTGAAACATCAAAAATTCCTACTGCTTCTCTAGTGGCAGCATGCTCTGCTAAAACTCCACCATTTGCATATTCCAGTGGCATCTCCCAACCACCAAAAGGAGCAAGTTTTGCACCCAAATCAACATGTCGTTGATGAAGTGGTGAATGAATTAGATTGGCTGAATCGCTCATAAAACAAAACGCTACTAGGCTCATTCTCATGTCAATTACTCGCCTCACAGATTATAAAAAGATTTCTAAAGATGATGTACTGGTTGTGGGCTTTATCCAGGGTGACAAAGGTCCTGAAATCGCGATTCCAAATGTTTCTTTTGAAACTTTTTCAAAAAATGAAATTATGGACGCACTGAAATTAACAAATTTTACTGGCAAGAAATCGGAACTAACTTATTTAACAATTAAAAGTGGTGTTTTATGTGTTGGGTTAGGCAAAGTTTCAAAAACTCAACCTTTGGATATGGAAACTCTACGAAGAGCTGCAGGTGTTGCTGCTAGATCTTTAGCAGGAAAATCATCTGCTCTTTTTGCTCTTCCCACCTCAACAACTATGGCAACTCATGCTGTGACCTTGGGTGTGGAATTAGGTGCCTATACGTTTACTGAATTTAAGACCAAAAACGATAAAGGTTCAGATAATTTAAAGCGTGCCAACATTTTGGTACAAGATGAATTCTTGAATAAGGCAAGTTTCCAAGAAGCCCAAATAATTGCTGAGTCAGTTAAAAATGTGAGGACCTTAGTTAATACTCCCCCCAGCCATATGTATCCAGAAACTTTTGCTAATTATGTGAAAAAAACTTTCAAGAAAAACGCTAAGTTAACTCTGGAAATCTTGGAGGAAAAGGCTCTTAAGAAACAAGGATTTGGTGCACTAATTGGAGTGGGTCAGGGTTCAATTAATCCACCAAGATTTGTGCGCATGGCGTACAAATCTAAAGGTGCAAAGTTTCATTTGGCACTTGTTGGCAAAGGAATCACATTTGACACTGGTGGAATTTCTTTAAAACCACCTGCCTCAATGCACACCATGAAATGTGACATGGCAGGTGCAGCAACTGTAGTTGAAGCTTTAAGGGCGATCATGCAACTAGATTTAAAAATAAATGTAACTGCTTATGCAGCTTTAGCTGAAAATATGCCCTCAGCTAGTGCGCAAAGACCAAGTGATGTTGTCACAACTTTTGGTGGCAAAACCATTGAAGTACTCAACACCGATGCTGAAGGCAGATTAGTTTTAGCTGATGCTTTAGGTAGAGCACAAAAAGATAAACCAGATTTAATAATTGATATTGCAACCTTAACTGGTGCGGCCACTGTTGCCTTGGGTTCCAGAACTGCCGGAATCATGTCGAATAAAGATGAAGCCCGCAATCAAGTTTTTGCCAGTGCTCAAGAATCTGGTGAATCAATGTGGCCCATGCAAATACCTGAAGAAGCAAGAACTGTTTTAGATTCGAAAACTGCTGATATTGCAAATGTCGGTTTCACTCCAAATCCAGCAGCAGGAATGATGGTGGGTGCTGCGTTCTTGCAAGAATTTGTTGACGAAAATATTCCTTGGGTGCATATTGATATTGCACCACCGGCTTTTAACCAAGGTTCACCTTATGGTTACAACGGTTTTGGTGGCACCGGAGTTGGGGTAAGAACACTTGTTCACCTGGCACAAAAAATTGCACTAAAAAGCTGACCCGATCGCGCTTTAGGGCTAAACCCAAGGTCGCAGATTTTTGGTTGCGTGAAAGGATAGAAACAAATAAACCTCACGAGGGTTGATCCGAATAGAAAGGTTCCAAATGGCCACTTATGACCTCGTAATCCTGGGAGCAGGAAGTGGCGGATATGCCGCGGCGTTACGCGGATCCCAACTTGGTTTAAAAGTTGCCTTAATTGAACGTGATGTTTTGGGCGGTACTTGTTTACACAGAGGTTGCATTCCTACCAAAGCACTATTACATGCCGGTGAAATGGCTGATGGCATTAGAGAAGCAGCATCTTTTGGAATTAAAGCTAATTTATTAGGCGTTGATATGCCACAGGTTAATGATTATAAAGATGGTGTGGTAAATCGTCTTCACAAAGGTTTGCAAGGTTTAGTTAAACATCGCGGTGTTGACTATATAACTGGTGATGGAAAATTTGTTAGTCCCAACAAAGTTATGGTTGGAGATCAAGTATTTGAAGGAAAACATGTTGTGTTAGCAACAGGATCTTTTCCAAAATCACTTCCCGGCTTAGAAATTGATGGTGTGCAAGTAATTAACTCTGAACATGCTTTGAAAATTAGTAAACTTCCCTCAACTGTGATCATTCTTGGTGGCGGTGTTATCGGAGTTGAATTCGCCAGTATTTGGAAATCATTAGGTGCTGATGTCACAATCATTGAAGGTTTACCAAGATTAGTTCCATCTGAAGATGAAGCTGTTTCTAAAGGCATGGAAAAAGCATTTAAGAAACGTGGTATTAAATTCTCAACTGGCATACGTTTCGCAGGTGTAGATAAAAATAAGCACGGTGTGGTAGCAAAACTAGAAGATGGTCAAACATTTGCTGCAGATTTAATGTTGGTCGCAGTTGGTAGAGGCTCAGCCACTCGTAACCAAGGTTTTGAAGACGCAGGTTTGGAATTTGACGGTGAGTTAATTAAAGTTAACGAAAACTTACAAACCAGTATTCCTAATGTTTATGCCGTGGGAGATATTGTTCGTGGACCACAATTGGCTCATAAAGGTTTCCAAGAAGGAATCTTTGTGGCAGAACACATTAAAGGTCTAAACCCTAGAGTTATTGATATCAGTGCGATTCCTAGAGTTACCTACTCTGAACCAGAAATTGCCTCAGTTGGGCTAAATGAATCAGTTGCTAAAGAAAAATACGGTGCTGATCAATTACGCACTGTTCAATATGATTTAGCTGGAAACGGTAAAAGCCAAATCTTAAAAACAGCAGGGTTCATAAAATTAATTGCCTTAAAAGATGGTGGCAAAATTGTGGGTATTCACATGATCGGAAGTCGAGTCGGTGAATTGTTGGCTGAAGCACAATTAATGTATTCATGGGATGCTTCACCTGAAGATGTTGCACCATATATTCATGCTCATCCAACAATGTCTGAAGCAATGGGTGAAGCGGCCATGGCACTTGCAGGTAAACCACTACACACCCATGAATAATTAGACAAGGAAAATATTTCGATGCCAACAAATGTAGTCATGCCCCAACTCGGTGAATCTGTTACCGAAGGAACAGTTACTCGTTGGTTAAAAAATGTGGGCGATGTAATTAAAGTTGACGAAGCCATCGTGGAAGTTTCTACTGACAAAGTTGATACAGAAATTCCTTCCCCAGTTGCCGGTGTTTTATTAGAAATTAGAGCTGAACAAGATTCTGTGATTGCCGTTGGTGGCGTTATGGCGATTATTGGTGAAGCTGGATCCAGCACAACAAGTGCACCTGTTGCTAGTGATCCGGTAGTACAAACTCCTGCACCTCAAGCTGCACCGATCACTCCAACACCTGCTCCAGTGGTTGCAACACCAGTTGCGGCAGTTGTTGCGACACCTGCAGTAAGTGGTTCAACAATTAATGTTTTGTTACCACAACTTGGTGAATCTGTAACTGAGGGAACAATTACTCGTTGGTTGAAAAAAGTGGGCGACAGTGTTGCAGTTGATGAAGCTATCGTAGAAATTTCTACCGATAAAGTTGATACCGAAATTCCATCCCCTGCCGCTGGTGTTATTACCGAAATTAAAGTTTCCCAAGATCAAGTTGCTCCCGTTGGAACCGTGTTAGCAGTTATTTCAACCAATTCCTCAACTAGTTCAGTAACACCTGTTGTACCACAACCAGTTGCACCTGTTGTGCAAACTGTGGTAACCCCACAAATAATTTCTGCACCACCAATTAGCCCAACACCAAGTGCTTCTCCATTTGTGGCAGTCTCAACTCAAAATGGTGCTACAGATTCGTATGCCACACCAATAATTCGTCAAATGGCACGCGATAAAGGAATAGATCTTTCCAAAATTACAGGCAGTGGTGGGAATGGTCGAATCATAAAAGCAGATTTATTAAATGTCGCCAATCCTGGCAGCGTTGTCAACACCACTCCTACTCCTCAAATTTCAGTAACACCTCCTGCAGCAGTTTCCACAATTACTCCTGTAATTAAATCCGTTGCCCCAAGTATTGAACAGCCACTTCAGGGCCGCGTGGAGCAAACTACAAGATTAAGAAGAATTATTGCCGAAAGAATGGTGCATTCACTTCACGTTTCAGCTCAATTAACAAGCGTTGTGGAAGTAGATGTCACTAAAATTTCCTCACTACGAAACAAAGTTAAAGAATCTTTCGCTGCCCGTGAAGGAGTTAAACTTTCATTCTTACCATTTTTTGCCAAAGCATCAATTGAGGCTCTGAAAGAATTTCCAATTGTTAATGCCACTATTTCAGCTGATGCAACTCAGATTGCGTACAGCGATGCTATTCATTTAGCAGTCGCGGTAGATACCCCAAGAGGTTTATTAGTACCAGTAATTAGAGATGCTGGAGATTTAACAATCGCAGGCTTAGCTCAAAAAATTCAAGATGTAGCCAACAGGACCAGAGACAACAAAGTAACACCTAATGAATTAAGTGGTGGAACTTTCACTTTGACTAACACTGGAAGTCGCGGTTCTCTGTTTGACACTCCAATTATTAATCAACCACAAGTAGCAATTCTGGGCACGGGAGCTGTCGTAAAAAGACCAGTTGTTATTAAAGGCGAAGATGGCAGTGATCAGATAGCTATTAGGCAAATGGTTTATTTGGCTCTAACTTATGATCACAGACTTGTTGATGGCGCAGATGCTGCCAGATTCTTATCTTCAATGAAGCTTAGATTAGAAGAAGCAAACTTCGAAGCTGAATTAGGTTTATAACAAAACCATGAAATTAGTAGTTACCGGCTCCTCCGGTTTAATAGGTTCTGCACTTGTTCGCGCAGCAGAAAAGAAAAACATTGAAATAGTTAAATTAGTCAGACGTAAACCTAAAGATAAAACAGAATCTCAATGGGACCCGACCAAAGGATTAGTTGATCTAGACGTATTAGAAAAGGCCACCGCAATTGTTCATCTAGCTGGAGCTGGAGTGGGCGATCATCGCTGGACTAAAAAATATAAAAATGAAATATTAAATAGCAGAGTTAAATCAACCGAAACACTCGCAAACGCGATAGTGAATTTAAGAACTCCCCCTTCAGTTTTTGTCTCAGGTTCAGCTGTTGGCTTTTACGGTGACACTGGTGATACCGCAGTTGATGAAAATGCTGGATTAGGCGAAGGATTTTTAAGTGATGTTGTATTTAACTGGGAGTATGCAGCCCAAAGAGTAAGAAGTAATAAAATCCGAGTTGTTCATCCTCGGACCGGTTTAGTTATGAGTAAGCGGGGCGGATTGCTGCGCAAAGTTTTACCATTATTTTATTTGGGGCTGGGTGGAAAATTAGGAAATGGAAAACAATACTGGTCCTACATTTCATTAGAAGATGAAATTAGGGCAATTTTTCACTTAATTGACGATGTCAGACTTAGTGGTGGGGTTAATTTAACAAACCCAATTCCGGTTACTAATGCTGAATTTACAAAAGCACTTTCCAGCGTATTAAAACGACCGGCCTTTTTTAAGGTGCCGGCAATTGCGTTACGTATCGCTCTAGGAGAATTCTCAATTGAAGCTTTAGGTTCCAGTAGAGTTTTACCGTCAAAATTGTTAGCATCTGGCTTTTCATTTAAACAACCCGATATTTTAAAAACTTTGAATTCTGCTCGTAAATATTAATGAAACAGAAAGTTGAAGTTGCCATAATTGGTGCGGGCTTAGCAGGACTAGCATGCGCACTTGAATTACAAAAAAATAAGATAGATTTTCATATCTTTGAAGCCTCCGACGGCGTGGGTGGTCGAGTTAGATCAGATATTATTGATGGATTTATTCTTGATCGAGGTTTTCAGTTATATAACCCCAGCTACACAGAAGGCCAAAGATTACTCGATTACCAAGCACTTGATTTGAAACCTTTTACCCCCGGTGTTGCTATTAGAGATGGTAAACGCTTGCGCATTGTTGTTGATCCGTTTAGAAGCAAAGATTTCAGATACCGATTGCTCAAAGACCTTCCTGGATCCATATTTAGTCAGCTAGGGTTACTTAGTTATTTCTTAAAATATTTGATCACAGCAGATGCTCAAATAAGTGTTTCTGCCGATATTTCTGCTCAACAATCCTTAACCAAATCTGGCATAAAGGGATCATTACTGGAGAAGCTCTTTCGACCTTTTTTGCAAGGAGTATTTCTGGAATCAGAATTAAACACTTCACGAAAATTTCTCGATACAGTTTTAAAAACATTCCTCAGAGGAATACCTAGTCTTCCTGCTCAAGGTATGCAACAAATATCAAATCAACTAGCAAGCAAGATTCCGAGTGAAAATATTTCATTAAATACCAAGGTCTTACGAATCGAAGGTAACAAATTAATTACTCCAGATGGTGAAATTGAAACCAAAAAAATTGTGGTGGCAACTGATCCAAGCACTGCCATTTCTTGGCTAAATTTAGAAGTTAAAAAAATGAGCTCAGTTACCACCTGGTATTTCAAAGCAGACCCAAAAGTTAATTCAATAGTTAAAAGCAAACCACTGTTATTTGTGGACGGTAAAAAATCAAGTCCGTTAACAAATGCTGTTGTTTTAACAAATGCTGCACCAAGCTATGCCCCCACTGGACAAGTATTAGTTGCTGCTTCAGCAATATCCCCTAATGAGAATGCCGAACTTATCGAAGTAAAAAAACATCTTGCTGTGCTTTTTGGAGTGCCAACAGATAAGTGGGAACTAATCAAGAAATACGAGATCAAAGAAGCTTTGCCGGCAATGAATCCTCCCTATTCACTGATTAATTCAAATCAAATTAGCAATGATTTATTTGTGGCAGGAGATCATCGAGCAACCTCTTCAATTCAAGGCGCCTTGATAAGTGGTACGAATGCTGCAACTTTGGTTAAAGTAAGTTTGGGATTATAGGAAATAAAAAATACGGCTAGGTGCGATAGCTGCACCTAGCCGTATTTTTAGTTTCTAATTTTTTCCTTGAGCTAACTTGCTTGGCCACCAGACTTTTTTACCGATACCAATAGTTAATGCTGGTACCAAAATTGATCTGACCAAAATGGTGTCAAGTAATACACCAAATGCCACAGCAAATCCAAGTTCAGCCAAGAACACCAGTGGTAATAAGCCCAAGACTGCAAATGTTGCGGCTAACACAACGCCTGCAGAGGTGATTACTCCACCAGTTACGGTTAAGGCTTTTAGAGTTCCTGCTCTGGTTCCTAACTTCTTTGATTCTTCTCTCACTCTTGTCATCAAGAAGATGTTGTAATCAATACCCAATGCCACCAAGAATACGAAAGCAAAGAGTGGAAATCCGGTATCTGCTCCTGGGAATTTGAAGACATTTTCAAATACCAGTTGGCAGGCGCCAAGAGTTGCAGCAAATGACAAGACCACTGTTGAAATCAACATCAGTGGAGCCAAAATGCTTCTCAACAGCAAGGCCAAGATAAGGAAAATAATTACCAACACGGTTGGAATAATTATTCTGTTATCACGAGCGTTTGCTTCTGCAATATCTTCATTAACAGCGGTGAATCCGCCTACTAAAGCATCAACGCTAACCGCATCAAGATTATTTCTTAATGTGACAACAGTTGCTTTTGCTTCAGCAGAATCTGCTGCATTTTCCAAAGTGGCACTGATTAACACCTGACCGTTAATAATCTTTGGATTAGGTAAAGGTTGTCCAGCAATTACCGGACCATCAGGAATTGGGTAAGCCTCGCCCACACCTGGGGTGTCAGTAATAGCTTTCAATAATTCTGGAGTCTTATCGGCTGGCCCAGTAATGTAAGAAGGATTTCCTTCCCCTGCTGGGAAATGTTTTCCTAATACTTCTTGACCCACAACTGAATCAGGTTTACCAACAAATGTTTCAGTTTGAGATAAACCACTTGCGTCAAGTTGGGATGAATAACCAGCCAAAGCCAATAGGACAATTGCAGTTATCCAACCTGCGCGATTAGTTTTCTTATCAACAAATTTTGCAACTTTTGCCCAAATTCCTGAAAGTTTCTCATCTTTGGAATCAAAGTGTGGAATTCTTGGCCAAAAAATCCAACGACCAAAAAGAACTAGTAGCGCTGGTAATAATGAAAGCATCGTTACCACGGCGCATGCCACACCAATTGCACCTACTGGACCTAAAGATCTGTTGGCATCAAGTTCAGAAAGAAGTAAAACTAATAATCCAACTGAAACAGTTGCACCAGATGCAACGACTGGTTCAAATACGCCACGCATTGCTTTTCTCATGGCAGTAAATCTTGATTGAACTAAATGAAGTTCTTCTCGGTAACGAGCAATCAGCAACAAACCATAATCTGTTGCAGCTCCAATTACTAGTACCGACAAAATACCTTGAGATTGACCATTCAAAGTGATTATCTCTTCTTTAGCTAAAAGATAAACAATTGCACCGGATAGTGAAAGTGCAATCACTGCGGAAAATAATGGAAAAATCCACAACAATGGGCTTCGATAAACCACAATTAAGATCAAAGCCACCACACCAAGTGTGCTCAATAACAATGTGGTGTCAATTGCTCCGAATGCTCCGAAAAGATCAGCTAAAATACCGCCAGCACCTGTGACATTTGTTTGTAATCCTTCAATATCTTTTCCACCATCTCTAATGGTGTTAACAATGGCGATTAAAGCTGGTTCACCATTTGGTAAAGGAGGAACAATTTTTTTAGCAGAAATCTCGACATTAATCAGTACAGCTTCACCATCTTGAGATGGGATAGCAAAAGGTTTTGCCCCATCAACTAGATAGTCACTTACTAACTTGCCTTCTCCTTCTTCAATTTTTAAAGATCCGAGGGTAGTAGCAAAGTCGTTTGCTTTGGCAAGATTTTCTTTATTTAGATCACCGGTAATAACCACTAACACTGGAACAGCGTCAGATGATGTGAACTCTGAGGCCACTGCATTTACTTTTGAAGATTCTGCAGATGAAGGCAAGAAGGCAGCATTATCATTTTCTTGAACTTCGGAAAGTTTTCCAAATATTGGTCCAGCTACACCTGAGATACCCAACCAAATAACGACAACAGCTGCTGCTAAAAATGTGAACTTCTTAGGACTTTTTGATTTCTTGCTTCTTGGCTTGCTCTTCGTAGTCTTTTTTGAGACTGCTTTTTTTGTACGCTTAGTTTTAGCTTTAGGGCTCACGAATTAACTCCTGTTAAATGGGGGTATGAATCAAAGTGCACCAGTTGGTGACGCCGATTTTGTGTTATCACCAGTCTATAGAAGACAACCAAGTTTGCTTTGTTGCCATTCAAGAATACGATTAATACATGACAAACTCTGAGTTAATAATTGAGAATTGGGGCTCAGGGAATGAATACCAATCAGCATGGGATCGTCAAAGAGACATACATCACAAAATAGTTTCTGAAAATCATCCAGATGTAGCAGTTTTACTAGAACATCAAAGTGTTTATACCGCGGGCAGATCTACCAAACCTGAAGACAGACCAAATGATGCTTCACCGGTTTTTGATATTGATCGGGGTGGTCGAATCACTTGGCATGGCCCCGGACAAATTGTTTGCTATCCAATTATGAAATTGGATGATCCAGTTGATGTTGTTGCCCATGTGCGCAGACTTGAATTATTAATCATGAATGTTTGTTCCAAACTTGGTTTAGAGACAACCCAAATTGAGGGTCGAAGTGGTGTCTGGGTTAAAGGCAACGGTTTAGTCGACAAAAAAATAGCTGCTATTGGCATAAGAGTTGCCAAGAAAGCAACAATGCATGGTTTTGCTCTTAATTGTAATAATTCCCTTGAGGCCTTTCGCGCAATTGTTCCTTGCGGAATTGGTGATGCCGATGTCACCACTATTTCCCTGGAATTAGGCAGAGATGTGAGCGTGGCTGAAGTTACTCCCCTGATAGAGGCAGAACTCAGAAACGGTGCGCTTAAGCGCAATGTGTCGAAACGTTCTAAAGTAGAAGTCTGATGACAACTGAAATTGTGACCGGGTTAAATCCGGAAGGTAAAAAACTTTTACGTATTGAAGCTCGTAACGCTGAAGTGCCAATTGAGAAAAAACCTGAGTGGATCAAAACCAAACTTAAAACCGGACCAGAATACATCCGCATTAGAGACATGGTTAAAAAAGAAGGTTTACACACAGTTTGCCAAGAAGCAGGTTGTCCAAACATTTTCGAATGTTGGGAAGATCGTGAAGCAACATTTTTAATTGGTGGATCAGCTTGTACTAGACGTTGTGATTTTTGCCTTATTGATACCGGCAAACCAGATCCTCTAGATAGAACAGAACCAGACAAAGTTGCTTTGAGTGTTAAAACTATGGGATTAAAATATGCCACGGTAACTGGGGTAACTCGAGATGATTTGGAAGATGAAGGTGCTTGGTTATATGCCGAAACCATCAGAGCAATACATAAACACAATCCTGAATGTGGCGTGGAAATTCTCACTCCAGATTTCAGTGGCAAGAAAGATTTATTACAACAAGTCTTTGATGCCAAACCAGAAGTTTTTGCCCATAATTTAGAAACTGTGCCGAGGATTTTTAAATCAATTAGACCTGCCTTTAATTACGAGAAATCACTAGGTGTAATTACCTTGGCCAAAGAAGCTGGAATGATCACTAAATCAAACTTGATTCTGGGCATGGGTGAAGAAAAAGCAGAAATTATTACCGCGTTGCAAGATTTAGTCAATGCAGGTTGTGACTTAATCACAATTACCCAGTATTTGAGACCTTCAACGCTGCATCACCCGATTGCTCGCTGGGTCAAACCAGAAGAATTCGTAGAATTAGGTGACTTAGCTAAAGAATTAGGTTTCGTTGGCGTAATGTCTGGACCGTTGGTTAGATCTTCTTACCGAGCCGGTCGACTATATAAACAAGCACTAGAAGTCAAGAATGGAAAAAATTAGTGGCGAAGAATAAAGAACCAAAAGTAAAAAAAGAAAGATTTAAAACTTTAAAGCAAATAGGTCAAACCTACAAAATAACTCGTCAAACTGACAAACCACTTCCCTTTATAATTCTAGGCACACTTATCGGTACAACTGTGCCACTTGTATTAGTTGCTCAATTTGCTTTTCAATCAACTTTTTCACAGTTAATCACTACAACTTTGGCAGTTTCTACTGGATTATTAGTAACAATTTTTGTTTTCGGTAAGCGTGCTGAAAAGGCAGCTTATGCTCGCATTGAAGGCCAACCTGGTGCTGCAGCTGCAGTGTTAAACACTTTAAGAAAAGGTTGGTTTGTAACTCCCGCTGTTGCTGTGACTAGAAATCAAGATCTTGTGCACAGAGTTATTGGACCAGTTGGCATCGTGTTAGTTGGTGAAGGATCCCCTAGTCGAGTTGCTCAATTATTGGAAAGTGAAAAAGTTAAAGCTAGAAGAATTGCTGGTGATATTCCTGTTGCTTCTCTAATGGTTGGCAATGGTGAAGGCTTAGTAACTTTCAAAAAGTTAAATAAAACAATTATGAAAATGGGTAAAAAGATTTCTCCGGCTGAATCTCGTGAATTGAGAAACAGATTTGGTGCATCAGGTGCAAGTGCGCTGCCTATTCCTAAAGGGGCAATGCCCAAAGGTATGAGAATTCCTAGACGATAGTTAGTTTAGTTTTAGCTATTCGATCGTGTAATCCTCGTGAGTTTGAGTCGGCGAGCAATGGTGGAATCACAACCAAAATTAATAATGTTCTGATCAAGCTTTGAATAAAAGTTGGATTTCTATCAAAACCAATATCTTTGATTCTTAATCCCACAATTCTTTGCCCAAATGATGAACCCATCATCCACGTGAAAAGAGCCACCTCTGTTCCAAAGATGATTAAGGTCAATAAGGAATGTTTCGGTGTTGCATAAGCTGGCGCATTGGGGATAACTTGCACAACCAATATTGCTGCCACCCAATCAAGGATTAGGGCCAAGATTCTCTTTCCAGTCATATCTCCAACCTATTGCCCGGGTCAGTTTTTGGCTATTTATTCTGGGTTTAGAGGCAATTGGGAAAACTTGTTACAAGGCCGAAACAATTGGGATACCAAAGCGATACACCTGTTTAGTAGGTTATGAACCAACAGATTGATGGCCCAGGGTTGTGCCTCCTTCTTTTAAACCAAACGAAAGTTCTATCAGGAGGTTATTGATGTTTAAGAACGCCGCTGAGGCGATCAAGTACATCCGCGAGAACGATATTGAATTCGTTGACGTGAGATTTATGGACTTACCTGGTGTTATGCAACATTTCAACATTCCAGCTAAAGCATTTAATGATTCCGTTTTTGAAGACGGATTAATGTTTGATGGTTCTTCAATTCGTGGTTTCCAAGCAATTCACGAATCAGATATGAAGTTAATGCCAGATGTGACCACAGCATTTATTGATCCATTTCGCGAAGCCAAAACATTAGCAATGAATTTCTCAATTAGAGATCCATTCACCAATGAACCATATTCAAGAGATCCTAGAAACGTGGCTGCTAAAGCTGAAGCTTTCTTAAAAGCCTCAGGTATTGCTGACACTGTTTATTTTGGTCCAGAAGCTGAGTTCTATATCTTTGATGAAGTTCGTTTTGATAATCAACCACAAGGTTCATTCTTCAAAATTGATTCAATTGAAGCAGCATGGAATACCGGCAGAGAAGAAGAAGGTGGCAACCTTGGATATAAAACTCCATTTAAAGGTGGCTACTTCCCTGTTCCTCCAGTAGATCATTTTGCTGATTTGCGTGACATTATGTCTTCAACACTTATTAATCTTGGTTTTGAAGTTGAACGCGCACATCACGAAGTAGGAACTGCTGGTCAAGCAGAAATCAACTACAAATTCAACACATTATTAAACGCAGCAGATCAAGTTATGTTGTTTAAATATGTTGTGAAAAACGTTGCTTTCCTAAACGGTCACTCCGCAACTTTTATGCCAAAACCTATGTTTGGGGATAACGGTTCAGGTATGCACTGTCACCAATCATTGTGGAAAGATGGCAAGCCTTTGTTTTATGACGAAAAAGGTTACGCCGGATTATCTGACATGGCTCGTTGGTACATTGGTGGATTGTTAAAGCATGCTCCTTCATTGCTGGCGTTTACTAACCCAACTGTTAACTCATATCACCGTTTAGTTCCAGGTTATGAAGCACCAGTGAACTTGGTTTACTCACAAAGAAACCGTTCTGCTGCGATTCGTATTCCCATTACTGGATCTAATCCAAAAGCTAAACGAATTGAGTTTAGAGTTCCAGATCCTGCCTGTAATCCATATCTGGCATTTGCTGCCATGATGATGGCCGGTATTGACGGTGTGAAGAACAGAATCGAACCGCCAAAACCAGTTGATAAGGATCTATATGAACTGCCACCAGAGGAAGCAAAAACTGTGCCACAAGTTCCAGGTTCTTTGGATGCAGTATTAGATGCATTAGAAAAAGACAAGGACTACTTAACCGCAGGTGGTGTATTTACTCCGGATCTAATTGATACCTGGATTGAATACAAGAGAACTAAGGAAATTGACCCAATTCGTTTGCGTCCAACTCCTTACGAATACCAGCTGTATTACGACATCTAACTAGTCGCACTAAAACACCCTCAACATTAATTTGTTGGGGGTGTTTTCATTTAAATCCCTTTAATCTTAATTATTTGGCTTACGCTTAAGTTAAGAAAAAGGAGCAATAATGGCAAAACCAACACTAAAGCAAATTAAATCTTTAAAAACCTTCAACAGAGTTGCAGGTGTTTTTCATCTATTGCAAATGCTTGCTGTTCTTGCATTAGCAAATGATTTTGCTTTACCTGTCACGGGCACATACTTAAATGGTCCTCCCGGAACAACATTTAGTTCACCGGTGGTAATTTTCTCCACCCCCGTTGGTCTGGCAGTGGCTTTGTTCTTGGGGCTTTCTGCGCTTTTTCACTTTATTGTTTCGAGTGGAGATTACTTTAAAAGATATTCTGCTTCCCTGTTAAAAAATCAAAATATATTCCGCTGGGTTGAGTACTCACTTTCATCATCAGTGATGATTGTTTTGATTGCTCAAATTTGTGGAATTGGAGACATTGTTGCCCTGTTAGCAATATTTGGGGTAAATGCTTCCATGATTCTCTTTGGTTGGCTACAAGAGAAATACACTCAACCTAAAGATGGAGATCTACTACCATTTTGGTTTGGTTGCATCGCAGGAATTGTTCCTTGGCTTGGATTACTAATTTATGTGATCGCACCAGGTGCAACTGCTGATGTGCAGGTGCCAGGATTTGTTTATGGCATCATAATTTCCTTGTTCGTCTTCTTTAACTCTTTTGCCTTGGTTCAATATTTGCAATACAAAGGTAAAGGTAAATGGAGTAATTACTTAAGAGGAGAACGCGCTTATATTGTGTTGAGTTTGGTTGCAAAATCAGCTCTAGCATGGCAAATCTTCTCTGGTACTTTGATTCCTGTTTAATCGCGATCAGCACCATACTTTTAGGGCCCCTAAGGAATTAGGGGCCCTAAATTTTGTGGAATCTTTCCCCTTGGAGGGTGATTTTTTAAAGCTTCCGCTCATATTTCACATGGCAAAATATAAGAATCTTGGGTATATTAAAAAAATAGAAGGAGAATTGTGAAAATCGAACTCAAAAAAAGATATGGCATCTACTTAGCTGTTATTGGAGTTATAGTTTTAATTGTTCTGAGATTTTTTGCTTTTAATTCTGGTGACCATATGAATCATGGTTCAGATAAAAATGGTCAAGGTCAAATGGGTATGGAAATGGAAGAAAATAACTCTTCAAACCTAAATGCCAACGAATACATGTTTGCCGAGATGATGATCTCTCATCATCAGCAAGCAGTTGAAATGTCAAATCTAGCTTTGACTACGTCTAAAAATGCCAAAGTCCTAGATCTTGCTCAAAGAATCAAAGATGCCCAAAGTGTTGAAATTGTGCAGATGCAATCCTGGCTTGGAAAAGATGGATCTAATCAAGAGATGAATAATCAGATGGGACATGACATGGGCGGCATCATGTCAGAAGCAGATATGGCAATTCTAAAATCTTCAACTGGAGCAACCTTTGACAAGTTATTTCTTGAAGGAATGATCGCTCATCATGAGGGTGCACTAAGCATGGTTACCATGATTAATGAAACCAGCAATCAAGAAGTGGATACCTTTGGTTTGAATGTAACAAAAGTTCAAACTGCAGAGATTGCTGAAATGAAACAAATTCTAGCCAGTTTATAACAGTTAGGGACTTTATATTTTATACATCTGTACTACCGTTAAAGAAATAGCAACGTAATGACAAATGTAAGCTGCAATCGTAAAAGAGTGAAACAATTCGTGAAACCCAAAGTATTTAATACTTAATTTAGGTTTCTTTAACCCATAAATTAGTGCCCCAACCGAATAAAGCACACCCCCAGCAATGATAAACCCTACGATTAACCATCCGGCGTGATTGACAAATTCAGGAAGATAAAAAATAGCTGCCCAACCTATGAGTAAATAAATAGGAACATAAAACCAACGTGGTGCTCTTAACCAAAATATTCTGGCCAGTAATCCAACAATTGAACCAGTCCATACCAGCAGTAACAAAGTTTGAGCTTGAGATTTTTCTAACCAATAGATGGTCACTGGCGTGTAAGTGCCTGCGATGATGAGAAATATTGTGGCGTGATCAAGTTTTCTAAAGAAAGCTTTCCAGTAAGGAGTCCATTTAATTCGGTGATAAGTCGCAGAGACAGTAAACAGTGCCGCAGAGGAAATCGTGAAAATTGCTAATGCCACTCTCATCGATAAAGTTGGTGCCAAAATTACTAAAACAAATCCAGCAATCAAAGCAACAGGTGAGGTACCAAGATGGAGCCAACCCCGCATTAATGGAGCAGGACCCACAACTGGATCGTTTATTGTTTTCACACTTTATTTTGGGTTAAGGAGTCACTAGGTTGAGAGTTAGTTATCTTTAAACCGGCCATTACATTATACCCACAAGAAACCACTTTAGTTAAACTTTTTCTTCTCTTGATTTCCATGGTGCACCGTATTCGTTAACCAGGTCCAAGAATGGTTTGGGTTCAAACCATTCTGGACCCATAACGCTTTGTGGTTTCCAGGTTCCGTTGTGAATTAATTCCATCGCAATAACAGGATTTAGCGCTGTTTGCCAAACCACTGCTTGATCGCCATATTCTTTCATTGACCATTCGTTATCAACCACATGATACAAATAAGTGGCTTTTGGTTGTCCTGCTTTATCTAATCCTTTAACTAATACACCCGCACAAGTTTTACCTTTCATGCGAGATCCCAAAGTGGCAGGATCAGGTAACGATGCTGTTAACAAGTCTCGAGGAGAAACTGAAACTCCTTGCACGTCAACATTTTCTTTCTTATCTAAACCAAGCTTGTTGATTGTCTTTAATATGCCAATGAATTCTTTTCCTAAACCGTATTTAAAGTTCACTTTTTTAGCATCTATTTTTTGAGGTATTAGTACTACTTCTTCGTGTTCTACGTTCACACATTCCACCGGACCAATACCTTCTGGGAAATCAAATATTTGTGGTTCAGAGAACGGCTTGGTGGTAAACCATCCTTTGCCATCTTCCCAAACCAAAGGTGGGTTTAAACATTCTTCGATTGTGGTCCAAATAGAAAACGAAGGTGCAAAAGAGTCTCCTTCAATCACAATGTTGGATCCATCTAAGACTGTTAATTCATCAATCTGGCTAAAGAGTTCATCTGAGGCATACTTGGCCAAAACATCACTTAGTCCTGGTTCAATTCCCATTCCTACCACTGCCCAAATTTTTCTTTCCGCCCAATTCCAGTCTCGAGCAAATTGTTCATCCCCTAATTTGACGCCCACTTCGGTGTGTGGATATTTAGGGTGAGGTCTGGACAATGACATAGCCATATCCATGTAGTTAGTGTTTTCGATTTCGCACGCTAAAAATATGGGCATCACAAATCTTGGATCAACCGCGTTGATCACAACATCGGGATTGGTTTCTCTAATTAATTCTCTAATGTCTTCTAATTCAGCAGCGTTAACTTGAGCTGCACTAAAGCGATCATCTTTTAATCTTTCAACAGCAAGTTCTGCACGCTCTAAAGTACGGTCAGCAATAACCATGCTGGTTAAGAATTTACGTCTAGATGCGATATTGGCTATTGAACGCCCAACTCCACCCGCTCCGATAACGAGCGCTTTCATAAAAAAATCAGCTCCTACTAGTAAGAATTAATCTATACCAGCAGTTTTATTACTTTTATTGACCCCTAATTTCTTCGATTAAACCCCACACAAGTTGCTTAATTTCATCTCTAATTGGTCTTATTGATTCAACACCTTGACCTGCAGGATCTACTAAATTCCAATCTAAATATTTTTTACCTGGAAAAATTGGACATGCATCACCACAACCCATTGTGATTACATAATCTGAATCTTGCACAGCTTCTGTAGTTAAAATTTTAGGAATATTTTTTGAAATATCAATGTTTTCTTCCAACATCGCAGCTACTACTGCAGGATTTATTTGATCTGCTGGCATTGAGCCAGCAGACCTAACTTCTATTTGATTTTCTGAAAGGTGTTGCAAATATGCAGCAGCCATTTGTGAACGCCCGGCGTTATGAACGCAAACAAACAAAACGCTTGCTTTTTTTGTCATCGTACTTTTGGTTTCTTGAATTTCATTTGGAAGACAAACATCGAAAGTAGTCCCCCAATTATTAAGCCAACAAATTGGGCCAAGATAAATCCAGGCACAGAACCAGCATCAATTCCAGTGAAAGAATCAGTTAAGGATCGAGCAAAAGTAAAAGCTGGATTTGCAAAAGATGAGGAGGAGGTAAAGAGCATGGCTGCCCCAATCCAAATCGGCACCCAAACTTGCACTCCGCCGCGAACATCAGACCTGGTCACAGCTGTGATCACAAATATCAAACCAGCAGAGGCAATAACCTCACCAATTAATTGACCTGTACCGGCTCTAACTTGAGTGGATTGTTGAATTGCGTCTCCACCGAATGTGTAATTAGTGATCAATGCCCCAGCTACGAAACCTAATATTTGAAACACAATGAGTTGAATCGACTCAACAAAAGTTTGTTTACCTCTTGAAAATGTCCATAAGGTAACAATCGGGTTAAAGTGGGCAACTCCGATTTGGGAAAGAATAGCAATTGCAATTGCTAAACCAAAGACTGTTCCTATGTCATTTATTAACAACATAACGGCACGATCATCAGTCAGGTTCTGTGCCATTATTCCAGAACCCACAACTGCTGCGGCAATAGTGAATGAACCTAAAAATTCTGAGACTAACGCGCGAGCTTTTCTACTGGCCATGAATTTTCTCCCACGATTCTAAAAAATCTAATTAGTAATACTTTGCCATCATTACGGTACTAATAGCACTGATTTGATGTTGCATTAGATGGAATGCAATGTGAACAGTTGGTTAAATCCCCCACGAGCTTTACTTGGCAGGCTGATTAGCCAATTGAGTCTTCAAAAGGCAATGCTGTTTTTGACATATGTTCTTGTTTTGCTTTCTTAGAAGTTACTTTTCTCATGTGATGCTTTCTGCATAAAACTTCATAAACAACTTCGTCGGGTTTGGCTTCTGTACCGGCGTCTCCCACCACTACCTGTTCACCTTCTGTCACCATCACCCCATTCACAATTCGGGCTTGATGAGTTGCTTTTTTTCCACACCAACAAAGTGCTTCTACTTGCAAAATATTTACTCGGTCAGCTATTTCTAATAATCTTTGTGCACCCGGAAATAGTGCGGTTCGAAAATCTGTGGTGATTCCAAAAGTGAATACGTCTATCCCAAAATCATCAACCACTCTTGCTAGTTGATCAATTTGTTCAACTTCATAGAACTGAGCTTCATCACAAATTAAATAATCAACCGTTTCACCCTTAGACAGAGCTTGAGTCATAAGTCTTAAAAAGTTGGTTTCTATTGTTACTTCGATGGCACTAGCCTTTAAACCCAGACGAGAACTTAAAGTTGCTTCTCCTGCTCTATCTTTTCTGGTGAAAACTAAACCGCGTCTGCCCGCAGTGGAATGGTTATGGTGAGTTTGCAAGGCCAGGGTTGATTTACCACTGTCCATGGTTCCGGAAAAGAAAACTAATTCAGCCATAATGGCAATCTTGTCAGATGACAAGAATTATTCAAAGCGCAATGCCTCAACTGGTTTTAACTTAGATGCTGTTCGGGCCGGCCACACACCAAACACCACACCAATAAACATAGAAAAACCTAACGACGCAAGGATCATGGTTGGGCTTAGTGCAAAATTCCATTCGCCCAGTTGCGCTAAAAAGTACGCCACAATTTCACCAATAATCACACCAATAATTCCACCCACCAATGACAAAACAATTGCTTCAATTAAAAATTGGGTAAGGATTTGAGATTGTTGGGCACCAATTGCTCTTCTGATCCCAATCTCTCTGGTTCTCTCGCGAACTGACACCAACATGATGTTCATAATTCCGATACCTCCGACCACCAAACTTATGGAGGCAATTCCACCCAGCAATAGTGATAAGAATTGTTGAACGGTGCCAATTGCGTCTAATAGTTGACTGGCATCAACAATCACAAAATCAGCTTCCCTCTCACCAGAGATGTTGTGACGTGCTTTCAAAAGTGAAGTTAAATTAGCTGTTACTTCAGGAACTATTTCTTCATTAATAGTTTGAACTGTGATGGAACTTAAATATGGTGGGACCGCAACATATTTAAATGCTGTGTCTAAAGGAATATAGGCAGATCCCTGCGAACCAAATCCATCTGCATCATCCAAAATGCCCACCACAGTAAATTCTGTTGATCCAACAGCAATAGTTGAATTGATTGAGTAAGCATCTAACTCTAAATCACTTGCCAAAGAACTACTTAAAACAATTAGCCTGGCATCTTTTGTGTTTTCCACATTTGGTAAAAATGAACCCACAAAAATGTCTGGATCAACCACAGTTTTGTAATCAGAGTCCACTCCAATCACTTGGGCTCTAGTGGATGCTTGATTTGAAGAAATAGTGGCACGACCTGAGACTGTTTCTGAAACTATGTCCACACCTGGCTCTCGTGCTATTTCAATTACGTCATCAACAGTTATCGACTGATTAGTTGTGCCAGTAATTGTTAAGTTTCTGGCCCCTAGTCCTTTGAATTGATCTTGAATACCTGAAGTTGCTCCTTGCGCAACTGAAACTAAAGCAATTAGTGCCATCACCCCAATGATGATGCCCAGCATGGTCAAACCAGATCTTGTTTTTGTAGCAAGGATTCTGGCAAAAGCTAAACGAGCAGCAATCAAAATATTCATTTTTTATCACGCTCGTCATTAATTACTTTTCCATCTTTTAAAGTAATTCTTCGAGTAGCCCTTTTAGCGACATCTAAATCGTGAGTAATCAATACTATGGTTTTTCCTTCATCATTTAAGTCTGCAAATAAATCCATCACTTGCTTACCAGTTTTTGAATCAAGTGCACCGGTGGGTTCATCAGCCAAAATCAAAGAAGGCTCGGTAACTAATGCTCGAGCAATTGCTACACGTTGTTGCTGTCCGCCAGAAAGTTCGGTTGATTGATGAGAGTAACGATCTTCCATCCCAAGTTTTGTTAACATTTCCATGGCTCTAAATCTGGCTTCTTTAGCAGGAACTCCCCGATAAAAAAGCGGTGTTGCCACATTATCTAGTGCATCAGTTTTGGGTAATAGAAAAAATGATTGAAATACAAAACCAATTGCATAATTTCTTAAGGAAGTTAATTTCTTATCATTTAATTCAGATAAATCTTCACCAGCCACTTTAACAACTCCAGTGGTGGGGCGATCTAAGCAACCAATTAAATTCATCATGGTTGATTTACCCGAACCAGATGCACCTACAATGGCAACAAATTCGCCTTTTTTAATACGTATGTCAACACCATCAAGAGCTTTTACAATTGAAGATCCTTCACCGTATGTTTTTGTAACATTCGACATTTCAACTACGGCAGCCATTAGTTAGTCACTTGACCGATTATTGCCTCGCGACGACCTTTGGTCAGCGAATGGATCTTCGGTGGTAGGAAGTTTGCCATCAGCTGATTTTTTACCAAGCACAACTTCCTGCCCAACGTCTATTCCACTTAAAATTTCTACAAGCTTTGAACCGCTAACACCAATTTTTACTTCTTTATCAACTGGGCTGTTATTAATATCCAAAATTTGCACAAAAGTTGCGTTACCTTTTTTAATTAGGGCTTGTAGTGGTACTGCAACTGCTGCTTTTTTGCTTTGCAAAATAATTTTTGCTGTAACACTCATGCCGATACGCCAGGTCGATACTGCTGCATCTGGTTGGGTGAAAACAATGAATTGAGCAACACCGTTTGTGTCAGTGGTTGCTACTTGCCCAATTTGGGAAACTTTTCCAGCACTAACTTCACTACTGTTGCCAAGTTTTAAATCTACTTTTTGATCAAGTGCCACATTAGAAATGTCGTATTCACTTACTTTGATGGAAGCAATCATTGGTCCAGAACCAATAGTTGCAATTGAGTTTGCCACGAGTGCCTCAGGTGCGGTCAAAATTTCTCTGATAGTTCCAGCCACTGGAGATTTAACATTTTTTGTTGAGTTATCAAAGTTTCTTAAAACTGCGATAACTTCACCTTCTTGCACAACTGATCCTGGTTGGACTTTTATTTCTTTAACACTCCATTGTTTTGTGCCAGCACTACTTGGTGTTGACACAACTTTGATCAAGTCAAGCCCATTTTTTGTAGACAAAGTAACTTTGTTATTGACATCAATGTCGTAGGTGTATTCGTCAATTAAGATCGCATCTGAATATCGAATTTTTTCACTTCCTACTGGTGTTACTTCCACGGTTGCCGTCATCCCTGCTTTGGCACTTGCGGGCAAAGTGTTAGGTGTTGGAGTTATCAAAATTTTGTAAGTAGGTGTTGTGTCATTTGGGGTGGAAGCATAAGGCTTTATGGACGAAATATAACCAGACGTCAAAGTGTTGGAGGAATTAATAGCTAAAGCGATAGGTAAGCCCAAACTTAATTTTGTTGATTCTGTTTCTGTCACATCAATACTGATAAGTACTTTACCGGCACCAACACTGGCAACGGTGCCATTAATTGATACTCCTTTAATACCATTAACTGCTCTAACACGACCAGCAACTGGAGATTTAATCTCTTGTAAAGTCCCATCGTAATTCTTTAAAGTAACTATTGATTGTCCTTTAGCTACTTTCACGCCTTCATCTTTATTAATCTTGCTCACAACCCAGGTATCACTTAGCGAAACTGGGGTACCAGCACTTGTGGTGGCCACGCCAGCAATTTTTGTTAATACTGCTGGAGAATCCGCATTAATATTAAATGTGTATTGGTCAACAATTGACCCAGTGGTAGAAACACTACTTTCGATTAATTCGGCTTGAGCAGTAACAGTTAAATATGTATCAGGTGTTTCTTTGTTTAAATTAGTGTAGTAAAAAATGCCCCCGGCTACTAAAATAGCTGACACAGCCACAATTGAGATCTTGCCCTTACTCATTTCAATCCTCACTCTTACTCTTAATCGTTTCTAAACTAACACTTCGGCTGTTTATCGGCATTTTCAACTAATCCAGTTAAACCTTAACCAACCCTGGGCTGACTAGTTTTGAGAGATTATTTCCATAATTTCTCGCTGGGCAGCTAATCCTTTTCGCTCATATTTTGTCACTGGTCGCCAACTTGGACGAATCAAAAGCTTCGAATTAGGTAATACTTCGAGCATTTGTTTTCCATATTCAGCCCAATCTGTGGCAGCGATGATTTCTCCACCCGGTTTTAATTTCTTCAACATCAATTCCACAATTTCGCCTCTAAATAGTCTTCTTTTGTTATGACGCTTTTTAGGCCAGGGATCTGGAAAGAAAGCAAATATTGCGCTTAAAGATTTGTCGCTAATCCAATCTCTTAACACTTGCACTCCATCAGAATAGGCAACTCTGATATTTGTTAAACCTTCTTTGTGGGCATTTTCAACCAAATGACTGATACTTGGTCGATGGACTTCAATCGCAATAATTACTGAATCCGGATTTGCTTTGGCAAAACCTATGGTTGATTCGCCACTACCGCAACCAATTTCAAAATAAATGTTTTTCTTTCCAAATAATTCTTTAAAATCCCAAGGACCTTCTGGTAATTCAAATTGTGAAAAATAGTTTTCTAATGCATAAATCTGATTCTTAGTCACTCTGCCTCTGCGGGCATGGAAAGTTCGGATTACTCCGTGTTCAACCTTAAGTCGCGCATTTTCAAGCATTAGACAATAATTATATTTATGTCTAATCTTCACAAACCAGCCGCCACCGAAGCAAAATTGCATGAACTATTAGCAAATCGCTGGAGCCCTCGATCTTTTGATTCTTCTCACATTTTGCAAGATTCAGAAATTAATTCACTGCTAGAAGCAGCAAGATGGTCACCTTCCTGGATGAATGCTCAGCCTTGGAGATTTTTAGTTGGGTTAAGGAATGACAAAAATTTTGCAGGTTTAGTCTCAACCCTGATGGAAACCAATTTAGAATGGGCCCCTAATACAAGTGCCATTATTTTAGTTGCCGCAACAGCTGAAGAAGTTTCCATGATTGAAACCTACGATGTCGGACTAGCTGTAGGAGCACTAACTACTCAAGCTCAGTCGATGGGTTTACATACTCATCAAATGGGTGGGTTTAGTAAATCAAAAGTTAAAGAAATATTTTCATTACCGCCAAAAACTGAACCAATTGTCTTAATTGGGGTGGGCAAGATTGGCCAACCAGAAGATTTAAGTCCTGCTCTTATGCAGCGCGAGGTTGCTCCTAGAGTTAGGAAACCATTAACTGAATTAATGATCAAAGGGTTGTAGTGAAAAGACACATTCCGCAGTGGTTATTTCCTTCCAAGATTATTCCAGTTACACCATGGAGATCAAATAATTATTGGGTTTCTAAACCCTCCACAATTTTTATCTTGGTAGTTGGGCTTTGGTTGTTTGGTACCGGTGAAGCATTTCTAATTTCAGCTAATTCCGGGGTTTCACCTTGGACTGTTTTTGCGCAAGGAATATCTGTGCAAACAGGATTAAGTATTGGGTGGGCTACATTCTTTTCAGGAATTGGAGTTCTAGCTTTATGGATTCCCTTAAAACAAAAACCAGGTCTAGGCACTGTTTTAAATATTATAATTATTTCAATTGCTTTAGAGGTGATGTCAAATATTTTACCAACCCCTACCTCAGATGTTTTACAAGTTATTCAAATACTGGTGGGCATTGCCATTGTGGGTTTAGGTAGCGGATTTTATTTAACATGCCACATGGGACCAGGTCCAAGAGATGGATTGATGACCAGAATTCATTTACTGACAGGATTACCTGTTGGTCGAGTGCGATTATTTATTGAAATATCTGTGTTAACCATTGGTTGGCTATTAGGTGGACAAGTCGGTTTAGGAACAGTTCTCTTTGGTGTGCTCATTGGTTATTCAGTGGCAACTTGGTTAAAAATTGTGGGAAAAATTACTAAAAAGTAGTCCAATTTATTATCTAAGGTAAGTTAAGACTTAATCGTGAAAACTAAAAATATACTATTTCTGGTCATCTCCCCACTTAGTGTTTTGTTCACCCTTTTTATTACCTCTTCGCTATGGGGTGCCCCTGCACCATTAATTCCTGATAGCGGACCAATTGTATTTTTACTTAAACCAATTCTGGTTTCACTAGTTTATGTTTTAGCAATAACTGTAATTGCCTTACTCATCAGTGATGGAATATTTGTTCCCTATCAGAACAAAAACATTCGCTTGGCTGCCCAATTTTCATTAGCGCTATCGGGAATTTCCTTTGCCGCAGCTGTGTTTACTCTCACTCAAGCTTTATCTCAACCAGTTTCCCTAGTTGCCAAAATTGATGTGATTGCCACTTATGGTTGGGAAGTAGCAAGTGTCAGAGCCTTACTTTTAATTGCCTTAATAGCCGTGTTTTCGTTTCTAATCTTGCTAAAACCAAATCTTGATCGAGTTGGAGTAGTAGCCACTTTGAATGTAATTGGCATATCCCTTCCCGGATTGCTATCCCATGGTGGCGGAGTTTCCACTCATCAATGGTCAGTTGTTTCTGGTCTGGTTCACGGGATAGCTATTGCCCTATGGATTTCTGGGGTGGCAGCAATTTTCTTGATTGTCTCTAATAAGTACATCACCCAAGATCAAAAATCTTTAGCTCTACACAAGTTTGGTTACTTAGCTGGAACTGCAGTTGTGGCACTACTAATAAGTGGTGAAATTAATGCTGCTACCAGATTTAATAACTTCTCAGAACTATTTAGCACAACTTATGGTCAATTAATTATCTACAAGGCAATACTTTTATTTTCGGCACTTTTTATCGCTTTAAACATTAGAAAACGGCTACAAACTGATATTAAAAAACTTGTGGCACTAGAAGTTGGTTTACTGTTTTTTACTTTGGGGGTTTCGGTAGTACTTGCCTCAACTGCTTATCCAAAGACTGGGACACCAGCATTTAGTTTGATTGAATCAGTGACTGGATTTGTGGAACCAATTTCCTTTACTTGGGCCTATGCCTTGACCACATTTGCTATTGAACCATTTAGTTTAACCGTAGGTATTTTTGCGCTTGCACTTTATATCTATGGAGTGTTCACACTGGAAAAAAGAGGAGATTCATGGCCTTTGAATAGAAGTATCTGTTGGATTGTGGCAATTTTTCTGGGACTATATGTAACCAATTCGATGCTAGGTAGATATTCCATTTTGATGTTTTCTGCCCACATGACGGTGCACATGGTTTTAGCGATGTTGGTTCCAATTTTACTTCCCTTAGGTGCGCCACTGACTTTAATTTTAAGAGTATTAAGTCCTAACGAAACTGTTAAGAATAAAGACTCACAAGTAAGAAATCTTCGTGACTGGATTGTGGCTTTAATGAATTCTAGATATTTACATACTTTGTCGCATCCAGTCATTTCATTTATTCTCTTTGCTGGTGGCACCTGGGCGCTATATTTCACTCCCCTCT
>JAEMSA010000061.1 GCA_016463095.1 Candidatus Nanopelagicales bacterium
CCGTCGTAGCATTCTTATTAGATCCAGAACAAAACGCAATGGTAGGTCAAATCGTGAATGCCAATGGCGGAGAAATAAGGAGCAGAGCATGAGTGAAACAATTCCTGCTAAACCAATTAACTGGCCTGCTGGAAAAACAGCTGCTGCATCTTTTTCTTTTGACATAGATGCCGAATCAGCAATTCTAAATTTTAAGCCATCAGCAGCAGATCAAATGTCAACAATGTCTCATCAGTCCTATGGACCATTAGTGGGAGTAACAAGAATTTTAGATATTTTGGAAAGAAACCAAATCAAATCAACTTTTTTTGTACCAGGTTACAGTGCTAGAAGATATCCATCTGTAATTAAAAATATTGTTGCTGCCGGTCACGAAATTGCACATCACGGTGACATGCATGAACAACCAGCACACGCCACCCCTGAAGAAGAAGTTGGATTTATTGAAAGAGGAATTGAAAGTTTGCAAGAAGTAGCAGGCATTACCCCAATTGGCTACCGAGCCCCAATGTGGGAATTGTCCTGGTACACACCACAACTACTTTCTAAATATGGATTTTTGTATGACTCATCTTTAATGGATTCAGATTATCCATATGAATTAGCTGTGGGAGATAAATCAATTGTTGAATTACCAATTCAATGGGCACTTGATGATTGGGAACAATATGCATTCTTGCCAGATATAACCGGGTCAGGATTAATTGAATCTCCAACAAAGGTTAGAGAAATGTGGCAACTTGAATATGAAGCATTGAAAAAAGTTGGTGGCATATTTATTTTGACTAATCATCCATTTTTAAGTGGCAGACCAAGTAGAGCTGAGTCTTTAGAGACCCTGATTAAGCATGTTTTATCAACACCGGAAGTTTGGGTAACCTCCCTTGGAGAAATTGCTCAACACGTAAGAAGTTTGAACCTCACCCCCAGAGTTCTCACAAAACCTGACTTAAAAGCCTAAAAAGGCTGTCGGAAAACATTACAAAATTTACTTCTTAGGGCTACTGTTTCTGTTAGCCAAACAAAGGGAGGGCTAAGCATGGCAAGTCAACCAAGAGTCATGGAAATAGAGCAACAAGGTATTGACACAATTGCAGATAAAGATAGAACAAGTTCACCAAAAGATTTATTCCGAATTACTTTCGGTGGAGCAAATACATTTGCAACAATTATTTTAGGTACATTCCCAATTTTGTTGGGATTAAGTTTTTGGCAAGCAGTAGCTGCAACTTTGCTTGGAGTTGTGGTGGGTGGCTTGATCTTGATGCCAATGTCATTATTTGGTCCAGTTACTGGAACAAATAACGCTGTTTCATCAGGTGCTCACTTTGGAGTTAAAGGTCGATTAGTCGGATCATTTCTCTCCTTATTAACAGCAATTGCTTTTTATTCAATTTCAGTTTGGGTAAGCGGTGATGCTTTACTTGGAGCAATCTCAAGATTTTTTGGAGTAGATACTTCTTCAGCATTATTTAGAGGAATTATTTACGCAATAATCGGAGCCTTAGTAATCATGGTTGTTATCTACGGATATCAATTCATGTTGCTAGTTAACAAAACTGTGGTTTATGCAAACACTGTTTTGATGCTCGCAGGAATCATTGCGTTTGGTTCATTGTTTAGTGCTGGTTATAACCCAGGTCCTGCTGCTTACGCATTAGGAAGCTTTTGGCCAACATTTATTTTGTCAGCCTTAATCGTCATGGGTAATCCAATTTCATTTGGAGCTTTTTTGGGAGACTGGGCCAGATATATTCCAGCTAATACTTCCAGAAGTTCATTAATGGGTTGGGTTTTTAGTGCACAATTAATGACACTGGTTCCATTCCTATTCGGTGTTGCCACAACAACATTGGTAAAAGATCCAGCTGCATACATTGTTGGCTTAGTTGAAATTTCTCCAGCTTGGTATGCACTTCCACTTATCGTTATTGCATTTTTGGGTGGACTATCAACAGGAGTAACTTCGCTATACGGAACAGGTTTAGATTTCTCAAGCGTGTTTCCTAAATTAAGTAGAGTGCAATCATCAATATTTATTGGTTCAATTGCATTTATATTTATTTTGGTAGGTCGCTTATTAACTGACTTACTTGCAAGTATCAACGCGTTCATTGGGTTAATTGTTATTTTTACAACCCCATGGATGATCATCATGATGATTGGTTTTTATGTTCGTCGTGGTTGGTACTCACCAGAAGATGTACAAGTTTTCAACAAAGGCAAAACTGGTGGCATCTATTGGTTTAACGCCGGATTTAACTGGCGAGCTCTTTTAGCTTGGATTCCTTCTGCAATCTTGGGTCTGATGTTTTGTTACTACCCACCATTGTTGATTGGTCCATGGAGTGGAGTTGTGGGCGGAATTGATGTTTCACTTCCAGTATCAATTATTTCTGCCGCTGTGCTTTATGTACTGTTTCTATCTATTTGGCCAGAACCAAAGAGTGCCTATGGTCCAAAAGGGTCACGTTTAGTTAGAACAAAGTAGTACGTAAAGATATATCTATGAGTAACGAACAAGGTGTGCTGCAAGCCGCGGCACACCTTGTTTCTCGTTTTGCAGCACATGATTTTGATGGATACTTCTCCTGCTTTGATGAAAAAACAGTTTTCATTTTTCACACCTCTCCAAATGTTTTAGTAAGTAAATCTGAATACCAAAAAGAATGGCGCAATTGGGAAAAGGAGTGGGGATTTAAAGTTAAAGCTTGTATCTCCAGTAAGCAAAGAGTTAAACTTTTTGATTCAGTAGCGATATTTTCCCACGATGTAGCAACCACCTTGAACACAAACGATGGTGAAAAATCTTTCCAAGAAAGAGAAACCATTGTATTTCATCAAGTCTCAGGTAAATGGATAGCAGTCCACGAACACCTATCCCCGATGCCAGAATAGATTAATAAACATGACTGCACC
>JAEMSA010000062.1:0-1737 GCA_016463095.1 Candidatus Nanopelagicales bacterium
AAGTTTCCCGAAAAGATGGTTATGTGTTGGCTGTGGCAGGACCACAAGATTCAATATTTGAACCCTCAACCCCAGATGGTAAAAATATAACTCTTCTTTATGAGGAGCTTTACAATAAAAACACATATATAAAGTCCAATTAACAGTCCGAATTGCTTGAAAAATCCTTTCCCATGGGGAATGCTTACTCAAGTTAAGAAAATCTAGGGAGGGTTTACATGTCAGGTACTTTAAAGCGTGAATTCACACTTTGGTCTACGTTTGCATTCGCATTTGCATTCATCAGTCCTATCGTGGCAATTTACGGAATATTTGGACTTGCTTACACAACAGCAGGACCAGGATTCTGGTGGAACTTCTTATTAGTTTTTGGTGGCCAGTTATTGGTCGCAATGATTTTTGCCGAACTTGTTTCCAAGTGGCCAGTTGAAGGATCCATTTATCAATGGACCAGAAGATTAACTGGTAAAGGAGCAGGTTGGTTTGCTGGTTGGTTCTATATGTGGACACTGGTTGTGGCAATGGCAACAGTGGCAATGGGTGCAGCTTCATTTGTTGCAAACGTTATTGGACTAACAATCACACCAGCAATGCAAGCAGTTATTGCAATAATTATTTTGGTTTTAGGAACTTTGGCAAATTTGCAAGGTCGTGGAGTTATAAAAATTCTTATGACCGGATCAATTATTGCTGAAATTGTTGGATCAGTTGGATTAGGTATTTGGTTACTGCTGTTTCACACCGAACAACCACTTTCCTCAATCACCACTGGTTTAGACACAGTCGTTGGTAGCGGATTTACCAACAGTTCTTTCTTAATTGCGATGGCATTTGTTGGTTGGGCATTCGTTGGTTTTGAAAGTGCTGGATCCATTGCTGAAGAAGTAAAAGATCCACAAAGAACTTTACCAAAAGTTGTTCTGTTCTCACTTACCTTTGTTGCATCAGTTGTTGCATTTGCTGCTTTAGCAGTAATTTTAGCAATTCCAGATCCAGCAAAAGTTATGTCAGGCGAAACAGGCGATCCAGTATTTTCAACTTTAGTTTACGCACTTGGTGAAGGTCCTGCCAAAGTTGCGCAAGTATTGTTTGCTATTGGATTCTTGGCTTCATTTCTTGCATTACAAACCTCTGCCAGCAGAGTTATTTGGTCATATGCCAGAGATAAAGCACTGCCATTAGAAAAATCATTATCAGCATTAAGAGGAAAATCAGCAATACCAGCAAACGCTGTAATTGTTGCCTCTGTAGTTGGAGCAATCATGATTGGTGCAAGTCAATTAGCTCCAAACTTCTATGCGTTGATGGTTAACTTCACAACTGGTGGATTCTATATTTCATTCCTATTCCCAGTTGCAGGATTTGTTGTTGTGTTATTTAGCAACAAATGGAAATCAGGTCCGTTCACATTTGGTGCAAAAATGAAAGTTATCAGCATTTTTGCCTTGATTTGGACAGTTTTCCAATTCCTAAATATTTCTTGGCCACGTCCGGTCTATACAGAAACACCTCTGTTGGATTGGTCAGTAGCTATTGGAATCGGCGGCTTAACAATCATTGGTGCACTTATTTACGCAAGTGTTAATAAGCGCATGACCATGGTTGATGCTGACGCATTAAACAGAAACAGTTAAATAAATTGAGCACCAAAGTTGCCCTGGTAACAGGAGCAGCTAGCGGTATCGGTGCAGCAATCGCCACCCGTTTTAAACAAAACGGGTGGCAGGTTGCTTCTAT
>JAEMSA010000062.1:1837-2901 GCA_016463095.1 Candidatus Nanopelagicales bacterium
AAACGGATCACTTATCTGTATCACTTCAGAATTAGGAATTGGTGGGGGAGAACTTGTTTCACATTATTCTGCTGCCAAAGGCGCACAAATTGGGTTAGTAAAAACTCTATCTTTGGAATATGCGCCATTTAATATTCGCGTAAATGCTGTGGCCCCAGGCCCAACTGATACCCCATTAATTCCTTTGGATTCACCTGAAAGACAACCAGAATTTCTTAACACTTTGCCACTTAAAAGACTTGTCATGCCAGAGGAAATATCTCAAACGGTTTGGTTTTTAGCAAATGAAGGAACATTTTTTAGTGGCGAAATTATTAGCCCCAATGCAGGAGCTGTGATTTAGTCATGAATTTAAAAGACAAAGTTGTAATTATTTCCGGGGCAAGACAAGGTATGGGATTAGTAATTGCTAGGAGATTAAAAAATGAAGGAGCACTCTTAGCTCTAAATGATCGCATTTTAGACGATAAGTTAAAAGAAATTTGCCAGGAATTAGGTGCATTTGCAATTCCTGGAGACTTAAGTGATTTGAAAGTAATTCCATCAATAGTTAAATCAGTTATTGAAAAGTTTGGAAAAATTGATGCCGTTGTTGCACAACATGCATACATAAATATGGGCAAATTTGAAGAACAAAGTAGTGATGAGTGGTGGAAGGTTGTTAATACCAATCTTTTAGGAACTTATGTATTAATCAGAGAATCAATAGAACACTTAAAGAAATCTAAAGGAAAAGTTGTAATAACAAGTAGCTATTGGGGATTAACAGGTTGGCCAGAAGCATCTGCTTACGCCAGCAGCAAAGCAGGACTAATTTCATTGGTGAAATCTTTAGGAAGAGAATTAGCACCCTTGGGAATAAACGTAAACGGAATTGCCCCAGGAGTAATTAATACTCCACAACTTGAAGTAGATGCACAAAATTTGAATATGCCCTTAGTAGACGTGCTTGAAATGTATGCCAAGAATATTCCACTTAACAGAGTGGGCACATCGGAAGAAATTGCCTCCGTCGTAGCATTCTTATTAGATCCAGAACAAAACGCAATGGTAGGTCAAATCGT
>JAEMSA010000028.1 GCA_016463095.1 Candidatus Nanopelagicales bacterium
ACCACTTACTAAGGCTTCACCATCAACATCTTTAATTATTGCGGCCAGCACATGAGGCAATCTGGTAATTGGATCACCTAGCAAAGAGATATCTAAATGACTTGATAAAAGTTGTCTTAATTGATTAATCAACAAATTTAACGATTTAGCTATTTCAACTTTATTTAAAGTAATGTCTTCAAAACTTGCCCCAATGGCAACAGCATGAGGAATAGAAACATTGTTAGAAAACTTATGATTTTCTCTACCATCATCCAAAAGAACCGATTTGAATCTTACGTTTCTTCGCACAACCAAAACATCTAAACCAATCGGTGCACCCCAAGTGGCAGGTTTTAGTACCAACACATCCCATTCAGATCCAAGGTTTACTAATCCTGCGGTCATGGTGGCATCAACTAAGAGGGGAATGTTTAATTCTTGGCACTTCTGATAAATCTGAGCTAGCGGCTGTTGTGTACCAACTTCATGGTTTGCAAACTGCAAAACTGCCAAACCAGGTTTGTTGTTTTCCAATGAGGATAAGAATTGGTCTTCGTTTACTCGGGCATGATTATCAACAGCTATTTCGAAAGTTGAAAAATCTTTTAATCGCTCAATTATTGCTTTTTGTTCAACAGCTGAATAAACCACGGTTTTGTTTGTTAAGGCATTGATAATTCCGCTGATAGTTAAATCAATACCAGCATTGCCAGATGGAATAAATGAAACTTCATCAGCACTAACTTTGAGCCGGGCAGCAATTGATGCCCTAGCGCTGTCTAGTAAGAGGCGGGCTGATCGAGAATCGTGGTAGAGCTTGGTTGGATCAACAAAGGCATATTCGGGAAGTGAACTTAAGGCTTTTTTACTAGCCGGATGAATTGGGTGAGAACTTAAAGTGTCGAAATTGTGCGCATGTGCATTTGTGCTTGAAGACATGTGTCAAACGTTACTTGCCCTTGTTTTCCTCACGATGCCTCGAGTGCACTAACGTTGCATGTATACAGTGCAATCTTCCTCATAGAAAAGGGTTTCGTGCGCAACTTACGTGCCGGGCTAATCCTCAGCTCCCTTTTCCTAGTTTCTGCCTGTTCTAAAGCTTCCCAAGATGCAACATTGCGGATTGGTTTTCCAGAACCAGTAACCACTGAGGGCATACTCATACTTAATCTGTGGCAGGGAACTTGGATTGTGGCTTTAGGTGTGGCAGCACTAGTACTTGGTTTACTCTTTGCAGCACTCATTCTTTATCGTCGCCGAAGTGATGCAGATGTTCCTAAACAAACCCGTTACAACATTCCATTAGAAATTCTTTACACAATGGTTCCCTTAGTTATTGTGTTAGGTCTTTTCTTCTTTACTGCACGTGATCAATCAACTTTAATTAAATTAACAGGAGAGCAAAAACACACAGTTAATGTAGTTGGATTTAGATGGTCTTGGATTTTCAACTACAAAGAAGCCGGTGTTTATGAAATTGGTACCCCAGCACTGCCACCAACTCTTTATCTTCCAGTTGATGAAAAAGTTAAATTTGAACTAACCTCACCTGATGTAATTCATTCTTTTTGGATTCCTGCTTTCTTAATGAAGATGGATGTTGTACCCGGAAGATTAAACGCTTTTGAATTAACCCCTAACAAAGCAGGTGAATTTGTTGGCAAATGTGCTGAACTTTGCGGAGTTGATCATTCTCGAATGTTGTTCAACGTCAAAGTTGTCTCTCGCGCCGAATTCAACCAACATATTGCAGATTTGAAAGCGGCCGGTCAAGTTGGTGCTTTATCATCAGACAGAATAGAAACAAGTGGTAACCCAGATTGCCTAGGTAACCCTGAATTAGCCGGATGCAAGGAGAAGTAAGCAAATGACCCTTATTGAAGATCGCGCCACAGTTTCTGCTCACGCGCATGCAGTTAAACCCAACAAAATGGGAAATACATTTGTTAAATGGATGACTTCTACTGATCCTAAAACTATTGGGAATCTTTATTTAATTACTTCTTTTATTTTCTTTATTCTTGCTGGTGCCATGGCCATGGTTATCAGAGCAGAACTAGCTAGGCCAGGTTTGCAATTTGTGTCAAATGAACAATATAACCAAATGTTTACCATGCACGGCACAATTATGTTGTTCTTGTTTGCAACTCCATTGTTTGCTGGTTTTGGAAATGCCATCATGCCAATTCAAATCGGTGCACCAGATGTATCTTTTCCCAGACTAAATCTTGTGGCTTACTACCTTTACTTATTTGGTGGAATAATTGTTGTCTCAGGTTTCTTAACCCCAGATGGTGCCGCCAGTTTTGGTTGGTTTGCTTATGCACCACTTTCTAACGCAGTTCACTCACCAACTATTGGAGCAGATCTGTGGATAATTGGTCTAGCCATTAGTGGTTTGGGAACTATTTTAGGTGCAGTTAACTTCGTCACCACAATCTTGACCATGAGAGCACCGGGCATGGTGATGTTTAGGTTGCCTATTTTTACTTGGACAATTTTGTTAACAAGTGTTTTAGTTTTGATGGCTTTTCCTGTACTAGCAGCTTCTTTAATTGTTTTGGAAGTAGATAGATCTTTTGGTGCCCAAGTTTTTGAGCCAGAAAACGGTGGAGCAATCCTGTGGCAACATTTGTTTTGGTTCTTTGGCCATCCAGAGGTTTACATCATTGCCTTACCGTTTTTTGGAATCATTAGTGAAGTAATTCCAGTTTTCAGTCGTAAACCAGTCTTTGGTTACAAAGGTTTAGTTTTTGCCACCATTGCCATCTCCGGACTTTCAGTTGCAGTATGGGCACACCATATGTATGTCACCGGAGCTGTGTCGTTGCCGTTCTTTGCTTTAACAACAATGCTGATTGCAGTGCCCACGGGCGTTAAATTCTTTAACTGGATTGGCACGATGTGGCGAGGATCAATTTCCTTTGAAACACCAATGCTTTTTGTTATTGGTTTCTTAATTACTTTCTTAATTGGTGGCCTAACCGGAGTAATGCTGGCCATGCCTCCAATTGATTTCCATGTTTCTGATTCCTATTTCGTGGTAGCACATTTTCATTACACCGTATTTGGAACTGTAGTTTTTGCTATGTTTGCCGGGTTTTATTTCTGGTGGCCAAAATTTACCGGCAGAATGTTGGATGATTCAATTGGAAAAATTCACTTCTGGACAGTTTTTGTTGGATTCCAGGTCACATTCTTGATTCAGCATTGGCTAGGTATTAAAGGAATGCCCAGAAGATATGCCGATTATTTAGCAAGTGATGGTTTTACTTTAGGAAACACAATTTCAAGTATCGGTTCATTCTTGTTGGGTGCTTCTACTTTTTTCTTCTTGTGGAATGTTTACAAAACTTGGCGAACAGCACCATTAGTAAAAGTTAACGATCCGTGGGGCTGGGGAATGAGTTTGGAATGGGCAACTTCTTGTCCACCACCAAGACATAACTTCACAGAATTGCCACGAATCAGATCAGAGCGTCCCGCATTTGATGCAGCACACCCAGAACTTGCTGACGCCGATTTACCGGTGCGAAAAAATATTTTGGATGACACCATTGGTGGTCCTATGTTAGGAAAAAGAAACTAGCATGAAATCTGGTGGATACTTATTCTTTTTAGGTGGCCTTTTCTACATAGTTACCGGTTCAATTTATTACTTTCTAACTAGAGAACCAGTTGGCACCACTGCACTAATTTTGACCGCAGGATTAGCAGAACTAGTGGCCTTCTTCTTACTTTTCACACAAAAAAGAATCGGCTACCAACCAGAAGATAATTCTGAAGCACAACAAAATGAAGCACCAGCCGATTATGGTTTCTACTCACCACATTCATGGTGGCCCATGATTGTGGCAGCAGCTACTGCCATTACTTTCTTAGGTTTAATTTTTGCGGTGTGGATTTTGTTATTAGGACTTGGTTTAGTGCTGTTTGCTGTATGGGGTTGGTTGTTTGAATACTGGAAGTTTGAAAGAGTAGAACCAATCAGGCACTAAGAAAGTCCAATTTGTGCCATTGGGCACAAACTTTTCCCCACAAACTTCAAAAATTAATCCTAAAATTCTTTCTAAATCTCTTTCATTTGTTCACAATCTTGGGGTAAGAATACCTACTAAGCGCGTAGTCGTGATGGTCATGACTGCCCTGGGAGGTACGCGATCTATGGCTGCAAATACTGCACAGCATGCTGATGATGAAAGACGTTTAGCAGAGCTGGGTTACAAACAGCAATTCGAACGAAAGTGGAGTGGGTTCTCAAACTTCGCTGTTTCGTTCTCAATCATTTCAATTTTGTCTGGATGTTTCACAACATTTAGCCAAGCTTGGAATAACGGTGGACCAGTTGCAATTTCAATTGGCTGGCCAATTATTGCCTCATTAATTTTAATCATCGGTTTTTGTATGGCTGAACTTGTTTCAGCTATGCCAACAGCTGGTGGAATTTACTATTGGTCTCTCAAGCTAGGTAAACCAGTTCATGGTTGGCTAACTGGTTGGCTAAATTTGGTTGGTTTGGTTGCTGTTATTGCTGGTGTGGATTATGGTTTCGCAACCTTCTTCACCTTCACAGTGAGCTTGTTCAACCCAGCCTGGAGCATTGAAAACCTAAGTCTTGTTTTCATGGTCTTCTTGGTAACAGTTATCACACACGTAATGATTAACGTGTTTGGTGCCAAGATTATTCATTGGATGCAAAACGTAAACGTTTACTGGCACGTTGTTGGTGTTGCAGCAATCGTTTTGATTTTGGTATTCATCCCAGAACAACATCAATCACTTGAATGGATGTTCACCACCCAAATCAATAACAGCGGTTGGACAAGTTACTGGTTCTACGTGTTGCCACTTGGCTTCCTGTTGACCCAATACACAATTACTGGTTTTGATGCTTCAGCACACGTTTCTGAAGAAACATCAAACGCTTCTATCGCTGCTGCTAAAGGAATTTGGCAATCAATTTTCTACGCAGGAATTGGTGGATGGATCTTGCTGCTTTCAATGCTTTATGCAGCAACAAACGTTGAAGAAATTAACAAGAACTTTGGTTTCTCACCAATAGTTCTATTAACTTCTTTGCCACAAAACTTCGCGGTAACCGTTTTGGTTATCTCACTTGTAGGTCAATATCTATGCGGTATGTCTTGCGTAACTGCAGCATCTCGTATGTTATTTGCCTTCTCACGTGACGGCGCGGTTCCTGGAAGCAATTGGTTGAAGAAGGTTGACGGAAACAAAAACCCTTCAAACGCAGCAGTTGGTGCAGCAGCAGCAGCTATTGTGTTAACACTGCCAGCTCTTTATGCACCTGAAGGAACAGTTGTTCCAGTTGCATTCTTCGCTGTTACTTCTGTAACCGTGATTGGTTTGTTCGTATCATTTGCAATTCCAATTTTCTTACGTTGGAGAATGGGTGACAAGTTCCAACAAGGTCCATGGAACTTAGGTAACAAATGGAAATGGATGGCTCCAATTGCAGTGCTGGAAATTGCAATTATTTCTATCTACTTCATGTTGCCAACCACACCAGCAGGTATGCCAGGTAATGAAAACTTCACCTGGTTAGCCTTCCAATATTCACCAGTTGCGATGTTGATTGTTATCGGCGGAGCAATGATTTGGTGGTATGCAGGTGCACGTAAATGGTTCAAAGGTCCAAAGTCTGACCTCTAAGCCATAAAAGTTATTGTCTAATGGGTTTGCTCTAGTTTTTCTAGAGCAAACCCATTAGTTTTACTACTAACAAACAAGGGAAAAATATGGGTCGCGTTCAAGATAAAGCCTGCGTTGTCACAGGTGCAGGATCTGGCATTGGAAAAGCGACTGCCCTTCGTTTGGCTGCAGAAGGTGGCAAGGTCGTTGTTTCTGACATTAATTTTGAGAGTGCCCAAAAAGTTGCTGATGAGATAAAAAAATCAGGGGGCACAGCTATTGCCCTTAAGACTGATGTTTCAGATTTTAAGCAATGTGAAGATTTAATTGAAACTTGTGTTAAAGAATTTGGCACAGTACATGTTGTAGTAAATAGTGCTGGGGTAAATATTCCCGGGGTTTTTCATGAAGTATCAAATGAAATTATTGATAAGACTTTGAACGTTAATTTAAAGGGTTCAATGTATACCTGTAGAGCAGCTATTCCACACATGTTGAAACATAAAAATGGCTCTTTAGTAAATATCTCAAGTGTAAACGGAATTGTTTCTGAACCTTTCTTAACTGTTTATTCTGCCTCTAAAGGAGGTGTTGTGATGCTAACAAAAGGAATTGCACTTGATTATGCAAAATTAGGAATTAGATGTAACGCAATTTGTCCTGGGTGGGTTGACACCCCAATTAATTATGCTCATGCAGAAATGATGGGTGGTTTAGAAAAGATTTATAAAGAGATCGGTAACTTTCAACCAATTGGAAGACCAGGGGAGCCTATTGAAATTGCCCATTTAGCATTGTTCTTGGCCAGCGATGAAGCCTCATTTATGACAGGCTCAATTGTCTCTGCCGATGGCGGAATGACCGCTCAGTAGACTTAAAAACATGTCAACACCATCACCTGGGTATGCGGTAACGATTCGTGTTGAACTTTCTGCAACTGCAGATTCCACAGGTGGACTAACCGCTGCAGTTTCTAACGCTGGTGCTGTATTGACCGCTTTAGATGTCGTGGAATCAACACATAATTCAATCGTGGTTGACGTGACTTGTAACGCAACAGACGAAGATCACGCTAAGAGAATCACTGAAAGTATTTCTAAGCTTGAAGGTGCTCAAGTTAAGAAAGTATCTGACCGTACTTTTCTTATTCACTTAGGTGGAAAAATTGAAGTAAATTCTAAAGTGCCCTTAAAAACTCGTGATGATCTTTCCCGTGCCTACACCCCTGGGGTAGCCAGAATTTCTCAAGCAATCGCAGATGATCCAACAAACTTAAGAAGATTAACAATTAAACGAAACACAGTTGCGGTGGTTACTGATGGATCCGCAGTTTTAGGTTTAGGAAACATTGGGGCAGCAGCAGCACTTCCAGTAATGGAAGGTAAAGCTGCATTGTTCAAGAGATTTGCTGACATTGATGCTTGGCCGGTGTGCATAGATTCGCAAGATGTTGATGAAATTGTTAGAACTGTGCAACTTATTGCCCCGGTATATGGCGGTATAAATTTAGAAGATATCTCTGCACCAAGATGTTTTGAAATAGAAGCAAGATTAAGAGAATTACTAGATATTCCGGTGTTTCATGACGACCAACATGGCACTGCCATAGTGGTTTTAGCCGCATTAACTAATGCACTAAGAGTTGTGGATAAAAAGATTGACTCCATCAAAGTTGTTATGACAGGGGCAGGGGCCGCAGGAACTGCCATCGCCAGATTGTTAGTTCGAAGTGGATTGAAGAATATTATTGTTTTTAACAATCTAGGTCCAATTCATACAGGTTCTGAGAAAGCCGCAGATTCTGAGTGGCTGGTAGAAAATACAAATAAAAATAATTTTGTGGGCACAGTCGGTGAGGCACTAGTTGGTGCTGATGTGTTTATTGGAGTCAGTGCCCCAAATATTTTGAGTGAAGCAGACGTTAAAGGTATGGCCACTAAATCAATCGTGTTTGCGTTAGCTAATCCAAATCCTGAAATAGATCCAGCTCTTGCCCGAAAATATGCCGCAGTGGTGGCAACTGGTCGAAGTGATTACCCAAATCAAATTAATAACGTGTTGGCTTTTCCAGGAATTTTTAGAGGACTACTTGATGCCCATGCCAAAAATATTACAGATGAAGTCTTAGTAGCAGCAGCTAAAGCAATTGCTGAAAGAGTAAGCAGTGATCAATTAAATGCCTCATTTATTGTGCCCAGCGTTTTTGATCCTGCTGTCACACCTGCTGTTGCTCAAGCAGTGCGCGCCACTTTAGGTAAATAGTTTTTTAAACTACTTTAGGTTGAGGATTTCCAGATTCTTCAATTGCTTGTCGAATGTTAACTCTTAAGAGCAGCAAACCTCCCACAATAAAGAAAGCAATAATCAATAACACGCTTTGACGATAAGAACCGGTTAACCCGTAGGCCACCCCAAAGGCAAATGTTCCTAACCAGCTGGTGCCACGTTCGCTGATTTCGTAAAACGAAAAATATTGGGCTTCTTGAGAACGTGGAATAACTTGGGAATAAAGAGATCTAGATAAGGCTTGGCTGCCACCCAACACAAAACCAATACCGGCGGCAATTACTAAATAAGGATTTTGCTGACCAGCAGGTAGGGCATAGGTAATAATAACCATAATTGTCCAAATAACTAAAGTAATAAGCACCACTTTTTTGGCACCAATTCGATTTGAAAGTTTACCGAGTATTAGTGCACCAGCAAACGCGGTTACCTGCACGATAACTATGGCAATGATTAAAGAAATTTCACTTAATTTCAATTGCAATATTGCATAGGTGCCAGAAATCGCAATTACAGTTTGAATACCATCATTATAAAATAGATAAGCAATCAAAAACTTTAAAGTTTCAGGATACTTTCGAACATCCTTAACAGTATTTTTTAGTTCCTTAAATCCAACGGTTAGTGCAGCTGCGCCTACCACTCCAACTGGTCTATTAAGGCTTCTTAAGCCCCGTACTGTGAACAAAGTAAAAATTGCCCACCACATACCAGCCGACATTAGAGAAATTCGTACGGCTTCTACCTGGGTAATACCAAAAGATTCATAGCCTGCGTAAAAAACAATGTTTAACAAGAGAAGTAATCCTCCTCCGGCATAACCAGAAGACCAGCCACGTGATGAAAGTGTGTCTCGTTGATCTGGTGAAGCCAAATCTGGCAAATAAGAATTTGCCACCACCATTGCTGCCCCAAAAGAAATGTTGGCCGTAATTAAGAGAAAAGCACCAAGTGCAAATCTGTCGTCTTTAACAAAATATAAACACATTGTGGAAATAGATCCAAGGTAAGCAAAAAAAGCTAAGAAACCATTTCTACTTTTGATTCGATCGGCTACGCCACCAACTATTGGTAACAGGAAGACTTGCATAAATACTGAAAATGAAATTGCGTACGGAAACAAAGATCCTGGGCGCATCTCTAATCCCCAGATTGAAATCATGCCGGAAGCATCAGCACCACCCTCAGCAATTGAAGTTAAGTAAGGTCCCAGAAAAAGACTTATAACGGTGGTGGAAAAAGCAGAATTTGCCCAGTCGTACAAATACCAGCTGCGTCGTACGCTTTTAGTGGTTAAAAATCCAGTTGTGCTCATGGTTTGACTTTATCAATACATGAGAGTTAACGGAAGTAAGGTCTCACGAACTAATTACTGGCCACAACACTATATCCCTCAGGCTTCGCAAGTACTTAAACTTCATATATTTCATCAAATCATGTACCCACCTTGTTACCTTGTTGCTACTTTTTCAGTCCTAACTTTTGAGCAAATGAGCAATTTAAGTTACATAAAACCGCTGATGTAATGTCTGGCATAGTCAAATGATAAATGTTTCTGTGGCACTGCTAAATACGCCCGCCATTTCTTACTGCTAAATCTTATATTTGTGAATATAATTAAGCATGCGAATTGTGTCCTTTCTACCATCTGCGACCGAGATAGTTTGTGACCTAGGTCTTGAAAATGAGTTGCTTGGGGTGACTTTTGAATGCTCGTGGCCAAGTGGGGTAAAAGCGGGTAGAGAAATAGTGGTGAACACATTTATAGACCCTTCCTTGAGCCCGGGTGAGATTAATTCATTTGTCAGTGAGCGTTTTAGACAAGGTTTGAGTCTTTATAAAATTGAGGACTCTGCCCTGCAAAGGTGCGATCCTGATTTAATTTTGAGCCAAGATATCTGTGGTGTTTGTGCGGTCCCGGTAGGTGACATAGATGCAGCAGCTGCACGCCTAAACTGTCATGCAGAAATCCTACAAATCGATCCTCATACACTTGAAGATGTCATCGCATCTATTGGAGCCATCGCACGCGCTGCTGGAGTAGAGGAACGTGGCAACGTGTTGATGTCACAGTTATCTGCTCGATTAAAAGAAGTTCGTAAAAAAGTTGAAAATTTTGTACCACCTTCAGTTTTTGTCTTAGAATGGATAGAGCCAGAATTTAGTTCAGGACACTGGGTCCCGGATATTATTTCTTCAGCTGGTGGCAAACCACTTCTGGCCAACTCAGGTTCGGACTCAGTTGTAGTTACCTGGGATGCAATTCGTAAGGCAGATCCCGAAATAGTTTTCGTTGCCCCTTGTGGCTATAACCTCGATGAATCAGTGGAGCAAGCTAAGAGCATTTTAGATAAGTTACCAAACTGCCAAGTTTGGGCCATTGATGCAGATGCTGTAATTGTTCGCCCAGGTCCACGTTTGATAGACGGTGTAGAAGCAATTGCCGCTGCATTACATGGAGTTGGAGCCGTGCGCCCAGAGATTATTCAGCGTGTGCGTTAATTCAAAAGTTAAAACTATAAGTTAACGGTCAACCAGATTGGGTAAAGACTCGATTAATTTTTGAGCGTAGGTAGCATCACCCGCGACACACCGGAGAAGCTTGGACACGCCGAGGCCTATTTCTGGTTTAGTTCTCTTTAAGGCTTCGACCTGCGTAAACGTCACTCCTGTAACTCCTGAAACACCTTTAACTTAAATCGCGGTGGCCGGT
>JAEMSA010000063.1 GCA_016463095.1 Candidatus Nanopelagicales bacterium
CATTAGGTGGGCCTGCCGTTCGAAGCAACTGATTTTTATTAGGCCCTGATTGCCAAGTGTCGGGTTGAACCGACATGTTTGCGTGAGGGGGTAATGATTATGTGGGGTTATTAAACTTAAAACTGCGGCTCAACACCATCCCAAAGTATTAAAAGTTCATGAAGGTTATTGACTTGCATCTTGTCCAAGACTTGAGCGCGATTTTCTTAACGGTAACCTCTAGTGGTGCACCCGCTCCAGCTCTAGAAGCGGAATCAATCAAACAGTTATCATTAAAACCAAAAAACTAGCAACAGAAAAGATTAAAGAAAATCCTACTGATCCAAAACTCAACAAACTGAAATTGATATTAGATGAGAAATAAGAATGAAAGTTAAAAAAATATTACTTGCTAGCCTAATTACTTTAAGTTTTTCAACATTTGCTAATGAAGCTGATGCCGCAAAGAAGCTAGCCCAAGAGGTACCAATTGCTGACGTTCACCGTCACGTTCAAAAGTGGGTTTCTCCCGAACTGTTAAAGCAGCAAATGGAAAAGAATAATGTCAGATGGTCAGGTGCTGTCGGCGCACCATTTGGCCCATTCGATACAGCTCCATACTCAAGATTACTCAAAAACAAATATATCCCAACAGCTGGACAAGTTGAGCTTAGTGATATTTTTGGCGTGCATGGTGCGGCAGGGCTTACTGATATCAATCTTCGTACTTACCAAGAACTTCTTGAGAGTGCTGATAAATTGTTTTTATCTGGTCAAATCAAAGGATTTGGCGAGTTGATTCTCAATAATAAACAATCAAATCCAAATGTGTCATTTCGTCGTAAAGTGAAGATTGATTCAGCGCCAATTGATGCGATGTTTACTATTGCTGACAAAAATAAAGGCTTTGTTCAAATTCACTCGGAAGATGACGCTGATTCAATCGAAGAGTTGAAATCACTTTCAAACAAATACAAGAACACTGCACTTATCTTGTCGCATTGTTTGTTTACAAGTAATGTTGAACTAATTCGAAGTTTGATGGCGAATTCCAGTAACATTTACTGCGAAATGTCTGCTCGTTCTAGATCCCATTTCCCTAATCCTGATTCTGAAAAAGCAAAACTTTGGATTGTTTACAGTGAAGATTCAGTTAAACCTGAATGGATAAATCTTATTGAAGAGTTTCCTAATCGCTTCATGGTCGGAACCGACACCTACAACCCAAGGATTAACTTTGAGAAGAATATCGAGGAAATTCGAGGCGGCTTGCTTAGCAACCTAAAGCCATCTACTATCGAGTTGGTCGCGTACAAAAACGCTGTGCGAGTAATGCGCTTGGAATGAGATGTTGTTAAGTGGTTCTTACTTGGCATTTACTATTGAAGCGGTTTGATTACATTCTCATAGTTCATAAAGATGGGTCTGCCGTCAGGCGTGTTGAGCGGAATGATTTTTTCCTGCTCGATTCCCTCAGCAGGAATCAAAGCGCATAGGGTGGGGCTTGTGCGCAGTTCTCCATTTAATTCCACTTCAATTTGAGCAATTACCAGTTGAACGTCTGACAGTATTTCTTTGACTTTCATATCTACTCCTTTAGTGCTTCTTTGGATAAGGTGTTTCCATTAGTTCAGGTATGTTAGCCATGGTTATCATCTTGGCTGCGGTGGCTTCATCTGCACCTAGCATTAAAAGTATGCATAGATAAGCCAATCACCACTTCCTTGACGCAAGGGCTATCCATCTGTCCCAAGGGCTTAGAAAAAATGTATAAAGCTATCAAAGTAATTTTCTATCTAAAGGTTTTCTAATGTTGAAATTGGCTTTTTTGATCTGGTGTTATTCGTTAATTCTGCTAGGTTGTAATTCATTTGCACAGAGCACTCCTGAGACCGTTGAGCTAGCTAAAAATATCCCAATTGCTGATGTGCACATGCACACTTACTCCCGTGGAGGACCGTCAAGTGCTGCTTTTTTAGAGCAAATGGATAAGAATAATGTTAGGTGGGGTGGCGCAGTAGGTGACTATAGGTCTGATGTTGCAGATAAATTGAAAGAACGATATATACCTGCAGTTGGTCAAATTGAGTTCATGGAAATTTTCTTCAGTCGTGGCGCTGCGGCGCTTACAGATGAGGAAAATTGGACTTTCAAGCGTTTATATCAAAACGCAGACGAGCAGTTTGCCAATGGAACAATTAAAGGTTTTGGTGAGCTCCATACAGATAATCACTCAAGCGGCCCACAGAATATTAGACGAACTATACGGACAGACAATCCAGCAATCAGAAGAATGTATTCCATTGCAAACAAACACAATGGTTTTATTCAAATACATTCCCAGCAAGATGAGACTTTCACCGCAGACATATTAAGGTTGTCTGCTGATTTTCCAAATAGTATTACGGTGTTGTCGCATTGTTTACCAGCTGCTCAGCCGCGTGATCTTGCCAACTTATTTAGTCAGCGAAAGAATATTGTTTGTGAAATGTCTGCAACTGGTTCTGTTCATAACAAAATTTTAGGTATCAATCGTCCCGCTCGCGCGTTTGACGAGAACGGATTAAGGCCAGCCTGGAAAAAATTAATTGAAACTTATCCCGATCAAATAATGATTGGCACAGATGCTTGTTGTGGTTGGTTCAACGCATACAGCGATATGGTTCAAGAAATACGAAATAATTTACTCCCTTACCTCTCGCGTGAATTAATCGAGAAGGTTGCTTATAAAAATGCAGTTCGAATTTTTAATCTTAAAGAGTGATGATTTAAATTAGTTTAGCTTGGTTTTTTTTAATTCATTAAGTTTTTTTGTCATTCAATAGTTCAGCACACTGGCGCACGGTTTAGGTGGCCATGCAGGGTGAGTC
>JAEMSA010000064.1:0-2063 GCA_016463095.1 Candidatus Nanopelagicales bacterium
TCAGAGCAAAAAAGATATACACAGGGTTAAACAAGCTTTATCCAAATGCTCATTGCGAACTAGATTTCAAAAAACCTTTGCAATTACTGGTGGCAACAATTTTAGCTGCTCAATGTACCGATAAAAGAGTAAATATGGTCACACCTGCATTGTTTAAAAAATATAAAAAAGCTGAAGATTTTGCCAGTGCTAAGAAAAGTGAATTAGAAGAGTTAATTAAATCAACAGGATTTTATAAAAATAAAACTACCAGCATTATTGGCATGGCTCGAAAAGTTTGTGATGATTTTGGTGGCAAAATCCCTAACAATCTAGATGATCTAGTTTCCCGTCCCGGGGTGGGTAGAAAAACAGCAAATGTGATTTTAGGAAATGCTTACGATATTCCAGGAATTACCGTTGATACTCATTTTGGAAGATTAAGCAGAAGATTTAGTTGGACTAAAGAAACAGATCCTGTAAAAGTTGAATTTGCGATGCACGAAATATTTCCACCGAAATACTGGACACATTTGAGCCAATTAGTGGTGTGGCATGGCCGAAGAAGATGTCATGCTCGAAAACCAGCATGCGGGGCTTGTCCCATTGCTGAATTGTGTCCATCATTTGGGGAAGGACCAACTGATAAGGAAATAGCACTGAAATTAGTTAAAAAAGACTCCGATTTCCGATAAGTTTAAATCATATGAATTTCATTGACATTCTTATTGCTGCAGCTTTTCTAATCTTTGGCTGGATCGGCTTCAGACGAGGAATTTTAAGAACGATTTTGAGTATTGTCGGCTTAGTCGTGGGTGGAGCAGCAGGTGCAATTGCTACTCAATCAATTCAATCACTCATTTCCAGTAACGCTTTTGGATTTAAGCCAACAATTGGTTTAACCACAATAATTCTGGGCGCATCTCTGGGAATGTTTTTATTCGGAATCTTAGGAGGATTCTTAAGAGTAGTATTGTTACCTTTCCCGTTTATGAAGACGATTGATTCTTTAATTGGTTTTGTGCTAGCAATTATGGCCGTTGCTTCGATTAGTTCAACACTTTCAAGTGCGGCACAAGTTATTCCTAACAAGACTGTAAATAATCTATTTGCTGAATCTCAATTGATATCCGAAATAGATCAATATTTACCGGATCGTTTCAAGAATGTTGCCCAAAAGATTCAAAACGTGATAACAGATTCACCATTACCGCAAGTGTTTAGAAGTCTTGTGGAATCAAGAATTACTCCTTCACAATTAGCGCAAGATGTAAATGTGCCAGAAATTGTTAATCAATCTGTTGCCTCAACGGTAAGAATCGATGGGGTAGCAGAAAGCTGCTCTGCAGCAATGGTAGGAACTGGTTTTATAATCTCTCCGGAAAGAGTCATCACCAATGCTCACGTAGTAGCAGGGGTAAAAGATCCAGTGATAACTCTTTCAAATACAAAAATTCAATTAGCTGGCAAAGTAATTGCAATCGATAGAAAAAAAGATGTTGCTGTCATATATGTCCCAGGATTAAACGGAAACAAATTAACTTTTATAGGACCTAGTACACCTAATGAAATAGGTTTTGTGGTTGGTTACCCCAATGGGGGAAGTATCAGAACAAGTGCAGTTTCTGTGTCATCTGAATTCGAATCACTTGGAACAGACATTGATGGCAACGGTGAAACTAAAAGAGACGTAATTGTTTTTGGAGGAGATATTAGACCAGGAAATTCTGGTGGACCACTACTTAATGAACAAGGTCAAGTATTAGGTGTCGTTTTTGCTGCTGATGCTGAAAACAAAAATACAGGTTATGCACTAGCACCCAGTGAAGTAGCAAAATTGGTTAGTGAAACTGCTTCTTTGATGAAAGAAACCGAAACTGGCAGTTGCGCCAAGGCAGCTTAACTTACAGAATTCCAACCAGAATCTTTTTTTGGTTTCTTAATATTTTCAGCTAAATACTTTGTTGTTTCACTACCAATGCGAGAGGCATCTCCAACGCCTCTAACTTTTCTAAAGGATCTGAAGGCTAACAATACAAAAATAATAGCTAAGCCAATCATGATTGCTGCTACCAGTAAAAATG
>JAEMSA010000064.1:2073-2754 GCA_016463095.1 Candidatus Nanopelagicales bacterium
ACATTTAAGAGCAAAAATGCGGTAATTATTAGCCCAATGCCAGAGCCAATTTTCTTTACAGAATTAGTAAGACTCTTTTTTGCAATGTCGATTTCGCCTTTCACGATGGTTGCGAAATCTTCCACAGCCTGCAGAATCATCTTTGCTACAGAAGTCTTTTCTGAATCTGACATGTATCTCATTTCTTGAGGTTTTATAAGTATCGCAGAAGTAGATACGGAACAACCATGATCACGCTTAAAAAGGTGACTGGAATGCCATATTTAGCAAATTGCCAGAAAGAAATATGAATTCCAGCTTTCTTTGCTAAACCCACTGCAACTACGTTTGCTGAGGCGCCAATGATCGTGGCGTTGCCACCAAAATCTGCACCAAAGGCAAGTGCCCACCACAAAACATCTCCCGCACTCTCAGGAATTGATTTAGACAATTCGACAACCACAGGAGACATACTTGCAACGTAAGGAATGTTATCCACAATTCCAGATAAAACAGCCGATACTCCTAGAAGACTCATTGCTGCCAAAGTTACGTTTGATCCAACTAAATCCTTTAAGAATTCTGCAAAAGTTTTCATGACTCCGGTGTTAACTAACGCTCCAACCATTATGAATAGACCGGCAAAAAAAGTTAAAGTGCCCCATTCAATGTCTTGTACATAGTTTGCTGGCTTTAGTCCAG
>JAEMSA010000065.1 GCA_016463095.1 Candidatus Nanopelagicales bacterium
AGAGATAGTTTTTGTCACTCTCATAGGTCGAGTGCTAACTACAATTTTGGCACTCAAGGCTTTTGAGTGCAAATCCAGGGTCAATCCCCTTTGTTCTTACTACCTATATATCTCTGGACGCCTGTCGTTAAGGGCATGATTTTTAGGGCTAAGTGATTTGTCTTTTGTGATGGCCAAATCAATATCGGCCACCGCCACCCCAGAGCCTTTCCCAACTTGAACAATGGGCCAGCCATCTGGATCAATCACACTTGATGCTTCTAACCAAGAAATATTTCTTTCATCCCCACATCGATCACTAAGGGCAATCCAGATTCGATTCGTGGCAGCGGCAGACATTGCTTTTATTAACTCCATTGGTCTTGGTTCATTTATTGATCGGTTAAAACTTCCTTGTGGCCAGTTTGTTGGAACACAAAGAAGTTCAACGCCGTTTTGTGCAACTAGTCTTACAAATTCAGGAAATTCTAAATCGTAACAAATCATTGTGGCGATTTTTCCTATTGAAGTTTGAATCACTCTTGAAGGAATATCCCCTGGGGTAAATATATTTTTTTCATCATTGAACAGATGGGCTTTGGTGTAGATACTTAAGATTTTTCCATTTTCAATTATCACCGACCTGTTATAGACTTTTTCTCCTTGAACCTCTGCAAAGCCAGCAACAATTATATTATTTAGATCTTATGATTTTTCTTCCCAAATTTTTAACACATTTGTATTAGCAAGAGATTCGATTAGTTCTTGTTTGTTTTTGTAAACATAACCAGAGTTAGCAAGCTCTGGTAAAATAATAATTTGCGCGTTTTGCTTAGCTGCTAAATCGATTAACCTTAAAGTTTCAGAAATGTTTGCAGGCACATCTCCAACTTCAAGATGTGCCTGCGCAACAGCTACTTTGACCAATTAATTAATGATTTGTGGTCAAGTTACCTTCAGCAGCTGCAAGTGATTGTTCTTTTTTCAAATCTATTCCTTTTGCAAGGATTAGATATGCAATTGCTGAAACTGGTAAACCAATAAAGATTGAGTAATCAACACTACCCAAACTTTGAGCAATTGGTCCAACAAATGGTCCTGTGACAAAGAATGGAACCATTGACAATATTCCAATCAAATAGGCAAGATTTCCTCGCCAACCCCATCGGCCATAAATTCCATCACTCTTGAATATTTCTGAAATTACGTAAGAACCCTTACGTACAAAGAAATAATCAATCAGATTGATGGCTGTCCATGGAGTAAACAAATATGCCAAAAACACAAGTGCGGTGCCATAAAAGGCGTTGAAACTTTCCTCGCCCACAACAGCAGCCGTAAACCAAACTGTTAAGCCCATGAAAATAACTGCGATCATGCGCAGTTTTTTAGTTGGCTTAACTGGCTTAAATGAATCCAACATAGAAATTAAAGCTAAGGATCCACCATATGCGTTTATAGACATAACCGCTAACAAGCCAATTAGTAATACGAATACAGCAACGAAACCTAGTCCGTTGAATATAGAATCACCAACTGTCTTAAATGCAGCTATTGGACTTAGAGTTCCGTCTGGAGACGATGACAGTGCACCTAAACCAAACACCCAAACTCCACTTAGTGCGCTTGGAAGATATGTCCATTTAAATGTTGAAGATACTCCAACATTTCCAGGTAAATATCTTGAGTAATCTGAAACATAAGGTGCCCAACCCAATTGAAATCCTGCAATGATCACAAACACCGTCATAAATGGTGCGAGTTGAAAATTGCCAATGTCAAATGCGCCCGCAGGGAAAGATCCTCGCGCAAACACACCTAGGGTTAGAAAAACCAAAACTATTACAGATGGCCATAATAAAATTCTATTGACAGCGTGGATTTGGTCGTAACCATAAATTGCAACTACAGACGCAATTACTGCTGCAATGATGAATCCGATGTTGGCCGGAATGCTTGGAATTAAAGCATTGATAGCACTGCCGGATAAAATAGCATCAGCTGTGTTATATGCCCAATAATTAACAAGTGCGAAAATCCACACAGTTACCGCAGCTCCTAGGTATCCAAATTGTGCTCTTGATTGAACCAATTGCGGAAGTCCTAGTTGTGGACCTTGGGCTGAATGAAACGCCATGAAGAATGTTCCAAACAAGGAACCCAAAATAATAGCGATCAAAGTCCAAATTAAATTCGCTCCAATAGAAAGTGCAACAACTCCAGTTGCCATAGCAACCAAGTTCACATTTCCAACAAACCAAACATTTCCTAGATCTCGTGCCTTGCCGTGACGCTCTTCGTTCGGGACCCAGTCAACTGAACGTTTTTCAACACTAACTGGATTTCCTGTTTCACTTGTATCCATATGCCGATCTCCTTCCAGATCAACAGCAGCCAAAAATTGCAACTGCTGAGAAAATAGTAGACCTAAAATTCACATAATTGAGACTAAAATCTCATAAAATTTGAGCAGAAAATCCCCTTTTCTCCGGAGAGGAGCGATTTCCCCTCATGTATTTCAAGTCCTATACTTAAAAACTAACAAAGGGGGGTTCATGCAGCAACCTAAAGGTGATGCCCATCCCCTGGATCCACTCAGCGCTCATGAACTAAAAGAGGTCGTAAAACATGCTCGCAGTGTCTGGAAACTTGATCACAGACATTTATTTGCCATGGTGCAACTTCATGAACCTAGTA
>JAEMSA010000015.1 GCA_016463095.1 Candidatus Nanopelagicales bacterium
CAATGCAAGCAGGAGCTGGTTGGTTGGGTTGGGTAGTTGCTTCACCAATTGTTGGGTTAACAAATGGGATTATTGCAACCTTGTTACTAATTTTGTTTGGATTCTTTGGAACTTTAATTACTACCAAAACTCCTGTTACTACGGTAGGTGAAAAGGTTAGAAACCTGATGGGTTTTATTTCCTTTAAACGTAACAAGAATGATGATTCAGAACTTGATGACTTAGAACAAGAATTAGATATGTTAACTTCTTCTGATTACGAAGAAGAACTAGAAGAAGAATATATTGATGAGATTTATCAAGAAGAGGAAGAACTAGTTAAAAAGGGAAATGTTTTAACCAGATGGTTAGGTCGCTGGTCTAGCAAAGATGAAATAGTAGAAGATGATGAACTATTAGTTGACGATATTCCATTTGCTGCCTCCCCAGTAATCACAGATCATGTTCAAGGACTTGAAATTGATTCAACTCAACCAATACCAATTATTTCATCCCTGGATTCGACTCAACCTATTCAAATCGTCAAAGATAATGTGGTGCAATTAAAACCAACGCTTAAACCTGTTGCTAAACAAATGGCTTTCAAAGCTGTGAAGAATTACAAACTTCCACCTGCCTCAAGCCTGAAACCAGGACCTATTCCTAAAACTAGAAGCAAAATTAATGATGGTGTTGTTGACTCATTAACTAAAGTTTTCTCCCAATTTGATATTGATGCCACTGTGTCAGGTTTTTCACGCGGCCCAACTGTGACCAGATACGAAGTTGAACTTGGTCCGGCAGTAAAAGTTGAAAGAGTAACTGCTTTAAGTAAGAACATTGCTTACGCTGTAGCAAGTGCGGATGTAAGAATTTTGTCACCAATTCCCGGAAAATCAGCTATCGGTATAGAAATTCCTAACCAAGATCGTGAATTAGTGGCGTTATCTGATTTATTGAATTCCCCAGTTGCATCTGAAGAAAAACATCCCTTGATTGTTGGTTTAGGAAAAGATGTGGAAGGTTCAGTAATTTGTGCGAACTTGGCAAAGATGCCCCACATTTTGGTGGCAGGTGCCACCGGTGCTGGAAAATCTTCTTGTATTAATGCTTTAGTTACTTCAATCTTGATGCGCTCAACACCTGATGAAGCAAAACTTATTTTGATTGACCCTAAACGTGTTGAACTGGCAGCTTATGCCGGTGTTCCTCATTTAATTACTCCGATTGTGACAAACCCTAAGAAAGCAGCTGAAGTTTTGCAATGGGTTGTTAAAGAAATGGAAGTTAGATACGACGCACTGCATGCACACGGGTTTAGACACATTGATGATTACAACAAAGCAGTTAAAGCTGGGAAAGTTAATTCAATTGGGGACAAACCAAATCCTGAACCTTATCCATACATATTGGTAGTGGTTGACGAATTAGCAGATCTTATGATGGTGGCGCCAAGAGATGTAGAAGATGCCATTGTTCGAATCACCCAACTTGCTCGTGCTGCAGGAATTCATTTAGTAATTGCCACACAACGACCAAGTGTTGATGTGGTAACTGGTTTGATAAAAGCAAATGTGCCCAGTCGTCTAGCTTTTGCTACCGCAAGTTTGGCTGACTCCAGAGTTATTTTGGATCAACCAGGAGCTGAAAAATTAGTTGGTCAAGGAGATGGGTTGTTCTTACCAATGGGTGCTTCTAAACCGACCAGAATTCAAGGAGCTTTTATTTCGGAAACTGAAATAAGAGCAATTGTTTCTCATTGGACTAATCAAGCAGCACCTGAATATCGTGATGATGTTTTGCATGTGAATCCAACTAGAACGAGTGTAGAAAATGATATTGGTGATGATCTTGATTTATTACTTTCAGCTGCAGAGTTAGTGGTTTCCACCCAACTTGGATCGACTTCAATGTTGCAAAGAAAACTTCGAGTTGGATTTGCCAAAGCGGGCAGATTAATTGATTTGATGGAAGATCGAGGCATCGTTGGTCCAAGTGAAGGATCAAAGGCACGGGAAGTTTTAGTGAAACCAGAGGAATTAATTCAGACCTTAACCTCTCTACGGGGAGAAGTTAACGCTTAATTCATCTCCCAGGCTTGAAATTGCCTTGGATTTGCCCCTAGATTTGCTCACGCTAGTAACTTCTGTCCCATTTCAAGCCCCTCTGAGCATGAGTGATAGCGTTGAGACAGTCTTATAGGAAAGGTTTTTGATGCAAGATTCTGTAGGTAGCCGTTTACGTTATGCGCGTGAGGCTAAAGGACTATCAATATCTGAAATGAGTGCTCAAGTTCGAGTGCGTGAAGTTTTGTTAAAACATATTGAAAAAGATGAATTCGATAAAGTTGGGGCAGATGTTTATGTTCGTGGTCACATTCGTGCCATGGCCCAAGTTTTGGATTTAAGCTCAGATGAATTAATGGCACTTTATCCCGTTTCGGGAACTGGTGATTCCCCTTTAGCTGAACCGGTGCTTGCACCGGACACCCAAGTATTAGAAATTGCTTCGGGCTTTGTTAAACAAAAAAGTGATTCGCAATCACTTAGTGCAAGTTTTTATAAACCACTAGAAAACTTTCGTTCCAAATCAAGTAGCAACTGGACTTTGTTGATGGCTTCCACCCTGGGAATCATCACAGTCATTGCCATTGGATCAGTAGTGGTGTCAGCTCTTCAAACCCCACAACAAGTTGTGGTTAAAGAAACAGCGCAACCCACCCCAACTCCAGTTAACACAAAAGCAGCCCAAGATCTAACAGCTAATGTTCCTGCTCCAGGTGTTGAAGTTTTATTAAAAGCTGACGGAAATAGCAGTTGGGTGAGAGCAACAGATCTAAACGATGTGGAACTTTTTGAAGGCATAATCAAAGTAGGTCAAGAGCAAAGAGTGGGCAGCACTGAAGGTGTGAAACTTCTGTTAGGAAACGCTGGTGCCATTAACTTGACTGTGAATGGTCAAACTTTAGGAAAAGCAGGTGGCAGCGGAGAAGTTGTCAGAGTTGAATTTGGACCAGAAGGCCCAGTTCAGTAAATACTTATGGGGCTTTCATACCTGGCGGTATTGCCCCTAAAGCAATTTCTTAGGCTGTATTCATAATGTCAACTCGTGTAGCAATTGTTACTTTGGGATGTGCTCGCAATGAAGTTGATAGTGAAGAGTTAGCTGCTCGTTTATCTAAAGATGGTATTGAATTAGTAACTGAACCAAGTCAAGCTGATGCAGTTTTTGTTAACACTTGTGGATTTATTGAAGCAGCCAAGAAAGACAGTATTGATACTCTTTTAGCTGCCAATGATTTAAAACAAAACAGCAATGTTAAAGCAGTTTTAGCTGTTGGATGCATGGCCGAGCGTTACGGAAACGAATTAGAAAAAGCTTTACCTGAAGCAGATGCCATTTTAGGTTTTGATGATTATGAAAACATCACCGCAAAATTAAACGAAGTGTTAAGTGGCAATAGGCCAGCTGCCCCAATTCCACAAGATCGAAGATTGTTGTTACCAATTTCGCCTACGGCGCGAAGTGAAAAAAAGATAGCTCAACCACTTAATCGATTTAGGTTAGACGATAAACCCAGTGCTCCGTTAAAACTTGCTTCTGGTTGTGATCGAAGATGCACATTTTGTGCAATCCCTAGATTCAGAGGTTCATATCTTTCACGAAGACCAGCTGAAATATTAGAAGAAGCAGCCTGGTTAGGTCAAAATGGGGTTAAAGAATTATTTTTAGTCAGTGAAAACACAACCAGCTATGGCAAAGATTTAGGTGATATTCGGTTACTGGAAACATTATTACCCGAAATTGCCAAAATTGATTCCCTTGATTGGATCAGATTGTCATATCTGCAACCAGCAGAAATGAGACCTTCACTAGTTGAAGCTATTGCTCGGACTGAAAAAGTTGTGCCATATTTTGATTTATCTTTCCAACATGCTCATCCAGATGTTTTAAGAAGAATGAAAAGATTTGGGGGCACCAAAGACTTTTTAACTTTAATTAATAACATCAGAAAAATAAGTCCCGAAGCAGGAATTAGAAGTAATTTCATTGTTGGTTTCCCGGGGGAAACACAAAGTGAATATGAGGAAATTAAGAATTTTCTGGAGCAAGCAGAATTAGACGCCATCGGCATCTTTGGTTACTCAGTTGAAGATGGCACAGAAGCTGCAGGGTTTAAAGATGGATTAGATCAAGAATTGATTGATGAACGAGTCTATAATCTTAATTCAATTGCTGAAGAACTGATGTCTCAAAGAGCGCAAGGCAGAATTAATAACGATGTTGAAGTATTAGTTGAAGCAAATGATGAAGATGGTGTAATTGGTCGCATCAGGCAGCAAGGACCTGAAGTTGACGGCATAACTACCATCTTGAACAGCAACGCAAGTGTGGGTGATTTAGTTAAAGCAGTAGTTGTAGGTAGCGTAGGAGCAGACCTGGAGGTGATGACAAAATCGAGCGCCCAGTCTTAAAACCTGCTGTGCCAGATCGGGTTGCCGATCCTATTTCAGCGGTTAGTGCAATTAACATTCCTAATTTTCTAACCACCATAAGAATATTGGTGGTGCCAGTGCTGGCTTGGCTTTTGTTCAAAGATGATGCAGCAACTGATTCCAACCGTATTATTGCTGGTTCTCTTTTTATTGTGGCAGCTTTAACAGATATTGCAGATGGAACAATTGCCCGCAGGTGGGATTTGATCACGAACTTTGGAAAAATATTTGACCCTATTGCTGACAAAGCATTAATAGGGGTGGCCCTGATTGGGTTGTCTTATCTAAATTTGTTGGACTGGTGGTTTACCTGGGTAATTTTAGCTAGAGAATTATTTGTTACTTTCTTAAGATTTTGGGTTATCAATAAAGGAGTTATTCCTGCCAGTCGTGGTGGGAAGGCTAAAACCATTATGCAAACTGTGGCGATCAGTTTTTATCTATTACCTTTATCTTCTGCGCTGAGTGTTTTAGCCGAAATTTTTATGTATATTGCAGTTTTCTTAACTTTAGCTACCGCCGTTGATTACATTATGAAAGCAATCATGACAGACAGAGATGAAAATTAAAGTTGGTAAACGATTTAGCATATGAGCTTATCCAAAAACTTGGTCAACGGCATTTAACTATTTCGGTGGCCGAATCTTTAACTGGTGGATTAGTTGCTGCGAGTTTAACCCAGATTCCCGGAGCATCAGCTGTGTTCAAAGGTGGAATCATTGCTTATGGCGATGAAATCAAACAACAAGTTTTAAAGGTTGATCCTGCTTTAATCACTAAATTCACCAGCATTTCTGATCCAGTAGCACAAAGTATGGCTACAAATGTTAGAGAAATAATGAATACCGATATCGGTATTGCCACCACAGGTGTGGCTGGACCAGATAAAAGTGATGGTTTTGCTCCAGGAATAGTATTTGTGGCCATTTCGATAGGTGACCACAAGATATGCCAAAAATTAGAATTGGTGGGGGACAGAACACAAATTCGTGACCAAAGTGTTAGCGAATTATTTAAACTAACCTTGAGCCAACTGGTGTGAATATCAGGGCAAAGAGTCCAGGATGGGCTAAAATAGAGCAATGATTGTTTTAAGAAAAGTGATGGGCGATCAATTGCGCCAGCATCGCAATGCGCAGAAAAGATCTTTAAGAGACATCTCTAAAAGTGCCAGAGTTTCTTTGGGTTATTTAAGCGAAGTTGAACGAGGACAAAAAGAGCCATCATCAGAGTTGTTAGGTGCAATATGTGGTGCGCTTAACTTACCGTTATCAAAATTAATGTTTGATGTCACCAAAGCTGTTGCTCATATTGAAAATAAACCAGCTGGTGTCACAGTGCTTCCAATTGTTAAAAAATCTGATTCAGCTGCTGCTTAGTTTTTATTTAATAAAACTTTAATTAATCTAGCCCGGTTGTATCTTTGAATCAATAAACATGGAAAATTAACAACATGAGCAAAAACAATATTAAACACAATTGCCCATAAAGGATTAAAAATTATGGTGATCAACCATCCAGCTGTCATAAACCAGTGAGCTAATTCGGCTCTTCTTGTTTCTTTGATAAATATTTCAAGTTGAGCAGATTGACCATGGCTAACACTTCTTTTTTGAAAACCCCCACCAAAAAAGCCTCCCAGTTCAGGAACTTTGTCTTTCCATTTATCTATTTTTAGGTATTTTCTAAACCATGTTCCATCTTTTTCAAAATCAAATAATCTCGTGAAAAGATAATCTTTTTCCAGGAAACCATCACCTAATTTGGAGACAAGATAACCAATGAAGTAAAACCAAAAAATCCAAGTTCCCACGTTTAACACAACGAATTTTAATGATTCCATTATTTTAATCCTGCTTTGGCATCAAGTAACCTATCTTTCCAAATCACTTTGCCTTTCCAAGTCAAAGTGACCGAATAAAAGAAGACTATTAAGAAATAAAGAATCATCAACGGATAAAACAATAAATAGAAATTAAAGTTACCCAGTTTTCTACTAAACCACCAAAATTGAACACCAAAACCAATAGTTAAAATATATTGATACATTGAAGGAGTTATTCCCGTTTGGGACCAGGCGATATAAGCAAAAGGTAACTCCCAGGCAGCTGCCACTAATCCACTAAACCAAGTAAAGAGAAGTAAGAATCTTGTTTTACTAATACCTACAGATCCGGCAGCCATATTTTTGGTAAAACCTTGAGTTAGAGATTTAAGACCAGCTGGATACATTTGAAACGAAACATCGTTGGCGCCAATAAAAGTATTTACCGCAAGATTATTTTTCTTAAAGAGTAAACCCAGCGCTCTATCTTCTAATAGTTGACTCTTAACCTCACTCATTCCTCCAACTTTTTCTAGGTCTGATCGTTTAAGCATCATCACAGGTCCAAAGGCTAAACCATTTTTTTCACCTAAGCGTGCCCCGATTGCACCAATGAGGTTAAAGACACTGGCGAAACGTTCGTAAAAAGATTTCATTTGGTGAAAAGGTTGCACTGAAACAAGACCACCATATTGATTCAAGGTATAAATCAGTTTGCCTATTAATTCAGGTTTTGGGTTGGTATCAGCATCAAGGAAAAGCAATATTGGTGATTTAGTGTAAGAGATGCCTTGTTGTAAGGCGTAGGTTTTACCAGTCCAATCTTGCGGAAGCGCTGTTCCGGTTAAGACCACAGCACCGCTTGCTGAAGCTAATTCAGAAGTTTTATCTGAGGAATGATCATCAACAACAACTATTTCAGTTGGTTTAATAGTGGAATTTTTCAATGCAGTAAGTAGAACTGATATGTTTTTTTCTTCGTTACGGGCAGGAATGATCACCGCAATTTCAGCTGTCGTGGTGTTTTTAGGCAGGCTGGTTAATTTAGGTTGAATAAACCAACCCAGCACCCAGCGAAGCAATAAGGTAAAACCGTAGAAATCCATGTTGAATGTAAGTCTTTCAGTAGCGATATACGTCTAAATTAGGCAGTGTTATGTGGATTACCGAATTAAGACGCCGACTCAGAGAACACTTTGGGGAAGAGTACGCAGCTTCCTGGGCTAAGGATTTTGTGCTACCCGAACTGGGTGGGGTAAGTGTTGATGAAGCCCTAAAGCTGGGGTTTGATGCCCAAACCGTGTGGAAAGCGGTCGTAGATAACCAGGGTTTGGCACCCAAAGGTTATTAAACGGCGTGTCTGCTATTCTTCGAACACCTGTTCGAGTAATGTCCACAGGTAAGAGATGTCCCCAACCTCTAACCAGGTCCCGGGCAAATGTCAGTGCTAACACCTACCTTAGGTAAAGCAGCACAGATAACAGGACCAAAAGAAAGGGTCACAAATGGCAACAGCGGCAAATGACCGAGATAAAGCATTAGAAGCAGCCTTATCTCAAATCGATCGTCAATTCGGACGCGGATCAGTTATGCGTATGGGTCAAGAAGATCGTCCACCAGCAGAAGTAATTCCTACTGGTTCAATCGCACTAGATATCGCTTTAGGTATTGGTGGTTTACCAAGAGGTCGTGTTGTAGAAATTTATGGACCAGAATCAAGCGGTAAAACCACAGTTGCACTGCACGCAATTGCTAATGCTCAAAGAGCTGGCGGAATTGCTGCATTTATCGATGCTGAACATGCACTCGATCCAGATTACGCTCAAAAACTTGGCGTTGATATTGACGCATTACTAGTAAGCCAACCAGATACTGGTGAACAAGCTTTAGAAATTGCTGACATGTTAGTTCGCTCCGGTGCGCTAAGTGTTGTAGTAATTGACTCGGTAGCAGCACTTGTGCCTAGAGCTGAAATTGAAGGCGAAATGGGCGACAGTCACATGGGTCTACAAGCTCGATTAATGAGCCAGGCTTTAAGAAAAATGACTGGTGCTTTAGCTAACTCAAACACCACCGCAATTTTTATCAATCAGTTAAGAGAAAAAATTGGTGTGATGTTTGGTTCCCCTGAAACCACCACAGGTGGAAAAGCATTGAAGTTTTATTCTTCAGTGCGTTTAGATGTGCGTCGTATTGAAACATTAAAAGATGGCACAGATGCTGTGGGTAACAGAACCAGAGTCAAAGTTGTGAAAAACAAAATGGCTCCACCGTTCAAACAAGCAGAATTTGACATCATTTTCGGTGAAGGAATTTCTCGTGAGGGAAGCCTAATCGATATGGGTGTGGAACATGAAATTGTGAAGAAGAGTGGATCATGGTTTACCTACGAAGGCGACCAATTAGGTCAAGGTAAAGAAAATGCTCGCACCTTCTTAAAAGATAACCCTGATTTGGCTAACGAAATTGAACGCCGCATCAAAGAAGTTTTTGCTCTTAACAAAACTGTTGAGAAGCCAGAAGCTGATGTTGTGCCAATTGCAGCAGCCGAATAATTAAATGGGAGAAGTAGTACAGCTAAACCAAGACGGCGCCGCCTCAAAACGGCGCCGCACAAAAAGTGAACTCAAATTAAATCTAATTGATGCCACCATTACTCAATTACCAATTCCGGTTGAAAAAAATCTAGAAATTGAAGCAGCTGATGCTGCTAAACAAGTTTTGTTAAGAAGACTTTCCCATGCCCCCCGAACTCGCAAAGAATTAGCGAAAGATTTGAAAGATAAAGATATTTCTGACGAGGTTGCAAATGTTGCCTTGGATAGATTCGAAGAAGTGGGCTTAATAAATGATCAAGCATTAGCCTCCAATTATGTGTCCAGCCAGCATCAGCGAAAAGGGTTAGGTAAAAACGCGTTAAGACAACAATTGAGGGCCAAAGGAGTTTCTGACGAGGTGGCTTTGGAAGCAATTTCGCAAATCACTGATGATCAAGAATTCCAGGCAGCATTTGCCCTTGCCTGCAAAAAAATCAGATCTCTACAAAGAGATGATGCTAAAACCCAATTAAGAAAAATTGTGAGTGTGCTGGCCCGTAAAGGATATTCCTCCAATTTAGCTTTCAGGGTCGCAAAAGAAGTAATTACTGATCTTCCTGATGGGTTACCACTAGAGATATAGAGAATCAATTTAGTAACGAGGTAATTAGATTTAGAGAAATTGTGAAAAGCAAGAACTTGAGAAGTACTCTGGGCTAGACGAGAGTTTTATGATGTCGCACTTCTCCTCCCTTTAGATCTGGCCTCCAATCGCTGTTACTGAACTACAAAAGTCTTAATAGTTCTCGTTTTCTTTGGCATCTTGCCACCTTTTGGCTTTGGTTCTTGGGTGATGAAAGTAGCAACACAGTTTCCAGGTTTTAAAGTCGTTAGTGTTGAGCCAGACACTGTGCAGAACTTTTTTGAAGCTTTTGAAACCGTGATAGACACTGTTGCTTTATTAGAAACGACTTTAACGCCGACTTGGCTAGCCAGTGATTTTGCTGAGAACATTTTCTTTGTTCCAAGAGTTCGCGCTGCCAAATCATAAGTATCAACTTGCGCTACAACGACTACGACAGGTACTACGTTATTAGCCGAAACTGGAGCTGGTGAATCGATAACCGGAATCAAGTTCCACTTGGCATAGAAAGTGATTGCACCATAAGGAGAACTCGGTGTGTAAGTACCATCAATAGCAGTGCCCGCAAATGCTGAATCTATGTACCAACCATCAAATGTATAACCATTTCTTGTCGGTGATCCCGGTAGCGAGCCAATTGACATTCCTGATGTGAATGTAGTCGGTCCGGGTGTCACAGATTCTCCACCATTAATATTCCAAATGATTGAGTTCGCAACGGGGTAGTCACTAGAAGCAAAAAGCAATTTATCTGGATCACCATCACCTGGAGCGAAAATCAATGGTGTTGCTAACGAATTAATTGCATCCCACACTTGACTTGGTGTCATAGTTGGAGTGCGTTGGAGAATTCTGGCGGCGACTCCTGCAACGTGTGGACTGGCCATTGATGTTCCACTACTAATGGCAGTTGCACTCGTTGATGTGTACCACGCGCTTCTTATTGATTCGCCGGGTGCGTAGATGTCACTACATGACCCAAAATTTGAAAAACTGCTGCTGGCATCTAACTCGTTTGAAGAGTTAACCGTAATCGCGCCCGTTACCCGAGCTGGACTGGTTAAGCAAGAATTGGAAGTACTATTTCCAGAAGAAACCACAACTGTTATTCCGTCGTTGATTACCGCTTGTACTGCTGCATCAAGACTGTCTGAACCACTGGTACCAAGACTCATGTTTAACACTGCTGGCTCTCCAGCCACGTGATCAGCAACAACGGCTTCCAGCCCAGAAATTAACGTAGAAAGAGAAGTGGTTGAGGAACAACCAAAAACTCTTACAGGAATTATTGTTGCATTCTTTGCTACACCATAAGTAGTACCGGCGGCAGTTCCTGAAACGTGAGTTCCATGCCCATTACAGTCCTCAAAACTAGTAAATCCCGTGGCATACAAACCATAAGGTATACGCGATGTAAATTCCGTATGCAAAGAATTTATGCCGGTATCAACTACATAAATTTTTACCCCGGTTCCATCAGAGATGTATTCGTAACGATTATCAAGTGGTAACGATCTTTGGTCGATTCGATCAATGCCCCATTCAGGAGAACTTTGGACAGTCTCTAGGGTGACGACAGTGTCTATTTCTGCATTGATTACGTTAGGTAGGTTTTCAAGTTTATCAATTATTTGATTAGCTTCAGTTATGGAAATATTCTCACCCAGATCTACAACCGAATAACCGAATCCAATCTCTTCAGGTGCTGTTGGATCTTTTATCCCGGAATTTTCAAGAATGCTTTTGGATGTTTCAAATGAAGCTAGCTTTTGATTTTCAGTTTCTGAAGAATACTTCACGATCAAATTTGTGACTTGCCCTGAATCTAGACTGAGTGTTTGACTTTCATTATTAGAAATACTGGTCTGGATAGAGCCAGTTGTAAATTCCTTCGTTACATATTTATTCCCTACCGGCGAGAGTAGTACCTGTTTAGAAGGTGTAGCTGATGCATTTGATGGCAAAGTCAGCAGTGAGGTAATCAGAATCACTGAGTTGGTGACAAGAAAGAACTTGAGAAGCACTCTGATCTTGACGTAGGGCTTATGTTGACGCAATTGCCCTCCCTCTAGATCCGGTTTCTAATCGTTCTTACCAAATTACTCCATTCTTAACAGTCCTCGTTGACGTTGGCAACTTGCTCCCTTTTGGCTGTGGCTCCTGGACTGTGAAGGGGAGAACACAGTTACCCACCTTTAAAGTTTTTAGATTTGAGGCAGACTTTGTGCCCTGCGTCTCTGACTTACATTCTTTGTCATACCTCTTGTTTAGTGTTATAACTAATAACAATAAGGGGACAATATGAAAAGAAGTCTGATCCTGGTTTTAGCCATGTTTTCCACATTTATCGTCGCGCCTGCTGCTCATGCAAATTTGAGTTTTGATGGCGATGTTTCCTGTCCAGCGGATTTTCCGATTAAATATGGTGAATCAACTTTAGGTGGCGGATACATCACAACCTGTCACACAGATACTTATCATCAAGCAAACCTCATCGGTGGCGATGTTTTTCGTGACTATGTTAATTCTGGTGGCACTCTTGATATTTCTCAAGCCATTGCACAAAATCGTCAAGAACAACTAAATATTGCTACCCAAAGAGCAAATGCCGAAGCACAAGCTTTAGCAGAAGCAAATGCCAATCCAGGTCAAGAAGTTTGCAAAACCTGGTCATTCACTAGCACCTTCAATGGAACAGGTGGTGGTGGCACATGTGTCACAATTCCATTAGCCGCTAGAGCAATCGATAACAGTGGTGCTGCACAAAAGATTGCAGAGATTCGTGCCCAACTAGAAAAAGATCCGCAATATGCAACAGTTCGTTACGGTGTTGGAAATCAAACTTTTGATTATTCTGCTGCTGAGCGAGCTGCTTTACTTGATCAATGGGCTGCCAACATGGCAGGAAACGAATTAGCAAAGACTGCAGCTAGTAAAAAAGCTGCCAAAAATCCTGGCTTAAGAGTTTGTAGTGATTGGGCTGTGGGGGACCAAACAGGTCAACAATGTGATTATGTTCCGGTGGCTTTGACTTCTAAATCAATCATTGACTCAGTTGCTGACCAACTTGATGGCTTAGCTTTATCAAAAACACTTGATAAAAAAGTTAACAATTTTGTCAAAGTTGTTGACTTAGCTATCCCTGTTTCAACTTCAGCAAAATCAGTCACAATTCCCAAAGCCCCTAAAGGAATGACTCAAGTTGTTAGCGTGCAAAATCCAGATGACTGTTCAGCAAAAGGTCGCACCGTTAAAATAGCTAAAGGTTCAATTTGTGAAATAGCTATTGCTTTAACGGTATCTGAAGGTATCAACGTTAACTTTGCTCAAACGGTGACCAGAAGATAACTTGCGCTCTCAACGTTGAGATAGATTGCTCATAATCATGAGTGATAAAGCATTTAAATTCAACGTTGAGAATTTCTTGCAACCTGGGAAAAATAACTCCAAGCCACTTGGTCGCGTTGGAACAATTGCTACACCCCACGGAGAGATCAAAACTCCTGCTTTTATTCCAGTTGGTACCAAAGCAACAGTTAAATCTGTTTTACCGGAAAGCATTAAAGACTTAGATGCTCAAGCCGTTTTATCCAACGCTTATCACCTTTATTTACAACCTGGATCAGATGTTGTTGATCAAGCAGGTGGGCTAGGTGCGTTTATGAATTGGCCTGGACCAACTTTCACCGATAGCGGGGGATTTCAGGTTTTATCACTTGGTGTTGGTTACAAAAAAGTGATTGCCATGGATGCCTCAACTGTGCAAGCAGATGATGTGATGGCAACTGATAAAGATCGACTGGCTCATGTTGATGATGACGGTGTTACTTTTAAATCTCATTTAGATGGTTCTATGCACAGATTCACCCCAGAAGTTTCAATGCAAGTGCAACACAAAATCGGTGCAGATATTATTTTCGCCTTTGATGAATGCACCACTTTACTAAATACTCGAAATTACCAAGAAAAATCTTTGGATAGAACTTTCCAATGGGCTAAAAGATGTATTGCAGAACACGAAAAATTAACATTGGAAAGATCTAATAAGCCTTATCAAGCACTCTTTGGTGTGGTGCAAGGTGCCCAGTATGAAGATTTAAGAAGAAAAGCTGCGCAAGACTTAGCAACCCTTAACTTTGATGGTTTTGGAATAGGTGGTGCACTAGACAAAAACAAGCTGGGAACAATTGTTAATTGGGTGAATGAAGAATTACCAATTGATAAACCTAGGCATCTTTTAGGAATAGGTGAGCCCGATGATTTGTTCATTGGCGTCGAAAACGGTGCCGATACTTTCGACTGTGTCGCAGCATCCCGGGTTGCCCGAAACAATGCGGTCTATGGCCTGGATGGACGATTCAATATTTCTGCAAGTGCTTTCAAAAGAGATTTTTCACCAATTGATGCAAGTTGTGGGTGTTACACCTGTCAGAACTACACCAAAGCATATTTAAACCATTTAATTAAAGGAAAAGAAATGCTTGCCGCCACATTATTAACAATTCATAATGAATTCTTTATTGTGAATCTGGTAGCAAAAATGAGACAAAGCATAATTGCCGGAAACTTCTTTGAATTCAAGGAAGAATTCCTAGGACGATTTTACGCCGCTAGATCAAGTAACTAGCTTCTTTTTTCTTTACTATTTTTATTACTCTGTAAGTAATAGGTAAGAGAAACACTTCAAGTAATGTTTTATACAAATATCCCACTATTACATAATTAACAAAATCCCAGCCAGTAATTATTCCGTAAAAAGCAATTGTGCAAAAAACTAAAGTGTCTGCTAATTCACCTACCGCAGTTGATCCAATTAGGCGTAGCCACAGTTTCTTTTCTTTTGTTCTTTCTTTAATTTTCACCAAAACATAGGAATTTAAGAGCTGTCCTACTAAGAATCCACAGATACTGGCCAAAACAATTTGGGGGACAAAACCAAGTACTGCTTCAAAGGCAGCTTGATTAGTCCAATCGGAAGCTGCGGGAGATTTTTGAACCAAATAAAAAGTTAAAGATGCAAGTACAGCCATCGCAAATCCTGTGTAAATAGCTTTTCGAGCGGCTTTAAAGCCATAAACTTCACTTAAAACATCGCCCACTACATAAACCAGTGGAAATAGAAATGCTCCACCATCTGTATAGATGGGGCCAAATTGGATGAGCTTTACTGCACCAACATTTGATATTAAAAGTAATCCCACAAAAGCTGCCATCAGGTATGGATAAAGACCTTTGAATTCCTGAGCAAATTGCACAGTACTTGATTGTGGTTTAGCCGTGGTCACAGTTGATTCTATAACCACGGCGTACCCTGTTACTTATATGGCTACTCGCACCTATTTTGTTAGAACTTTTGGTTGTCAAATGAATGCTCATGATTCACAACGACTATCGGGCATGTTAGAGCAAGCTGGTTATATAGAAGCCGATTCAGAAGATGCTGATGTAGTTGTTTATAACACTTGTGCCGTCCGAGAAAATGCTGATAACAAACTTTATGGAAATCTTGGAATGCTGGTTAGGCAACGAGAAAAGCGCCCCGGTATGCAGATTGCGGTGGGTGGGTGTCTGGCCCAAAAAGATCGACACGAAATATTAAGAAGGGCTCCCTGGGTTGATGTTGTATTTGGGACACATAATTTTGGATCTCTGCCAGTTTTATTGGAAAGAGCCAGAGTTAATAATGAAGCACAAATTGAAATCTTAGAAGCATTAGAAGTTTTTCCTTCAACTTTGCCAACTAAGAGGGATTCGATTCATTCAGCCTTAGTAGCAATAAGTGTTGGCTGCAATAACTCTTGCACATTTTGTATAGTTCCAACTTTGCGAGGAAAAGAAAAAGATCGTAAAGCAGGTGACATTCTGGATGAAATTAATTCACTTGTTGCTGAAGGTGTTTCGGAAGTTATGCTTTTGGGTCAAAATGTTAATTCATATGGAGTGGAATTTGGAGACAAATTAGCATTTGGAAAATTACTTCGTGCTTGTGGGGAAATCACAGATTTGGAAAGAGTGAGATTTATTTCTCCTCATCCTAAAGATTTTACTGACGACGTAATTGAGGCAATGGCTGAAACCCCTAATGTGATGCCACATTTACACATGCCTTTGCAATCTGGAAGTGACAAAATATTAGCCAGCATGAAAAGAAGTTATCGAACTAGTAAATATTTAGGAATCCTAGAAAGAGTTCGAGAAAGAATTCCTGCAGCATCTATCACTACCGATATCATTGTTGGTTTTCCAGGAGAAACTGAAGAAGATTTTCAAGATACAATCAATTTAGTCAAGCAAGCAAGATTTGCCACTGCGTTCACGTATCAGTATTCAAAAAGACCTGGTACTCCCGCTGCAGCAATGGATGATCAAATATCACCTGAAATTATTTCTGAAAGATACGACCGGCTTACTGCAGTGGTAAACCAAGTCATGCTCGAGGAAAACGAAAAACAAGTTGGAAAAATAGTAGAAGTACTTGTGACAAATCACGAAGGTAAAAAAGATGAAGCCAACTCTAAGCTTTCAGGTCGTGCTAGAGATAATCGATTAGTTCATTTCAATTTTGAATCAAAGCAATTAATTAGACCAGGTGATTTAGTTGAAGTTGAAATCACCTATGCAGCCCCATTTTTTCTACTATCTGATAAACCTATTTTGAAGATTAAGAAAACTAAAGCAGGAGATATCTACGAGCAAGGCAAAGCTGTAGGGAATTCAAATGGAGTGTTATTAGGAATTCCGACCTTGGTTCGGTCATAAACATTGAAAGTAATAGCAATAGTTGGACCTACCGCTGTAGGTAAAACTGCTTTATCACTTGAGCTAGCCGAAAAGTTTTCTGCTGAAATCATTAATGCTGATGCGATGCAAATTTATAAAGGTATGGACATCGGAACGGCAAAATTACCTTTATCCCAAAGAAGAGGGATAACTCATCACCAAATAGATGTACTCGATCCAATTGATGAGGCAAACGTTTCCCAATATCAGAAGCAGACACGTGAAATAATCACTGATTTGCTAACCAGAAATGTGCAACCAATGCTTGTTGGTGGAAGTGGTCTATATGTGAATTCAGTCCTGGAAGATTTGGAATTTCCTGGTACTAATTTAGAAGTACGCGCCAAATATGAAGAAATATTGGACGAACAAGGTGTTGAAGTTTTATTTGAAATGTTAAAAAGAATTGATCCTTTAGCTGCACAAAATATTTTGCCAACTAACGCCAGAAAAATAGTGAGGGCATTAGAAGTTAATGAGTTCACTGGGAAATCCTTTAATGCAAAATTGCCTGAAGCTTCCCCTATTTATTCTGACGTTCGAATTGCTTTAGATATGCCTCGAGATTTATTGGATCAGCGAATCATTGATCGAGTGCATCAAATGTTCGAATCAGATTTCATAAAAGAAGTGCAAGGAATTGAAGATAATTTAAGAAAAGGAAAAACCGCACTTAGGGCTTTGGGCTATTCCCAGGTACTTTCTCATCTTGCTGGAGAGATTACAAAAGATGAGGCCATAACCCTGACCATCAATGCCACCAAGAAATTCGCCCGCAGACAACTATCCTGGTTCAGAAGAGACCCCTTAATTCATTGGTTAGATGCAACAAGCCCAGATCTTTTTGAGCAATCACTTAGGCTAATCGGATGAGCACAGTCATTAAATACACCAAGGGCCATGGCACCAAGAACGATTTTGTATTAATTGAAGATCTTAATGATGAGATAGTTTTAACTGAAAAACAAATTATTCAAATCTGTAATAGGGCTACTGGTATTGGTGCTGATGGCATCTTAAGAATTGTAAAACAAAATAATGATTTCTTTATGGACTATAAAAATGCTGATGGGTCAATAGCTGAAATGTGCGGTAATGGCGCAAGAGTTTTTGCTCAGTATTTGTTTACAAATGGTCTGGTTAAGGAAAAGAAATTAAATTTCAATACCCGAGCCGGACAGATTAGTGCTGAGATTCATGAGCCAGGAGATATCAGTGTCACTATGGATGAAGCAAAGCTTCGGGGAATAATTGTGGAGGTTTCTGTTAATGGGCACAAATTTAATGCTCAAGCAGTCGATGCCCCTAATCCGCATGCGGTAGCTTTTGTTCCTGACTTAGGAAGTATTGGGGATCTAAAAACCGCACCGAGTGTTTCACCTAGTGATGTTTTCCCAAATGGAGTCAATGTTGAATTTGTTACGAAAATAACTGATGATCATGTTGCGATGCGAGTATTTGAGCGAGGAAGCGGGGAAACCCTTTCTTGTGGGACAGGAGCTTGTGCAGTTGCAGCAGTCATAAGAGAACAAAGTGGTAAAAAAATTAATAGCATGCAAATTGATTTGCCTGGTGGAAATCTCCAGATAACTTTTTTAAATGGAAAAATGATTATGAGAGGTCCAGCCGTTTTAGAAGAAACTGGAACTTTGCCCGAGAACTGGTTTATTAATTAAATATGGCTGAATCAAAAGACACCGGCCAACTTGATTTACAAGATAGAGCAGCTTTAAGAAGAGTCACCTCGTTTTCTACCGAACTGCAAGATATTACTGAAGTTGAATACCGACAGATTCAACTTGAACGTGTTGTTCTTGCTGGGGTGTGGACTAGTGGTTCTTGGGAATTAGCAGAGCGATCATTACAAGAACTGGCAAGATTAGCTGAAACAGCTGGTTCAACAGTTTTAGATGGAGTAATTCAAAGACGTGATAATCCAGATCCATCAACATATTTGGGATCAGGCAAAGCACAAGAATTAAGAAACATTGTTTCTGAGACAGGGGCAGACACAGTAATTATTGATGGTGAATTAAGTCCAGCACAATTAATTCATTTAGAAGATGTTGTGAAAGTAAAAGTCGTTGATAGAACTTGGTTGATTCTGGATATTTTTGCTAAACACGCAAAAAGCAGAGAAGGTAAGACACAAGTTTCTCTAGCACAAATGCAATACATGCTGCCCAGACTTCGTGGCTGGGGTGATGCGCTGAGTAGGCAAGCTGCCAGTGGCGGAAATCTTGGGATTGGTACGCGAGGACCTGGTGAAACAAAACTGGAAACAGACAGAAGACGCATCCATGATCAGATGACACGTTTACGAAAAGATTTAAAAGATATGGCTCGATCACGGGATATACAAAGAAACTCTAGAAGAAAAAGTCATATCGCATCTGTTGCTATCGCTGGATATACCAACGCAGGTAAATCAAGTTTACTTAACCGGTTAACTGGGGCAGGTGTATTAGTTGACGATTCACTATTTGCCACACTTGATCCCACAGTTAGAAAATCTCAAACTCCGACAGGCCGAAACATCACTTTAAGTGACACTGTGGGATTTGTTCGTCACTTACCGCATCAATTAATTGATGCTTTCAAATCAACTCTCGAAGAAGTTAGTGATTCAGATCTAATAGTTCATGTGGTTGATGGGAGCGATCCAGATCCATTAGAACAATTCAACTCGGTTAGAGAAGTATTGCAAGAAATAAAAGCTGACAATATCCTAGAAATTATTGCTGTTAATAAATGCGATCGAATTGATGATGAAATTATGGGCAATCTTAAGCGGATTTTTCCTGAAGCAATATTTGTCTCAGCACACTCTGGTTTAGGCATTGATGATTTACTAAAGGCAATTGATGATCGTCTACCAGATCCAAGTGTGGAAATGATGTTAACAATTCCATATTCAAGAGGGGATCTACTGGCAAAAGTTCATGAAGACGGCAAAGTACTTCAAACAGAACACAATGACATAGGAACCCAAATACACGCCTTTGTCCCAGCAGAGTTAGCTCATCTTCTGAAACAAATTATTATTAATGACTAAAATAAGAAAATATCTAGGGCCAGCTTTCTCAGTCCTGGTGACTGTGGTTGTGCTGTGGTTTGTTACAACATGGTTACTTAAAGATGCTGATCTTAAATTGGTACGCGAAATAATTTCAAAAGTTTCTCAGAGTTCTTTTATATTTCTTACTTTAAGTGCGGTCTTTAATATTTGGGTTTTCCAATACCCATACTTGGTTACCACAAGAAATCTAAAGTATTGGCAAGCTTTTCAAGTTCGTAACGCTTCTTTTGCCATCAGCAATTCGCTTCCCGCTGGTGGAACAATTGGCCTTACGTTTCAATATGCCATGTTAAGGTCTTTCGGAATTGGAAATAAGGAAACAAGTGCCACTATTGGAATTGCCAGTGTGTGGAACGGATTAATCTCGTTTTTCATGCCCGTGCTGGGGTTAGTTGCTTTAGTGCTAGCAGGGCAAGCAACCCAAAGTTTAATCAGATCAACAATCATTGGACTAGTTATTCTTTTTATCTGCTTGGCATTGTTTTATATTGCTTTAAAGTCTGCTTCAGGTTCAATGTGGGTGGGGAATTTGTTTTCCAAATTAGTTAATCCAATTCGCAGGATATTCAAGAAATCAAGCTTGAATTTTTCTACGGGAATAAATGATTTTAGGTTACAAGTTAATGATCTGGTTACCACTCGGTGGAGAAGTATTTCTTTTTCGAACTTTATGGTTCAAATTGGTATGTTTCTTGTGCTCTGGGCAAGTGTTAATGCTTTGGAACTTAATTTTTCTGCAGGAATAGTTTTTGCTGTGTTTTGTTTTGGGCGATTAGGAACAACGATTCCGTTAACCCCAGGAGGATTAGGCACAACTGATGTGATCATGGCTTCGTTGTTTCAGCTTTTTGGAGCCAGTGCCGAATTAAGTTTGACAGCAGTTTTGTTGTGGCGCGGATTCTTCTATATTCCCCAGGTACTGCTGGGGCTAATGAGTTTTATTTTCTGGCAGTTGAGTCGGGTGAAGTGAAGATTTAAGCATTTCCCCCACAACAATTAAGGAAACGTTAAGACAACTCGACTTGCCAGAGCGTTTTACTTCGTTATATTGGAAAGTACGAGGGGAGTATCCCTACTAAAGCGAAAGTCGTCAACACGAAGTAGCAATACTTCCGGCTAAGCGCCAAGTGAAATACAACTTGGTTGGGAGAGACCTCGGGAACACAAATGAACAAACACGTTCATTTGAAATCACCCGGGAGTCTGTCATGAAAACAGTTAGTAAAAAGAAAGAAAGCGCCCCAGTAATTATTACTGAATTAGGCCGAATTGAACTTAACAAACAAATTGAAAACATCAGAAACGTGCAATTACCTGCCCTTGCCCCATTTATTTCTGCTACTGACCGTGATGAACGAGACGTAGCTGAATTTACTCGCCTCACCGAAGAAGCAAACACTTTAGAAGCACTTGTCTCTGAATCTGGTAAACCAGATCTTTTAATTGATGATAAAACAATCCGTTTGGGCTCTGTAGTCAAGATTCAAACTGCGAAGGAAACTTTCAAAGTCCGAATAGTTCACCCAGTGGAAGCTCATTTGGATGATGAACGAATCTCGGTGGAATCACCTTTAGGTCAAGCAATTATGGGCAACAAGAAAGGTGATCGAGTCACAGTCCTTGCTCCAAGTGGTAATTGGAGTGCACTGATCAAGGAAGTAGCACTCCTTCCTTAACTTAAGTGTTAATGAATAAATAATTTTACGAAGTATTACCAACTAAGCCCTGGGTGTTAGTTATCCCCAGGGCTTAGTTATTCCCAGATTTGTGGATTTTGACGCTGTGGCAACACAGTTTGATTCAAAATGAAAACATGACAAAACTCAAAAAAGAAATACAAATAGATGGACCGGCAAATCTATTAGCCACGGTGCCTAACCTTTTGGGATTTAACCCAGAAAAGTCTTTGGTTGTAGTTGCTGTGAAAGGGAATAACGACCAAGTGGTGGTAACCATGACACTTGATCTACCTGAACAATTTGATACCGATTTTGTTGACAATTTAAAAGAAACCATTAAACGATCAGGTGCAGATGGGTTAGTCGCTGTTTTCTATACAGAAGAAATTTCAATAGAACTTAAAAGTGTGGCAAATCTTTTTATGGAAAAAATCGCTCCCGAACTTCATATCCGTGACATTCTGTGGGTGAGTCAAGGAAGATGGGCATCTTTTCTGTGCGCAGATGAAATGTGCTGCCCCGTGGGGGGAAGAGAGCTTGATTTGTCTAGCACCAGCATTGCGAAAGCAGAACTGGTGCTAGCCGGAAGAGGAGCACTTAGTAGGCGTAGTGATTTAAAGGATTTTTTAGCTGTAACAAAAATTGATAAGAGTTTAGTTCCTCTCATTAATCAATTTAGTAAGCAAAAAACAAAAGCTGATCACAACGAAAATTACTTGAAGTGGGGTAAAACACAATTTAGATTTCTTTCGCAACAGAAAGCATTCATTGATTTCGATGCAAAATTGTGGGCGCGTTTACTTTTTGGTTTAACAGACATTCCGGTCAGGGACGCGTTACTTTCTCATCACATTGAATTAGCCAAAATCAGTGAAGATCCAAGTCAATATTTAACACAAATTGCCCAGCAGTGGGCACAGGTTGCTCGAGTTGCCCCAGATGCTTTTAGGCCACCAATTTGTACCTGTGTTGCTGCCTTGATGTGGCAGGCAGGGGAGGGAATCTTGGCTCGAAGTGCCCTTGATTTTGTTGTGGCCTTAGACCCTGAATTTCATTTAGCAAAACTCTTGAATAGTGCCTTGAATAGTGGCATGCCGCCTTGGGAATTTCGTGATGCTTTCACAAAAATTACTAACCCCTGGAGTTGATATCGCAATTCTGATTTAGTAATCTTTGGAACAGGTCAAGAGTTTCAGTATTAAGCCCCGGCTAGCTGAACGGCAACCCTCCACCGCGGTGGGGTGCTCCGGGTGTAGACCAGGTCGATTGCGAAGTTGCATTCGACAAGCGCGGGTCTTACGCAATTTTGAGTGGGACCCCGAAACAAAGGGGCACTAATTTGCGTTATCTCTATATAAAAAACTAATCAATTAAATTTGAGCTGGCGTATTCGCGCACTCATCTTAATTGCTTATATATATAGAGACTTTCGTTCAAATTAGTTAAACCGCCAACGACTATCAACGCGATAGGCGTAAGACCCAAAAACTGGAAGAGGAACTAAAAAATGTCAACTAATTGGAGTTTTGAAACCCGACAGATTCATGCCGGACAGACACCAGATTCACAAACAAATTCACGCGCTTTACCTATTTATCAAACAACGGCCTACACATTCCGCGATACCAAGCATGCAGCGGATTTGTTTGCCTTGGCAGAACCAGGAAACATTTACACCCGCATCATGAACCCAACCCAAGGGGCTGTGGAAGAACGTGTTGCTTCATTAGAAGGCGGTGTGGCAGCACTGTTACTGGCAAGTGGTCAAGCTGCAGAAACTTATGCAATCTTGAACCTGGCAGAAGCAGGAGACCATATTGTTTCTAGCCCTAATCTTTACGGTGGAACATATAACTTGTTTCACTACACTTTGCCAAGATATGGAATAGAAGTAACTTTCGTTGACGATCCAGATAATTTGGATTCTTGGAAAAAAGCAATCAGACCTAACACCAAAGCATTTTTTGGTGAAAGCATTGCAAATCCATCTAACGCAATTTTAGATATCGAAAATATTGCCAAAATTGCTCACGATAATGGAATTCCATTGATCGTGGACAACACTGTGGCAACTCCATTTCTACTTCGTCCAATTGAATTTGGTGCAGATATTGTTGTTCATTCTGCAACTAAATACATGGGTGGACATGGCACTACGGTTGCAGGAGTAATTGTTGATAGTGGAAAGTTTGATTGGAAGAAAAACGCAGCCAAGTTCCCGCAATACAACACACCAGATCCTTCCTATGGTGGTTTGATCTATGCAGAAGCATTAGGAGAACTGGCATATATTCTTCGTGCTCGCATTGTGCTACTTCGCGATTTTGGTGCAGCAGTTTCTCCATTCAATGCATTCCTAATTGCGCAGGGATTAGAAACTCTTTCTCTGCGCATGGAACGCCACATTCAAAACGCAAAAGCAGTGGCAACTTGGTTAGAAAAAAGAAGTGAAGTTGAGAAAGTCAACTACGCATCTCTTGAATCCAGTCCTTGGCACAAATTGGCTAAGAAATACACACCACTAGGTTCAGGTGCTGTCTTGTCATTTGATATTAAGGGTGGCATTGAAGCCGGCAAGAAGTTTGTTGAGGCGTTGGAATTACATTCTCATGTTGCAAACATTGGTGATGTCAGAAGCTTGGTAATTCATCCTGCTTCAACTACGCATTCACAACTATCTCCGCAGGAGCAATTAGCAGGAGGAGTTACACCTGGATTAATCAGATTGGCAGTTGGTATTGAAAACATCAACGACATTTTGGCTGACATTGAAATTGGATTCAAAGCAGCAAAAGGTGCATAACTGAATATGGCTACAACATTTTCAGGTCCGATTCCTGCCACGGGTGCGTGGCAGGAAGGAGATCATCCTGGGCAAAGAAAATTTATTAATGTAGGACCAATCGATTTAGAATTAGGCGGTGCGCTGCCTGAAGTAAAAGTTAGTTACGAAACCTATGGAAAACTAAATTCAAATTCCTCTAATGCAATTTTCATTGCCCACGCCTTAACAGGGGATTCACACGTTGCAGGTTTAGATACTGAAGGACATTTAGCTCGCGGATGGTGGGATGGATTAATTGGTGAAGGTTTAGCAATTGATACAAATGAATGGTTTGTGGTTTGTGCCAATGTTTTAGGTGGATGCCAAGGAACAACTGGTCCATCTTCTTTGGATTCAGATGGAAAATTTTGGGGTTCAAGATTTCCCCGTGTCACAGTTGCTGATCAAGTTGAGATTGAAAAACGTTTAACGGATCAATTAAATATTGAACGCTGGGCATCAGTTATGGGTGGCTCAATGGGTGGAATGAGAGTTTTGGAATGGGCGGTGGAACATCCACACAGAGTTGGTTCTGCTTTTGTAATTGCTTCTGCACCCGGTTCTTCGGCCGATCAAATAGCAACACAGTCATCTCAAATTGCTGCGATAAAAGCTGATCCTAAATGGCGCGGGGGAGATTATTACCAAGCAAAACCTGGAGATGGTCCACATGCAGGATTGGGAATTGCCAGAAAGTTTGCTCAGTTAACTTATCGTTCTGAAACAGAATTAGATGTTCGCTTTGGAAGAGATCATCAAGATGGGGAAGACCCATATTCTGATGGTCGTTTTGCTATTGATTCTTATTTAGATCATCATGCCGAAAAACTAGCTAGAAGATTTGATGCCAACACCTACATTGCGTTAACTGACTCTATGTCAACTTTTGATATTGGTAGAAATAGAGGTGGGGTGGCAAGTGCGTTAGCCAGAATCACAGCACCAGTTGTGGTGGCAGGAATTGATTCTGATCGTTTATATCCCATCAGACAGCAAGCAGATTTAGTTTCAGCGTTGCCTGAAAAAACTGAATTAAATGTTATTTCATCACCTTTTGGTCATGATGGATTTTTGATCGAAATTGATCTAGTTGCTCCGGTAATTACCAAGACGCTAGAGAAAGCAGTTTCATTAATTAATTAGGGGACATATCGGTCCCACGAGTGTTGCACTTGATGTTGAAACATTGCATTATCAATTAGTGTTTAATCTCAAAATTATTTCTATAACACTTTGCATAATGGCTTTGAATATAAACATTGCTCAAGCAGACACATCAGTGCAAGCAGATCAGGAATCTGGAAGTTATCTAATTAGTGGTGAAATTTTATTGGATGACACCTTCACAGGTTCGACTAATACTCAACAGCAAGGCGCTAGTTGTCTTGGATGTGCTTGGCTAGTTAGTGCTATTTGCTTTGTCTTTGATGAAAACTATGTAATCAGTACCTGCTCAAGCCAAACAGAGTGTCAAACCGTAGAGAACACCCTGGGGGAGAAAAAAAAGATTTGGCGAAGACTTGGCACTAATGAACCTTGGTTAGTGGTGGGGTTCATGTGTGTTGGACCAAAGGGTCCCAGCACTCCTGAAAAACTAACAAACACTCTTAAAGAAAAAACTATTGAGTATTTGCCACAATTAATTCCCAGTACGCAACCAACACAAAATGTGCTAGTCAACGTAGATGTCTATTTCTTAAGTAATCAAAGTAATTCTTTTGGTCCTAAAACGGTCATAGTGACCGGAATTCCAGTTACGCTCAGCGCAAATGCAAGTTGGGTTTGGAGATTTTCAGATGGAACAGTAATTAATACAACTAATCCAGGTACAGGGCATCCAGCAGGAATAATAAAACACAGTTTTAGCACCAAAGGTTTACACACAATATCTGTAACTACTACTTGGAATGCCAGCTGGAAAACTAATTCAAAAGTTAGCGTTGCGGTGCCCGGAAAATCATTAACCCAAACCACAACTTTTTCTTTGATCGCTCACGAAGCCGCAGGAGTCCTCACACGCTGAATCGTTGCCCCAAAACAGGCAGAATGTGCTAAGTCGTGACAGAATAGGAATTCGGGCCGGTCAATTTGACAGGCCCTTAAGCGCGTCATCACTTTGAAGGGTTGTCTTTGTGGCAATGCCAGGAAAAACCTTAACCAAGCCTGCTGCCAAGAAGCCTGCTGCAAAAAAAGTTGTTGCCAAGCCGGCAGCAAAAAAACCTGCTGCTAAGAAACCATCTATCAAGCCTGCCGCCAAGAAGCCTGCAGCAAAAAAAGTTGTTGCCAAGCCGGCAGCAAAAAAACCTGCTGCTAAACCTGCTGCTAAGAAACCATCCGGCAAGCCTGTCGCTAAGAAGCCAGCTGCGAAAAAAGTTGTTGCTAAGCCAGCAGCTAAGAAACCTGCTGCAAAGAAACCTGCTGCAAAGAAGCCTGCTGCGAAAAAAGTTGTTGCCAAGAAACCAGCAGCTAAGAAACCTGCCGCTAAACTAATCAAAAAAACGAAGCCAGTAAAGGTTGCCAAGCCTGCTAAACCGATTAAGCCACTTAAACCAGTTGCCAAACCTCTAAAGGGAGCTAAAGCAATCCCCGCACCTAAAGGAAAAGGGGATAAAGGTTTTGCCAAGGTAATAATGGTTGACGGTGAACTAATTACCGTTGATGAAGTCGATGAAGTAGATCCAGCGGAATTACTAGCCATTGCAGAATTAGAAAAAGAAAGTTTAGCTGAACTAAGCGAAGAAATTGCCGAAGTTGAAGAAGTAGAGGAAGACTCAGAAGAAAACACAAAAACAAGTGCCACAGTTGATGAATCTGAAGCATTCATAATTTCTGACACAGATGATGCTGATGAGCCAACTCAAAAAGTTACGGTAGCGGGTGCAACCGCTGATCCAGTTAAAGATTATCTAAAACAAATTGGAAAAGTTGCCTTGCTTAATGCTGAACAAGAAGTTGATTTAGCTAAAAGAATTGAAGCTGGTTTATTTGCAGAAGAAAAAATTGCAGCTGGAGGCATCAAAGATCGCAAGCTTAGAAAAGATTTGGAATGGATTTCTGAAGATGGGCAAAGAGCTAAAAATCATCTACTAGAGGCAAACCTTCGACTTGTGGTTTCCTTAGCGAAGAGATACACCGGACGTGGCATGTTGTTCTTAGATTTGATTCAAGAAGGTAACCTCGGATTGATTCGTGCGGTTGAGAAGTTTGATTACACCAAAGGTTACAAATTCTCAACATATGCAACCTGGTGGATTAGACAAGCCATTACCCGTGCGATGGCCGATCAAGCTAGAACTATTCGTATTCCTGTGCACATGGTTGAAGTCATTAACAAATTGGCACGTGTGCAACGCCAAATGTTACAAGATTTAGGTAGAGAACCTACTCCCGAAGAGTTAGCTAGAGAACTTGACATGACACCTGAAAAGGTTGTGGAAGTTCAAAAATATGGCCGTGAACCTATTTCCTTACACACCCCACTTGGTGAAGATGGGGATTCTGAATTCGGAGATCTAATTGAAGATTCAGAAGCAATTGTTCCAAGTGATGCTGTTTCTTTCACTTTGTTACAAGAACAACTAGACAGTGTGCTTGATACTTTAAGTGAACGCGAGCGCGGCGTTGTGCGAATGAGATTTGGTTTAACAGATGGTCAACCTAAAACCCTTGATGAAATAGGTCAGGTTTATGGAGTTACGAGAGAGCGTATTAGACAAATTGAATCTAAAACAATGTCAAAGTTAAGACATCCATCGCGTTCCCAAGTGTTACGCGATTATTTAGACTAATTAGTTAGTTGCGCCCAGACGATCTGTTTCGTCTACATATTCGGCAGCAATAAGTTTTAGTTTTTCTTCATGCTTCTTGGCATGATGGCCACAAAAAATTAAGGTTCCACCTGTTGGCAGTGTTACGCGCACATAGCCTTGAGCTCCACAGCGATCACAACGATCAGCAGCGGTTAGTGCTGGTCCTGCGGTTAGGGTCGTATTCAACGTAGGGCCTCGTCTCATTTAATTAGGTGGTACTTCAATCATCCTTGCAAAAGGCTTTGGCGCAACTTGGGGATGGTGTGGGTGTGTCGCCCAGACCAATCACCCAGCCCAACAGGCGTGCCGTAGCCCTGGAAAACCCCTAAAACCTACGAGAATAAACAAACAGACTTTTTTTGTCGTAGAAATTTGATTATTACCAAAAAGGAAAAGAAAACTTGAGTCTTGCATCCAACACCAATAACGCCGAATATAACGCCAAGAATCTCTCAGTTTTGGAAGGCTTGGATGCGGTAAGAAAACGTCCCGGCATGTACATCGGTTCAACCGATGGCAGGGGCTTAATGCATTGTGTGTGGGAATTAATTGATAACGCTGTTGATGAAGCTTTAGCAGGTCATTGCAAACGAATCCATATAAAATTGATGCCTGATAATTCTGTAACCGTTATGGATGATGGTAGAGGAATCCCTGTTGATATTGAACCTAAAACAAAACTAAGTGGCGTGGAATTAGTTATGACCAAACTTCATGCTGGTGGCAAATTTGGATCAGGTTCCTACACTGCATCTGGTGGTTTGCACGGTGTTGGTGCATCAGTGGTTAACGCTTTAAGTTCACGACTTGATGTGGCAGTGGACAGAGGCGGCAAAACTCACACCGCATCGTTCCAGAGAGGTGCTACCGGAGTTTTCAAAGGTGAAGGCCCAAATGCAAAATTCACTAGAGAAGCTGGTCTAAAAGTTGCGGGCAAAGCTGTGAAATCAGGAACTGGAACCAGAGTGAGGTTTTGGCCAGATCCTGAAATATTTGTTAAAGAGTTACACCTGGATGCAGCCGCTCTTATGCAACGTGCTCGCCAAACTGCTTTCTTAGTTCCTGGTTTAGCAGTAGCTGTTTCTGATTTAAGAGATAAAGAAAAAACTGAAGTTGAATACAAATTTAAAGGTGGCATCACCGAATTTGTTGAACACATGGCAACCGGTGAAGCAGTCACCAGTGTGATTCGTTTGCAAGGAAACGGTCACTTCACTGAAAATGTTCCGGTGTTAGATGATCAAGGCCATATGAGACCTAGAGAAATTGAACGCGAAATGGCAGTTGATATTGCACTTCGTTGGGGTAATGGTTACGACAGTGAAATAAAATCTTTCGTAAACGTGGTTGCCACACCTAAGGGCGGAACTCACGTTACCGGATTTGATCGAGCAATTGTAAAAGTCATAAACGATCAATTAAAAGCCCAACGGTTTTTAAAGAACAATGAAGAAAGTGTGCTGAGGGAAGATATTTTGGAAGGCTTAACAGCCGTTATCAGTGTGCGCTTACCTGAACCACAATTTGAAGGTCAAACTAAAGAAATCCTTGGAACTCCTGCCGCCCAAAAAATTGTTACTACAGTGGTAACTCAAGAATTCAATAAATGGTTTAAGAATCCACCCCGTGGGGATAAAGCCAAAACTAAATTGTTATTGGAAAAAATTGCCAACGCCTCTCGAGCCAGATTAGCTGCCCGAAATCAAAGAGATGTGCAAAGAAGAAAAAATGCAATCGAATCATCATCTTTGCCAGCTAAACTTGCGGATTGTCGCTCAAATGACATTGAACACACAGAATTATTTATTGTGGAAGGTGACTCTGCTTTAGGTACTGCCAAATTGGCAAGGAATTCTGAGTTCCAAGCGCTGTTACCAATTAGAGGAAAAATCTTAAACGTCCAAAAAGCTTCAGTGGCAGATGTTTTGAAAAATACTGAATGCGCTTCAATCATTTCTGTGGTGGGCGGGGGATCAGGAAGAACTTTTGAACTTCCCGATGTTAGATATAGCAAAATTATTTTGATGTCAGATGCTGACGTTGACGGTGCCCACATTAGATGTTTATTGCTCACTTTGTTCCAGAGATATATGAAACCTCTGCTTGATAGTGGCAGGGTTTTTGCAGCTGTTCCGCCTTTACATCGAATTGAAACAATGGGAGCGGGTAAGAAATCAGGAGAAGTTATTTATACCTACAGTGATGAAGAAATGCGTAGAACTGTAGCTGCGATAGAAAAAAGTGGACAAAAAATTAAACAACCAATTCAAAGATATAAAGGTTTAGGCGAAATGGATGCCAAGCAATTGCGTGAAACCACCATGAATAGAGAATCAAGAACTTTGCGAAGAATTAATGTGAAAGATGCCGAGGAAGCCAGTGAAGTGTTTGACTTGTTGATGGGTTCAGATGTTGCGCCTAGAAAAGAATTTATTGTGCACGGAGCAGACGAACTTGATAAATCAAGAATTGATGCTTAGTTAATTATTCAACACTTCCGGAAGAATGCCCTGGAAATAAATGGGCTTCTGGATTTATTGCCACAGTTGCATTATTAACCGCAGTTGCTGCTTCTCCGAAACCAACTGAAATTAGTGCCACTTTACCTGGATAAGTTGAAATATCTCCTGCGGCAAAAACTCTTTCAAGATTGGTGTGCATTCCAGAATCAACCACAATCTTTCTTGAATCGATATTTAAACCCCATTCGGCTAGTGGACCAATATTGGCAGTGAAGCCTAGGGCAGCTACAAGTGTGTCACATTTCAATTCTGTTACTTCTTTAGTTTTAGTATTTGTGTATTCAATCTTTTCGATGTGTGCAGATCCGGAAACTTTTGTTACTTCGGCTTCGGTGATCAGTGGAATACCTAAAGCGGTTACCTGATCAATAGTTGCTTGGTGTGCTCTGAATTTGTCTCTGCGGTGGATCAAGGTCACAGATTTTGCAATTGGATGCAATTCATTGGCCCAATCAAAAGCAGAGTCTCCGCCCCCGACGATGACAACATCTTTGCCAGCGTGGACAGACAATTTGGGTACGAAATGAACTAAACCTTTACCGCCCCAACCTTCTGCCGCAGGTAATGCGCGCGGTGTAAATCTCCCAATACCACCGGTGATGATGACGGCTTTAGCGTTTATGGTTTCAGATTCAGAAGTAATAGTTAAAGATTTATCTGGATTTTGTTTCAAAGTGGTTGCGGTTTGGTTGAGAAAAAATTTAGGGTTAGAAGGTTTGGCTTGTGTTAATAAATTATCAATTAAATCTTTTCCTTTGATGGAGGAAAACCCACCAACATCAAAAATGGCTTTTTCGGGATACATGGCAGTTATTTGTCCACCAGGTTCTTCCAAGCTATCCATTAAGCCCACACTCATGCCCCGGAAACCTGCGTAATAAGCACCATAGAGACCAGCAGGTCCTGCACCAATTATCAAAATGTCTACGTTTTGAGTTCCCATGTTCCTATTCTGCTCTATTACTCATTAATTGCTACTTGGGAGTTGGAAGAACAACTAGACCAGTGCTAAATCTTCCGTATTTTTAGGTGCTTCACTAATGATTTTGCCAGATTCTGAAACCAACATCGATCTTCTTGGTGTGGCAAAGTGTTTTGCCACAGCTGCTAATTCGTCTGCCACACTTTTTCGTAACTTAGGGGTAGATCCCAAAATAGATTTAAGTTCAGTTATTGATTCAATCAAACTTTTTTGTTCAGTTTGTAGTTCAATTTTGGATGTTTTAGTTAAGCGCCGAAGCGGCATTTCCAAGATATAAGTGGTTTGGATGTCTGAAAGTTTGAAACCTTTCATTAAGGCCTGTTTAGCCTGTGCAGCATCATCACTTGCTCTAATTATTTTGATGACCTTATCAATATCGACAATTGCTAACAGCATTCCTTCGACTAGGTGGAGTCGATCAGTAGCTTTCTCCAATCTGAATTTACTTCTTCTTTTTACTACATCAATTCGGTGTTCCAAGTAAACTTCCAGCATTTCTTTTAAGCTCAGTGTTCTTGGGCGACCCTCAACTAATGCCACATTGTTGATGGCAAATGATTCTTCCATTGGGGTTAAACGATAAAGATCGTCTAATACTTTTTGGGGCTCATGACCATTTTTTACCTCAATTACTAGGCGTAAACCTTTTTCCCCATCAGTTAGATCAATTACTCGGGAAATACCTTGCAGTTTTTTACTTTCAATCAAATCTTTCATTCTTTCGATAACTTTTTCCGCACCAACGTTAAATGGTAATTCGGTGATTACTAATCCTTGTTTTTTAGCTTTAACGCTCTCTAATTGCACGGTAGCCCTCATTTTGAAAGCACCACGCCCAGTTAGGTAAGCCTCTTTAATTCCTTCACCAATCATAACTTTTCCACCACCTGGAAGATCTGGACCAGGAATTATTTTCATTAACTCTTTAGGTTTGATAGCAGGATCATCAATTAATGCCAACAGGGCTGAAACTACTTCACCTAAGTTGTGGGGAGGCATATTTGTTGCCATGCCAACAGCAATTCCAGTTGCACCATTTACTAAAAGATTAGGAAACGCAGCAGGTAAAACTTCAGGTTCAACTTCTCGGCCATCATAATTTGTTTTGAAATCAACAACATCTTCATCAATAGAAGCAGTTAGTCCAAGTGCAGCAGGAGCTAGTTTGCATTCGGTGTAACGCATTGCAGCAGGACCATCATCAAGAGAACCAAAGTTTCCTTGACCATCAATTAGAGATAAACGCAAAGAAAACGGTTGAGCCATACGAACGAGTGCGTCATAAATTGCGCCATCACCGTGTGGATGCAAGCGACCCATAACTTCACCAACAACTCGGGCACTTTTTACGTGACCCTTTTCAGGTCTCAAACCCATCTCGTTCATCTGGTACAGAATTCTTCTTTGCACTGGTTTCAAACCATCGCGTGCATCAGGAAGTGCGCGGGAGTAGATAACTGAATATGCATATTCTAGAAATGATCCGCGCATCTCAGCGGAAACATCAATATCAATAATTTTTTCAGGATTTAAGGGCAAGGCAACAGGCTTATTTTTTTTGCTGGCCACGAAGTGATCCTTAAAAGATAAGTTTTGAGTTAAGTATTTAAATCATGCCTTTATAGACAAGGCTTTTGGTGCTGCCACACCGAAACAGGGCTTACTGACCGCCTTTGGAGCCAAACAGGATTTCATCCCAACTAGGAACTGCAGCTCTTTTACTTTTAGGAACATGGGGCGCCTCAGTTACAGCAACTGGTTCTTCGATTTCTTCCACAATTAATGTTTCTTCCACAACATTAATTACTTGGATTGGTTCCACAACTTTTTTAACTGGTGCAGGAATTCGGGGAGGTGTCACAACTTTTGGTTTTTCTGGTTCTTGTACTGGTATTGGCACAGTGTTAGAAACATCTTGTTTTACTCCTTGTGGAGTAACCCAGTTAGGTATTTCTTCAACAACTTCTTCCACAATTTTGGGAACGCTCACTAATTTTGGCGCAACGTGTTCAATTGTTTGATTGTGTGGCATCTCTGGGGTGACATCTAGTAACCAACGTCCGACATCATCTAGTGGTGCAATGGTTGCCACATCGGGATCGTAAGCCCAGTGTGCTTCTGTTTCACCTTTTTTGCCAATGAATGAACACGCAATATTCCAACGACCATCTTCTCGTTTCCAGGCATCCCATTTAGTGGATTCAATATCGCCACCACCGTGCATAATTCTGGTTTGAACTATTTCATCAAATGAAGCACTGCCGTGTGCTCTTCTAATTTCTGTTTCACGGGCACGTTTGGAAATCCAATATCTTTCTTGTAATACAGGTGGTTCAAATCTTTTAATTCTTTCTAATGGAATGCTACTTACGGTTGCTAAATCTTCAGCAGAAACTCCTGAACGAATTCTTGCTTGAATTTCGGCAACACTTAATTCATGATCTCTGTCATGAATTGAAGCTTTAGGACGTTTGCGCCAATTACGTGCAGCATCTCTGGTTTTTTCGTCAAGATCTAATGCGAATTCATTTCCGTTATCGTCTGTCAAAACTATTTTTGTGCCGTCATCACTTAAATTTTCAAAGGTTAACTTTTTGAGCACGTTTTGACACCTCCAATAATTTGTGACAGGAGTGACTCACCACAATTCCCGTGTGGGACTACGCTACGAGAAAATTGAGGGTTTAAGCCGATATTGCTGAGCGCGAGTCGGCTTGCTTTAAATCTTGGTAAGTAATCAAAGTGATAGCAAAAGTTAACAACCCAGCAGCTGCCACAACCCAGAACGCAACTTGCGCACCACTGTTATCAATTATCCAACCTGCGATTGCTGAAGCCAATGCAATTCCTAATCCTGCTCCAGTGTTTGCCCAAGCAAAACCTTCAGTTAATTGGTTTTGGGGAACTAGTTGACCAATCAGGGTGTAGCCCGAAATCAGTACTGGTGAAATTGCTAAACCAGAAATCAAAAGTACTACGAAGAGTGCTGGCATGGTTGAAATGAAAGGTAAAGGCACTAAAGAAATAGCGAAGAAAAAAGATGAGATCAAAAATCGGTGAGAAAGCTTGTTTTTGAAATGAATTGCCCCCATGGAAATTCCAGCGGCAAGTGATCCAACAGACCAAGCAGTAATTAAAGCACCAGCAAGTTCAGGGCTTCCCTTTTCGCGACTAAACGCCACCGCAATAACTTCAGCAGCACCAAATACTGCACCTAACAAAATATAAACCAAGAACAATGAAATAACCCCTGGATATTTCAGTGCTGATTTACCTCGTTGTGCACCAACAATGTGAATTTCTGGTTGAGTTTTCTTTTGGCCAGATAACCAAATACCGCCTAATGCGACCAAAATTGCTGCTAGCAATAATCCGGAAGCGTCATAAAACACAACGCACAAAAAGGTAACAATTGGTGGCCCAAAAATAAATATAACTTCATCAATCACACTCTCCATAGCAAAAGCAGTATTTTCTTGCTGCCTATTTCTTGCTGCTTTTTTCCATCGCGCTCTAATAAATGGACCAATAGTAGGTTCACTTGCTCCTGAAATAACTCCAAGAATTATCACAAAAACTAGGTTTGCATCATTAATAATTAGGTAAATCATTATTAAAAGTGTAGAAACGTGAAGGGATAATAGAATAGGAATTAATTTGTTTTGACCTAGTCGATCTACCAATCGTGAAGTTATTGGTCCACCGACTGCAGCAGCTATGGCAAAAGATGCAGAAACTACACCGGCTGTGAAATACGAACCAGTTCTTGATTGAACTAGAAGAACTGCGCCTAGCCCATACATGGAGATTGGAAAGCGAGCAATTAAGCCGGCCAGAAGGAATGAACGAGCACCAGGAAGCGTAAGAATGTTTCTATATTTCGTTAACACACCTCAACGCTACTTCGTGGGCGACTAGAGGCAAGATAGGTGGTGTGACTGAGTCGTTAAATCAATCTTTATTAGCACTTGCTTTGGATATAGCTAAATCCACAAGTGAAATTCTTGTCAATCAACGACCTGAAAATATGGC